>NZ_JBXASM010000016.1:0-65314 GCF_058809295.1 Schumannella sp. GW821-FHT10F01
GAGCGGATCGCCGTCGCGCTCGGGATGCTGCCCGCCGGCGATCCGCTCGGCGCGCTCCTGGCGGGCACGACCGCGGGATCGGCGCCCGGCGCCGCGGACTCCGCGCTCGCCGTCTGGTGGCGCACCGATCCCGTGCTGCTGCTGGCCGGCGCCCTCGCCGCCGTGGCCGGACTCGGCATCTGGCGGCTGCGTCCGATCTCCGCGGTGCTGCTCGCCTCGCTCGCGGCCGTGGTCGCCGTGTCAGCCCTGCCGGCCGCGTCGCCGACGTCGCTGCTGCCGCTCGCCACGGCGGCGGCGCTGCTCACAGCCGGCTCCGTCGACGCCGCCGTGCGGGTGCTGCGATCGGGTGCCGTCACCGGGCGCTCGCGGGCGGGCATCGTGCTGGCGGCCGCCGCCGCCGCGATCGTGACGGCGGCCGTCGTCGACGTCTCCCCGCTCACCGCCGCGCTCTCGGTGTCGCAGGACGCCGACCGCCGGGCCGCGCTGGCCTGGGTCGACGGGCAGCTGCCGCCGACGACCCCGGTGGTCGCGGATCCGCTCACCCGGATCGACCTGCTCGGACCGGCTCGCGACGGCCGCAGGAGCTCGGGCGTCGCGGCGCTCGATCGAGCGCCGGCCGACGTGTCGTACGTGGTCAGCACCCCCGCGCTCCGCGCCGCGACCGCGACCGGGCCCCGGCACGAGCTGCTCGCGTCGGGTGCGGTCGTCGCCCGGTTCGGATCCGGCCGCGCGCGCGTCGACGTGCTGCGGCTCGACCCCGATCCGGGCGCCGTCGCCGCGCTCGCGCTGACCGACGCCCGGATGGCGAAGGTCGCAGGTGTCCAGGTCGCCGGGCACGCCGGGCTGCGCGCGGAGCCGGCGGACAAGCAGCTGCTCGCCGAGGGCCGCGTCGACCCCCGGGTCGTGCTCACGATCGGCACCGCGCTGGCCGACGGCGACGTCGAGATCGCCGGGTTCCCCGCCGTGCGGGGCGAGTCCGGTCGTCTGCTTCGACAGGTCGAGCTGGTCGCGCTCGGCGGCGCGCCGGCCGCGGTCGTCGGCAGTCCCTCGCCCGCGGTCGATCGGCTGGTCGCCGCACTGGCCGGTCCGTTCACTCCGGAGCGGGTGACCGTGCAGGGCCAGCACGTGCTGATCACCTGGCCGATCGACCCGCCCGTCGACAGCTAGCGAGCCACCCACCCGGCACCCGTCCCGCCTCGCACGTCGCATCCCGTCCCGTCCCACCTCACCCGCTCCACGCACCGCCGCTCCACGCACCGCACCCCCGCACCGCACCGCACCGCACCGCAAGGAGAACCCGATGTCCCGCACCGCACCCGTCCCCACCCGGCGCCTCGTCGCCGCCGCCGTCGCCGCACTCGCCACCGCCGCCGGGCTGCTGCTCCCGACCATCGGCGCCGACGCCGCCCTGCCCTCCGCCCCCGCCGGCGACGGATGGGTGCGGCTCGCCCACCTCTCCCCCGACACGGCGTCGGTCGACGTGCGCCTCAGCCCGCTCGGCAGCTCGCGCGTCGACCTCACCCTCCGCGGCGTCGCGTACGGTGCGGTGTCGGGCTACGCCGAGCTCCCGAGCGGGGTCTACACGGTCACGATGGTCGCGGCCGGCGCCGCGGCGACGTCGAAGCCGGTGCTCACCGCCTCGCTGCAGGTTGCGGCCGGCACGGCCCGCACGGTGGCGGCCTTCGGGCGCAACGCCGCGATCAGCGTGCAGTCCTTCGACGACGACCTCGCGTCGCCGCCGACCGGCCAGGCCCGGGTCCGCGTGATCCAGGCGTCGACGGCCGCGTCGAGCGTCGACGTGTCGACGGCCTCCGGCCTCGCGCTCGCGACGAAGGCCGCACTCGGCTCCGCCAGCGCCTATTCGCCGCTGCCCGCCGGCGCCTCGAGCCTGAAGCTCACCGGCGGCGGACGCACCGGCAGCGCCACCGTCGACCTCTCGGCCGGCAGCGTCGCCAGCCTGTTCGTGCTCGACACGTCGACCGGCCTCGAGATCCGCTCGGTCGTCGACTCGGCGGCGATCGCCCAGGCGCCGGTCGGCGGCGTGAACACCGGCGGCGGATGGCTCGCCGAGTCGCGCTCGCTGCTCGCGGGATGAGCACGGAGCGCCCGGCGCCACGGACGCGCCGCGCCGGGCATCCGGCCGTGCTCCTCGGCGCCGCCGCGCTGATCGCCGTGCTCGGCGCCGGGATCGCGGCGGCCGCGCTCGCGCCGTCGGCCGCCGCGCCGGCCCCGAGCGCGACCGCCACCACCTCGCCGGGGGTGGGCGACGTCGGCCGCATCCAGGACCCGGTCGGACCGCAGGCCGCGGTGACGACGGTGCCGGTGTCGGTCTCGATCCCCGATCTCGGCATCGCCTCGACGCTCGAGACCCTCGCCGTCGACGGCCGCGGCAGGCTGCAGCCGCCGGTCGACCCGGCGAAGGCGGGCTGGTTCGCGGCCGGGGTCGTGCCCGGGCAGGTCGGGCCGGCGATCATCGCGGGCCACGTCGACTACTCGGCGGGCCCCGGCGTATTCGAGACGCTGTCGGCGCTGCTGCCCGGTGCCGCGGTCGACGTGACGATGTCCGACGGCGCGGTGCTGCGGTTCGTGGTGACCGGGCGGACGCAGTCGGCGAAGGCGCAGTTCCCGACCTCGGAGGTCTACGGCGCGACACCGGATCCGGAGCTGCGGCTCATCTGCTGCGCGGGGGTGTTCGACCGCCGCACGGCGCATTACGTCGACAACCTCGTGGTGTTCGCGAAGCTCGGCACGGTGTCGAACGGCAGCTGACCGGGGCGGACGCGCCGCTCGAGTCCGACGCAGCGCGGGTGATTCAGCGCGGACGTCGCCCCGGCGCCGCGCCGAGCGCGCGACCGGCCCGCACAGCCTTCGCCATCCGCTCGGCGAGCTTGTGCACGCCCGGCGGGCCCACGAGCACGCGCGTGCCGTCGATGGCCTCGACGAGCAGCTCGCCCGAGACCACCGCGGCGTCGGCGGCCGCCTGCGCGAGCCGACGCGCCTCCTCCAGATCCGCGGACGCGATGCGGCGCCACGCGTGGAAGGCGGAGAGGTCCGCGCCATCCTCGAGCGTCCCCTCGACGAGCGTCTCCAGGCGGAGCGCCGCGACGTGCAGCTCGCCGAGGGCACGCAGCATGGACGAGGGCAGCTCGGGGGTCGGGTCCGGTGCGGGCATCGTCGCCCTCTCCGCTCGGGTGGCGCCAGCGTACGACCAGGACGGCGCGACGACCAGAGCGATCCTCGACGCCGTCAGCGGACGCGGAGCGACTCCCAGTACTGGCCGGCGGAGATCCAGCGGATCTGCCCGGCGTGCAGGCCCCGGAACAGCTTCAGCGTGCGGCCGTCGAAGCCGTCGACCCCGGCCGCCCAGTCCGGGAGCTGAGCCAGCAGCTCCGAACGGCTGCGGCGACCGTGCTCGTGAACCTGATCGACCATCCAGCGCGCGAGCTGCTCCTCATCCGACATCGGAGTCGAAAATAGTCAGCGAGTCTGGAAGGGCGGGGGGCCTTGACAGTCGGACTTCGCATCCGCTAGCCGACGACGGCGCGGGTTTCGGGAGCTCCGACTCAGGAGCCCCCGCTACGGTCGCATGCATGTCCGACGCCGTCGATCTCGACGAGCTCGACGGCCTGGCCGGCATCGCCGCGCGCGCGATCGACGCGCTCGGCGAGGTCGGCGTCGGGCTGCTCACGCTCGTCGAGACCGTGTTCCCGCCCATCCCGAGCGAGGTGATCCTGCCGCTCGCCGGCTTCCTCGCGGCCACCGGGAGGATGAACCTCGCGCTGGTGATCGGGCTGGCGACGCTCGGCTCCTATGCCGGCGCGCTCGTGCTCTACCTCCTGGGGGCGCGGCTCGGGCACGAGCGCTCGGTCCGACTGCTCGCCCGGCTGCCGCTCGTCGACGCCGAGGACTTCGAGCGCTCGGCGCGCTGGTTCTCCCGTCACGGCTGGACCGCCGTGCTGTTCGGACGGCTCATGCCGGGTGTCCGCTCCCTCGTGTCGCTCCCGGCGGGGGCCGAGCGGATGCCGCTGCCCCTGTTCAGTGTGCTCACCATCGTCGGCAGCGGGGTCTGGAACGCGCTGCTCGTCGGCCTCGGCGCCGCCCTCGGCAGCCGGTACGAGCTCATCGACCGATGGTCCGGCGTGCTCGACATCGTGATCTACTCCGCCGTCGGCCTCGCGCTGGTCGTGCTCGTGATCCGGCGGGTGCGGCGGCACCGGGTCGCCGCCCGGGAGGGTTCGCCCGAGCCCGACTGAGCGGCGCGTCGCCCGGTTCTGCGATCCCCTCGCCGACCGCCCCGGCGCGACACCCGGCGGCGCTAGGGTCCGCTCGTGACCGCGCCCCGCTCCGCCCCGCGCCTCGCCCGCCGCCTCCGGCTCGGCGACGCCGTCGTGATCGGCGTCGGGTCGATGGTCGGCGCCGGCGTCTTCTCGGCGTTCGCGCCCGCCGCCGCCGCGGCCGGCACCTGGCTGCTCGCGGGCCTCGCCCTCGCGGCGCTGGTCGCCGCGGCGAACGCCGGCTCGACCGCGCAGCTCGCGGCGCAGTACCCGCACGCGGGCGGCGCCTACCTGTACGGGCGGGAGCGGCTCGGCGCGTGGCCGGGCTTCCTCGCCGGGTGGTCGTTCGTGATCGGCAAGACGGCGAGCTGCGCCGCCATGGCGCTGACCGTCGCCGCGTACGTCGCACCGCCCGCCTGGCAGCGCCCGCTGGCGGCCGCGGTCGTCGCCGTGCTCACGCTCGTGAACCTGCTCGGCATCACCCGCACGGCGCTCCTCACGCGCATCCTCGTCGCCGTCACACTCGTCGCGCTCACGGCGGCCGTGGTCGCCGGCGCCTCGTATGCCGATCCCGGCATGCTGGTCGGCGCGGTCCCGTCGACCGGCGCCTACGGGGTGCTCCAGTCGGCCGGCCTGCTGTTCTTCGCGTTCGCCGGCTACGCCAGGATCGCGACCCTCGGCGAGGAGGTCGTCGCCCCGGAGCTGACGATCCCGCGCGCGATCCTGCTCGCCCTCGGCATCGCCCTCGTCGTCTACCTCGCCGTCGGGCTCGCACTGCTCGGCGGCCTCGGCGCGGCCGGCCTCGCCGGCTCGAGCGCGCCGCTCGCCGACCTGGTCGAGCCGGCCGCACCCGGCCTGCTGCCCGTCGTGCGGGTCGGCGCCACCGCCGCCGCGCTCGGCGCGCTGCTCGCCCTCATCGCGGGCATCGGCCGCACGGCGCTGGCGATGGCGCGCGAGGGCGACCTGCCGCGGGCGCTCGCGGCCGTGCATCCGCGCCGCTCGGTGCCGTACCGGGCGGAGGCGCTCGTCGGCGGCGTCGTCATCGTGATCGTGCTGCTCGCCGACGTGCGCGGGGCGATCGGGTTCTCGTCGTTCGGGGTGCTGCTGTACTACCTGGTCGCGAACCTGTCCGCGCTCACCCAGGACCGGCCCCACCGCCGGATGCCGCGTGCGCTCTCCGCGCTCGGGGCCGTCGGCTGCGTCGCGCTCGCCGCGTCCCTCCCGCCGCTGTCGGTGCTCGCCGGGCTCGGCGTGCTCGCCGCGGGCGTGCTGCTCAGGCTGGCCGGTCGGCGGCGGGCGCGGTCTCGATGATCCGCTGGATGAGCCGCACCGCCGCGGAGATGTCGACCTCCGGCTCGAGCGGCGGGCCGAGACGATCGCCTTGACGGGCCAGCTCGTGGGCCGCGGCGTCGTGGCGCTCGCCTCGGAGCGCCCGCCGCGCATCCGGCCCGACCGCCGGATGCAGGAGTCCGTCGCCCTCGGGGCGGCGGACTCCTGCGTCTCAGGATCGGACCACCCGGATGTCCTTCATCCGGCGGCCGGGCGGGCCGCGGCCGGGCGGTCGTGCTCAGCCGCGCGCGTCCTCGCGGCGGTCCCAGCGCGCCTTCGCGAGCCCGTGCGCGCCGATGAGCAGCGCGTGCAGCCGCGTCGACGTGCGCTCCCCCGGTTCCACGACGGCGATCCAGCCCAGCGAGCCGTAGACCGGATGCGCCATCACGGCATCCACCGCGTCCGGCGCCGGCTCGTCGGCGGCCGGCGCGTCCTTCGGGTCGCGGCCGACCAGCTCGGCGAACACCTCGGCGCCGGCCGCGACGTTGACGCGGAACGCGCCCGCCCGGTCGAGGCCCGACGACGGCTCGCCCGGATAGTCCTTCGTCACGATCGTGGCGAACGGCTGCGTCGCCGGAACGACGCCGTCCGGCGCGTAGTAGAAGAAGCGGTCGCCCCAGGCGATCTCCGGGGTGCCGTCGCCCTCCGCGGGCGCCAGCACCAGCACGCCGCCGAGCGCGCGGACGGAATCGTCGATCTCGTCGATGCTCATGCCGACCAGGGTCGCACGCGCCTACTTCGGCACGACCACCGGGATCGACGCGGTCGCGGTCGACGGGAAGGTGTGCTCGCCGTTGCGGAGGCAGAAGTACGAGTACCCGCCGGTGAAGGCGTTGAAGCGGAAGACGACCCCCGCTCCGCAGGTCGGACACAGCTCCATCGTCGCCTCGCCATCGAGTCGCACCGCGCCCGATCGCGGTGATGACGGAAGAGTACGACCGCCGTGCCCCGACTGCACCCCCTTGACTTCCCAGAATCCGCCGAGGATTCCGCCCGTCCTGGGCGGCCGGTCGGAGCCGGTAGCGTCGGAGCCGATGGATCCGGTGCTCGAGCTGACGGACGTGGTGTTCCGCCGCAGCGGCTCGACGATCCTCGACGGCGTCTCGCTGCGGGTGCTGCCCGGCGAGCACTGGGCGCTGCTCGGGCGCAACGGCGCCGGCAAGTCGACCGTGCTCGCGTTCTGCGGCGCGCTGCAGCATCCGACCTCGGGCACGGTCGACGTGCTCGGCGCGCGGCTCGGCCGGGTCGAGCTGCAGGCGCTCCGGCGGCGGATCGGGCACGTCAACCCGCGGCATCCGATCGGCTCGCCGCTCACCGTGCGCGAGGTGGTGCTGACCGGCCTGGCCGGCTCGGTCGAGCTGCCGAACCACTGGGAGGCCGACCCGGCCGACGCGGCGCGCGCCGACGACCTCGTCGAGCGGATGGGGCTCGCCGAGCGGATCGGCGCGGTCTGGCCGACCCTGTCGCAGGGCGAGCGGGGGCGCGCCCTCATCGCCCGGGCGCTGCTGTCCGACCCGAGCCTCCTGCTGCTCGACGAGCCGTCGACCGGACTCGACCTGGCCGCGCGCGAGCAGCTGCTCGAGACCGTCGACTCGCTCGAGCACAGCCATCCGGACCTCGCGTCGGTGCTCGTGACCCACCATCTCGAGGAGCTGCCCGAGACGACCACCCACGCGATGCTCATCGCCCACGGCCGGGTCGTCGCGGCCGGTCCGGCGGCGGAGGTCATCGCCTCCGACACGGTGTCGCGGGCGTTCGAGCATCCGATCGAGGTCGGCTTCGACGGCGCGCGCTGGTCGGCGCGGGCGCTCCGCAGCACGGCGAGGCGCTAGGCGCCCAGCACCACCTCGTCGCCGAACGCCGGCAGCACGAGCTCGACGCCGTCGCGACGGGCCCAGCGGGTCAGGTCGGCCATGGTCGCCTCCAGCCGGTCGAGGCGCGGCGGCAGCGGCTCGAGCGGTCTCGAGAGCGGTCGCCAGAAGGCGTCCCAGTGGATGGGGCGCACGATCCGCGCACCGCTCGCCGTCACGGTCTCGCGCCAGTAGTCCGCGCGCCAGGCCTCGCTCTTCGCGCCGATGCCGCCGACGCCGAGGTAGAGCAGGCCGGCCGGATGCGGCGCGAGCGGCATCACCGGATGCTGCGCCGTGCCGACGACGAGCACCGACCCGTCCGCGTGCCGGATGCGGAAGCTGTGGCAGCCGCCGGTCCGGTAGGCCCGCAGGCGGGCCGGGGGCACGAGCGGTCGGGTGATCGGCCCGGGCGCGGCGTCGTCGTCGCTGTGCTCGGCGCGGATCGGCGTCACCTCGAACGCCCCGAACGTCACCGGATGGCCGTCGTGCAGCTCGACGAACGGCTCCGCGCCGAGGCCGTAGCCGAGCTGGATGTTGCGGGTCGACGGCGTGCCGGCCAGCACGGCGCCGGTGCGCTGGGCGATCACCGGCGCGTCGAGCGAGTGGTCGATGTGCGAGTGGGAGGCGAGCACCGCGTCGAGTCGATCGATGCCGAGCCGTTCGAGGGCGACGCGGATGCGCGCCGGATCGGGGGCGACGCGGGTGAGCAGCAGCCGCGGCAGCGACGGCCTGCTGAAGTACCCGTCCACGAGCACGCTGGACCGGCCGTCCGTGACGAGCACGGTCGAGACCCCGCCGAACACCGCGCGCAGTGCCATGCGGCCACGCTACGCCCGCTCTGGGCTCTCCGGGACAGCCCTGATACCCTGGCCCGTCGTACCGCCCGGCCGGGCGTCCGAACCGCACGGCCACCCGCATCCATGACCTCAGCCTCCACCGCACGCATCCGCGCCCCGCGAGCCGGCTCCCGCCGCCGGGGTGCCGCTCCGCGACTCTCGATGACGCGCTCCGTCGGCGGCGCCGCCGTCGCCGCGCTCGGGCTGGCCGTCATCCTGGCGGTCGCGCCGCCCGCCCCCGCGGAGGCCCGCACGCCAGCCGCGCACGGCCGCGCCATGGCGCCGCCGGTGCAGCACTTCGCCCCCGGCACGACCCAGGACCTCGCGGTGCCGGCGGCGGCTGACGTGCCCGACGTGGTGCGCGACACCACCGCCGTCACCTCGCCCGAGGTGCTCTACGTGCAGAGCGGCACGAACGCCGACTGGGCGAAGCTGATCCTGGCCGACGGCGGCTGGCCGGTGAGCGACGAGAACGTCACCGTGCTGCTGCAGTGGATGATCCGCGAGAACGGCGCCGACTCGTGGTGGCTTCGCAACAACCCGCTCAACAACGGCTACGGCTCGGGCGGCGGCGGCGGTCTCGGCCGGTACGACAACCTGCAGATCGCGGCGAAGAAGGTCGCGGAGAACCTGGCGCGCGGCGGCGGCTACCAGCCGATCATCGACTGCCTCGCCGCCTCCTGCCCGGCCGCGCAGACCGCCCAGGCCATCTGGGAGTCGCCGTGGGCGACCAGCCACTACGGCAACGGCGAGCGCTGGACGACCGGTACCGTGAAGATCGTCAAGGCCCCGGCCGACGCCTGGGGCTGAGCCCGGAGCCGGCTCGCCCGCGCGGTCATCCTGGACATCCGCTCCGACGGGGCGCCGATGCACCGCGGCCGGAGCACACTGGCGCCATGAGCGCCGACGAGAAGGAGCCGCACTTCGACGTGCACGGCACCGCGGACCACATGGTCACCATCGAGCAGGACGGCCACGAGATCACGGCCGCCGAGGCGGAGGCGGATCTGCCGCCCGGCACTGACGGCCACGCGATGCCGTCGTCGCGCGACCTCGCCGCGGAGCAGCATCCGCACGACTGAGCCCGACCCCGGGCCGCATCCGGCGGCCGTCGGACCCCGCGGCTAGCCTGATCCGCATGTGCGGCCGGTTCGCGATGGACAGCGAGACGAACGACCTCATCGAGGAGTTCGTGCTCGACGGCAACGACTTCCGCGACTGGAGCGTGTCGTACTCGATCGCGCCCACCGACACGGTGCCGATCATCCGCGAGCGCGCCGACAAGGCCGGTGTCGTGCACCGCACGGTGGAGCCGGCGGTCTGGGACTTCCGTCCGTCGTTCCTCACGAAGCCGGGGCGGCCGCAGTTCAACGCCCGCATCGAGACGATCTCCTCGAGCGGGCTGTGGAAGGGCGCGTTCGCCGGTTCGCGGTGCATCGTGCCGATGCGCGGCTACTACGAGTGGACCGGCGAGGCCGGTCGCAAGGACGCGCACTTCATCCACGGCGAGGCGCTCCTCGCCGCCGCCGGGCTGTCGACCGTCAGGAAGGTCGACGGCGAGTGGGAGGTCTCGACCGTGATCGTCACGCGCGAGGCGCGGGACGCGTCCGGCGAGGTGCACGACCGGATGCCCGCCTTCCTGCCCGTCGGCGACGCGCGCGACGAGTGGCTGGCGCCCGTGAAGCTCGACGACGCGGGCAAGGAGCGCATGCTGTCGCTGCTCGACGCCGCCTCCGCCGAGGTCGCGGCCACGATGACGACCTACGAGGTGGACCGCCGCGTGAACAACTCGCGCGCCGTCGACCCGGCCGACGCGACGCTCATCGAGCCCCTCGCCGGCTGACGCCTCACACCCCGATGGTCAGCGCCGCCGTGTAGCCGGCCGAGACCGATCCCGACATCGTCGCGATCTGGTGGATGCCGCCGTCGTCGCCGAACACCATGTCCTTCGACAGGCTGGTCTGGGCGAGGTTGCGCACGCTCTGCTCGTAGCCGGCGGTCGCATAGACGGCGCTGTCGATCTCCTCCGGCAGCGCGATCTGCGACGTCGTGACGATCGGCCCGGACGCCACGGCGTTGGCGACGTCCTGGTACACCTCGAAGTGGATGTGCGGCCAGCGGCCCGAGTAGCAGGCCGGGAAGATCGACGTGAACTCGACCGTGCCGGTCGCGTCGGTCTCCTGCACTCCGCGGAGGTAGTTCACGTCCTCGAGGCCCTTCGCGTACAGCGAGTAGTCCCCTGCCCGGTCGCAGTGCCAGAGGTACACGCCCGCGCCAGCCAGCGCCGCGCCGCTCGAGGCGTCGCGCACGGTGAGCCGGATCGTGAGCGGGATGCCCTCCGCGGTGACCGTCGACGAGCCGAAGCTCGAGCGGATGTCGCTGCGCACGATGCCGGAGTCGTCGAGCACGTTCACCCCGTTCGACCCGTCACCCGGGTACGGCCCGGCCGTCTCGTCGGGCACCTTCTCGATGTCGCCGGAGGCCGCGGCGGACGCCGTTGACGTGGCGACGGACGGGGTCGAGGTCGCGGACCCGTCGGACGACGCGATGCCGCAGGCCGCGAGCAGCGACGTCAGCGAGACGCCGCCGAAGATGCCGAGCGCGCGGCGCCGGTTCACCAGCGTCTGCATGTCGTAGACGAGGCCGCGGTGGTCCTCGTCGATCTCGTGTCCGTCGGCATCGACCCATCGGGGGTCGGCGCGGGGCTTCTCGGCCATGGCGGCCTCCTCGGGTCGCGTGGATGTCGGTGAGGAGAGCAGACCGCACGACCCTTTCGGCTTCCTATGAGCACACTCTCGGGATCCGATGGACCCGGATTCCCCGAGCGGCATATGACCGCGGGCCGGCCGCGTCAGTCCTCGCCGAGCAGCCGGCCGGCGAGCTCGCGTCCGATCGGGATCGCGGAGGTGGCGGCCGGCGACGGTGCGTTGAGCACGTGCACCTGCCGCGCCGTCCGCTCGATGAGGAAGTCCTCGACGAGCGCGCCGTCGCGTCGCACCGCCTGCGCGCGGATGCCGGCGGAGCGCGTCCGCAGATCGCCGAGCGAGAGCGACGGGGCGTACTTGCGGCACTCGGCGAGGTAGCCGCGCTTCAGGGCCGAGTTGCGCAGCTCGATCGCCGCCGGGCGCGCGTTCCGGGCCGCCATCCGCCAGAACCCCGGGTACAGGGCGAAGTCGGCCACGTCGCGCGGGCTGACCGAGCCGCGCGGGTAGCCCTCGCGGGCCAGGCCGAGCACCGCGTTCGGGCCGACGGTCATCCGGCCGTCGACAGTCGGGCTGAGGTGCACGCCGAGGAACGGCATCGACGGGTCCGGCACCGGGTAGATCAGGTGCGACACGAGCCGCGACCGCTCGGGCGCGAGCTCGAAGTACTCGCCGCGGAACGGCACGATGCGCACGTCGGTCTCGAGCCCGCCGAGTCGCGCGATCCGGTCGGCCTGCAGCCCGGCGCACGCCACCAGGCGGTCCGCACGCAGCTCGCCGCCGTCGTCCGTGCGCACGACGACGCCGCGGTCGTCCTCGGCGATCCCGGTGACCGCCGTGCCCAGGCGCACCTCGACGCCGTCCGCCTCGAGCTCGGCGCGCAGCGCCCGCGCGACGGCGCGGTAGTCGACGATGCCGGTGGTCGGCGACCAGATCGCCGAGACGCCGCGCACCTCCGGCTCCCGCTCGCGCAGCTCGCCCTCGCCGATCCGCTCGAGCTCGATGCCGTTCGTGCGCGCCCGCTCCTCGAGCGCGTCGAGCCGTGCTCGCTCGCGCTCGTCCGTGGCGACGACGAGCTTGCCGACCAGGCGGTACGGGATGCCGTGCCGCTCGCAGAACTCGACCGTGGCGATGCGCCCCTCGCGGCAGAGCCGGGCTTTGAGCGACCCGGGCGCGTAGTAGATCCCGGCGTGGATGACGCCCGAGTTGTGGCCGGTCTGGCCGGTGCCGACCTCGTCCGCCTTCTCGAGGATCGTGATGCGCGCGTCCGGCCGGCGCTGCCGCACGGCACGCGCCGTCGCCAGCCCGACGATGCCGCCGCCTACTACCACCAGGTCGTCCATCGGCTCTCCCACTCCGCCGTCAGGGGAATCCCTCTACCGGATCGACCCGGTGCGGGCATACAGTACAGGGGACCGATGCCCGATCGGTCGTCCCGAACCCGAACCGCTGGCGCGCCGTCCCCGCTGCCAAGCGGGGCACCCCGTCCTATGGGGGCTCCGTCCCATCAGGGGCGCACTGCGCGCCACGGCTCCTGCCACCCACAGGAGGATCCCGTGACCGATGACGCGACCCCGCGCGTCGCCGGCACCGCCGATGTCGACCCCCGCGCCCGCCTCGAGCCCGGCGTGATCGTCTGGCATCTCGCGCAGGTGCGCGAGGATGCCGTGATCGGCGCCGGAACCACGCTCGGCCGCGGCTCGTACGTCGGCCCCGGCGTGGTGCTCGGCGCGAACTGCAAGGTGCAGAACGCCGCCCTCATCTACGAGCCGGCCGTGCTCGGCGACGGCGTCTTCATCGGCCCCGCCGTGGTGCTCACGAACGACGTCTGGCCCCGCGCCGTCAATCCCGACCTCACCCGCAAGTCGGCCGACGACTGGCACGCGGTCGGCGTGGCCATCGGCACCGGCGCCGCGATCGGCGCCCGCACCGTCTGCATCGCCCCCGTGGCGATCGGCGAGTGGGCGCTCGTCGCCGCCGGGTCCACGGTGACCCGCGACGTGCCCGCCTACGGCCTCGTCGTCGGCAGCCCGGCCCGCCGCGTCGGCTGGGTCGGCCGCGCCGGCGTGCGCCTCGAGCCGGACGACGCCCCCGCGCCCGAGGGCGCGCTCGCCTGGCGCTGCCCGCAGAGCGGGGAGCGCTACCTCGAGCGCGACGGCGCCCTGGCCCCGGAGGCCGCCGCGTGAGCGGCGGGAGCCGCGAGCGCACGGGCGTCCTCTCCCGGCTGACGCCCGGCCGGGTGATCGCCGCGGGCGCGGTGGCCGCGGGCCTCATCGTGGCGGCCGCGGCGATCCTCGGCAGCCTCCCGGCACCCTCCCCGACCGCCGCCGGCCGTGGCGACGGCTCCGGATCCGGCTCGACGATCACGCCCACCCCGGGCTCCGCGGCCTCCGGCGGCCCGTACGTGACGGCGAGCCCGAGCCCGATCGGGCCGCGCACGACCACCGAGGTGCCGCCCGGGCAGCCGGGCAGCACGCTGCCGCCGGCGACCAGCCCGCCGCCCGTCTTCGTCGGCACCGCGCCGGCGTCCGCGTCGAAGAAGGGCGGGCTCGCGGCGGGCTTCCCCGCCGAGCTGCAGCTGCCCTCCGGCGCGTCGATCACGAGCTCCTCCATCGCCACGTCCGGATCCCGCAGCCAGGTCTCGGTCGACGGCACGGTCGACGGCGTCCCGGAGGCCGCGCTCGCCTCGCTCTCCGCCGCGTTCGCCGTCTACGGCCTCACCGGCTCGGACGCGCCCGCCGTCGGCGGCTCCACCGCCCGCACCTTCAGCCGCGGCAACGACACCGTCACGGTGTCCGCCACGGCCTCCAGCGGCCGCACCCGCCTGTCGCTGTTCGCCGTCCTCGACTACTCGTCCTAGGGGTCCCGTGTACATCTCTCTCAACGACGCCGCCGCGAAGGGCGAGCCGGGGCCGAAGACCCGCAAGGGGATGGTCCGCGTCTCGTCGACCGTCGTCACGCTCGGCATCGTGAGCATGCTGACCGACATCTCCTCGGAGTCGGTCGCCGCGATCCTGCCGATCTACATCACCGGCGCCCTCGGCTTCGGCACGGTCGCCTACGGCGTGATCGACGGCATCTACCAGGGCGTCAGCGCCGTGGTGCGCATCGGCGGCGGCTACCTCTCCGACCGCGCCGACCGTCCGAAGTGGGTCGCGTTCGCGGGCTACGGCCTGTCCGCGATCGTGAAGGTCTGGCTGCTGCTCGCCAGCGGGTTCGCGGCGATCGCCGCGGTGATCGCCCTCGACCGGATCGGCAAGGGCATCCGCACGGCCCCGCGCGACGCCCTCATCACGGCCTCGTCGCAGCCGGAGACGCTCGGCCGCTCGTTCGGCGTGCACCGCACCCTCGACAACATCGGGGCCGCGGTCGGCCCGCTGCTCGCGTTCCTCATCCTCTGGCTCGTGCCGAGCGGGTTCGTGCTGATCTTCGTCGCCTCGCTCGTCTGCGCCGCGATCGGCGTGATCATCCTCGGCCTGCTCGTTCCCGACCGCCGCCCCCGCCGCGAGCAGGCGGCGACCGGCGCGCCGCGCCCGCCGCTGCGCTTCCGCGACCTGGCCGACCCCCGCCTGCGCCGGGTCGTCGCCGTGGCCGGCATCCTCGCCGTGCTCACGGTCGGCGACGGCTTCGTGTACCTCTCGCTGCAGGCCCAGGGCGGCCTCGCCGCCCAGTTCTTCCCGCTGCTCTACGTCGGCACGAACGTGGCGTTCGTCGCGTTCGCCGTGCCGATCGGGCGCCTGGCCGACCGGATCGGACGCGGCCGCGCGTTCGTCTTCGGACACCTCGCCCTCCTCGCCGCCTACCTCTGCACGCTCATCCCGGTCGGCTCCGAGGGCGGCACGGCCGCGATCGTGACCCCGGCCGGCATCGCCGTGCTCGTGGCGGCCCTGCTGCTGCTCGGCGCCTTCTACGCCGCGACCGACGGCGTGCTGGCCGCGCTCGCGGGGCAGTTCTCGCCGGAGGGCGGCACCGCCACCGGCATCGCCGGGGCGCAGACCGCCGTCGCGCTCGGCCGACTCGTGTCGGCCGCCGGGTTCGGCATCCTGTGGGCCGTCATCGGCCGCGAGCCGGCGATGGCGATCGTCGCGGTCATGCTCGCCGTCGGCGTGCCGATCGCCTACCGGGTGCTGCGGCCGGTGCTCGGGAGCCGCACCGCATGACCCGCCGCGTCCGCCTCGTCCTGGCCCTCGTGCTCTCGGGCGCGCTCCTCGCCGGCGCCGTCGTCTACGGCGCCGTCGCCGTCGCCTCCTACCGCGCCCGCGCCGATGCCCCGAGCGAGGCGCAGACGGCCGACGCCGCGACGTCCGGCGACCGCATCGTCTTCCGCAACACGGCGGCGGGCCGGGGTTACGGGCTCGTCTCGTCCGTGCCGCTGGGCGATCCGGAGGGGGCGCGCAGCATCGGCTCCGCCGCCTGCGACCGCGTCGACGAGTCGCACGGCTACCGGATGTGCCTCCGCATCGACCGCGGCGTCGTCACGACGTTCACGGCGGCGCTGCTCGACGAGAGCGGCAAGGAGCTGCGCACCTGGCCGCTCCCCGGCATCCCGAGCCGCACGCGGATGTCGGCAGACGGCACGAAGCTCGCCTTCACCGCGTTCGTGACGGGCGAGTCCTACGGCTCGGTCGCGTTCTCGACGCAGACGATCATCTCGCCGGTGGAGGGCGCCGACTACGGCAACCTCGAGACCTGGGACCTCGAGGTCGACGGCCAGCCGATCACCGCGTCGGACCGCAACTTCTGGGGCGTCACGTTCGACCCGCACGACGACGACGTGTTCTACGCCACCGCCGCCTCGGCCGGGCACACCTGGCTCGTGAAGGGCAGCATCGCGCAGAAGCGGATGACGGCGATCCGCGACGGCGTGGAGTGCCCGTCGATCTCGCCGGACGGCACCCGGATCGCCTTCAAGAAGCGCACCGCGACGGCGCCGGCGATCACGTGGACCGTCGCCGTCTACGACCTCGCGACCGGGAAGGAGACCGTGCTGCCCGAGCCGCGCACCGTCGACGACCAGGTCGAGTGGCTCGACGACGACACCGTGCTCTACGGCCTGCCCCGCGAGGGCGCCGCCGGCGACTACGACGTCTGGGCCGCCGCCGCGGACGGATCGTCCGCCCCGAGGCTGTTCCTCCCGCACGCCTGGTCGCCGTCGGTGGTGCGGGGATGACCGCCGCCGCCGGGTCCGCCTCCGGCGCCCTGCCCCGCGTGGCGATCTGCGTCGTCACCTATGAGAGCGCGCCGCTCATCGCCGACCTCGCGGCGTCGCTGCCGGC
Organism: Schumannella sp. GW821-FHT10F01; assembly: GCF_058809295.1. Lineage (NCBI taxonomy): Bacteria > Bacillati > Actinomycetota > Actinomycetes > Micrococcales > Microbacteriaceae > Schumannella > Schumannella sp. GW821-FHT10F01. The sequence continues at coordinate 16,268 of NZ_JBXASM010000016.1, forward strand.
CGGCGCGGAGGGCGTCGACTGGACGCTCGTCGTGGCCGACAACGACTCGGCCGACGACACGATCGCCCAGGTCGAGCGGCACGCGCCCGACGCGCTCGTCGTCCGCACGGGCGGCAACCTCGGCTATGCGGGCGGTGTGAACGCGGCGATCCGCGCCGCGGGCCCGCGCGACGCCTACCTCATCCTCAACGCGGACGTGCGCCTCGACCCCGGCTGCCTCCGCACGCTCGTCGACAGCATCACCCCGCGGATCGGCATCGTCGTCCCAGCCCTGCGCGACGCCGAGGGCGTGCGCATCTGGTCGCTGCGGCGGGCGCCGAGCGTGCTGCGCGCGTGGGGCGATGCCCTGTTCGGCGCCGAGCGGGTCGGCCGCATCCGCGCGCTCGGCGAGATGGTGACCGATCCGGCGGAGTACGAGTCGGCCCACGCGATCGACTGGGCCGAGGGCTCGACGCAGCTCGTCAGCGCCGCGTGCCTCGCGACCTGCGGCGAGTGGGACGAGTCGTACTTCCTCTACTCGGAGGAGACCGAGTACGACCTGCGGCTGCGCCGGCACGGTCTCGTCGCCTGGTACCAGCCGGCCGCCGGCGCGCAGCACCTCGAGGGCGGCTCCGCGGGCAACGTGCGGCAGTGGTCCCTGCTCGTCGCGAACCGGGTGAAGTTCTTCCGCTCGACCCACGGGCCGGTCGCCGGCGCCGCGTTCTGGCTCGCGACGCTCGCCCGCGAGGGCAGCCGCGCCGCGCTCGGCAAGGCGACGAGCCGCGCCGCCGTGCGCGACCTGCTCAGCCCTCGGCGCCTCCGTCAGGCCCGCGGCCCGCAGTGGCTCGCCGACGCGCGAGCCTGAGGGTCACGCGCGCCCGTCGGGTGAGCCGCACGCCGTCCGCCGCCTCGTCGAGGTCCGGCGACGGCGCGAGACCGGTCCCGTCGGCGCCGAGCGCGGCCGTGTCGGCGCCGATCGTGCGGATGGCGCCGCAGAGCCCGAGGATCATGAAGAGCAGCCCCGCGGACTGCGGGAACGAGAGCCCGTCGAAGAACGCGAACAGCACCGCGATGTTCAGCGACGACGCGGCGAGCGCCCAGCCGAGCAGCCGGACGCCGGGGTCCGTCGACCGGCGGCGCGCGCTGGCGCCGCTCCAGATCGCGGAGGCGAACAGGGCCGCGAACGCGAGCACCCCGAGGATGCCGAGCTCGATGGCCATGAGCACCCACTGGTTGTCGAAGATGTAGTACCGGGGCAGGAACGTGCCGAACCCCGCGCCGACGAGCGGCGACGACCCGATGAAGTCGGGGGCGCGGCTCAGGCCGCCGGTGCGCGACTGGGTGCTCGGGTCGCTCGCCGCGCCGGCGAACAGCTGCAGCGTCGTGGAGAGAAGTCCCGGGATGGCGATCACCGCGGCGGCCGCGAGCACGACGCCGCCGGCGATGACGACCCCGCGGTAGCGCCGCGGCAGCACCGGCAGCATGCTCAGCGCCGCGACGCCGAACCCGATGATCGCGGAGCGGGAGACCCCGATGAGCGCGGCGAGCGAGATGAGCGCGACGATCACCCAGCCGGTCCACCGTCCGCGGGTCGCGTTCCAGCGGAGCCCGTGCGAGACCGCGGCCGCGATGACGAGCGGCAGCGCGGCGTCGAGCACCGTCGCGTACTCCAGCGGATGGATGGCCGTCCCGGGCACCCGCGCCACCCCGCCGCGCTCGGCGACGCCCGAGTCGGACAGCGAGAGCCCGGGGATGGCCGAGAAGAAGTCGGTCAGGGTGCTCTTCGCGAGGAACTGGATGATGCCGAACAGGGCGAGGAGCCCGGCGCCCATGCCGATCCGGCGGACCACGCGCGACAGGTCGTCCATCGTCCGGACGCCGTCGACCGTCACGAGCAGCACGCCGGCCCACGACAGCAGCCGGATGATCGCCGTGATCGCGGGGCTGACCTGATCGCCGGGCTGGCCGCGGAACACGGCCACGGCGAAGCTCACCAGCGCGATGACCATGATGGCGACGAACGCGTAGCGCACCGGCTGCCGGATGAGGCGGGGGTCGACCGTGCGGGCCTGCAGCCGGGCGACGAACCAGGCCAGCAGCATGACGATGCCCCAGAGCATCGACGGCCGTCCGAGCGAGCCGAGCACGCTGAGCGTCACGGTCGACGGGATCGCGAGCAGCAGCACGAGGTAGACCGTGAGCATCGTGACCGCCGGTCCCGATGCGATGCCGCTCCGGCTCCGGCCGCCGCCGGTGGCGGGTGCGGTCGCCATCCGGTCCACCGCCACGGTCAGTGCTCCCGGCGGGCCGAGGTCATGTGCCGCTCGTGCGTCGCGGACGCCGCCGGCCGCGCGGTCCGACCGGCGCCTCGCCGTTGACCCGGCGCAGCTCCGGCACGCTCCCGGCCGCGGCCTGCCGGCGTCGGCGCGCGCCGAGCCCCTCGAGGAGGCCGGCGACGAAGAGCGTGATGATCAGCACGATCAGGCCGGCCCCGGCGGTCACGAGCGCGCGCGTCCGCTGGATGAGGGTGCTCTCGCCGTCGGTCGTGATCGTCGTGATGTCGATGCGGTTGCCCGCCGTGACGCCGTCGACGTCCTGCAGCTGGCTCAGCATCTCGGTGGTGCGGGCCACGGCGGCGTCGAGGATCTCGGCGGCCTCCGCGTCGCTCGGCGCCGTGACCGTGGTGAGGATCTGCGGACCGGACGTGACCGAGTCGCGGGTGATCGCGAGCTCGGCGCCCGGGTGGCCCTTGAGCAGCGCGTCGATCTCGGACTGCGACGACATCGCCGTGATGAGCACGTCGGCCGCCGGCGAGAGCCCGCCGAGGTAGAGGTACGGGTTGCCGGCCTCGGGGATGGTCGCGACGCCGGGCAGGAGCAGCTGCGTGGCGGTGCGCTCGTAGTCCGGCTTCACCAGCGCCCAGCCCGAGACGGCGACCGCCACGGTGAGCAGCAGTCCCGGAACGACGATGTACCACCGTCGCCACAGTCCGCGCAGCGTGTCCGCCAGGTTCATCGAGTGGGCCTTCCGTCCGGGTGGATGCGCGACGCGGGCCCGTTCGGGCGGCCCGATCGCGCGAGCAGTCGGCGGTCGACGACGACGGCACCCCAGGTGCCGACGATCGCCGCCGCGAAGCCGAGTGCGAGCAGTCCGGCGAGCGTCTCCGACCGCGACGGGACGACGTGGAACACGCGCTTCGTGAGCTCGACGGGCGTGACGCGGATGCGATCGTCGGCGGTCGACACGGAGTCCTGCATCGACGCCGCCGCGCTCGTGATCTGCTGCAGCATCCGGTGCTGCGTGCCGAGCACCCACGCCTCGCTCGGGCCGACGATCTTCACCACGATCTCGGCCCGGGAGTAGCTGGTCGACCACTGGTTGCCGTCGTTCGGCATCGAGACGACGACGCCCTGCCGGAGACCGGCGCCGAAGATCGGCGCGGTGTCCTCGGAGTAGTACTCGGTCGCGACGCCCTCGGACACGGTGCGCGTCACGGCGCCCGCGAACGCGATGACGCTCGAGTCCTTGAGGCCGCTGTCGAGCGAGAGGTTGGACTTGTCGGGCAGCAGGAACGAGACGACCGTGTCGGAGGTGTACACGCCCTGGCCGCTGTGGAGGGCGACGCCGCCGCCGACGGCGAGCAGGAGCGCGAGCGCGAGCACGTACCAGCGGCGCAGCAGGACCGCGCCGAGATCGCGCATGGTCATGATGCCCGCCCCTTCTCCCCCGTCGGATTGTATTCGTCGCCGATGGGTGCTCCGGATGTCATCGGAGCCGCTTCGCCAGGCTCGCGGCGACGTTGCGCACCTCGCGGCGGCTGAGCCGGCCGCTGAGGATGCCGCGCACGGAATCCTCCGTGTCGGCGGACGTCGCGCTGTAGCGGGCCTGCAGCCACGACTCGGGCCGCGCCCGGAACCGGTCGCTCGTGTACACGTGGCGGTAGCCGGCGCGGCGCAGCCGGCCGACGAGCTCCCGGTCGTATCGCCCGAGCGGCATGGCGGCCTCGTCGACGTCGCCCCCGCTCGCCTCCGCGAGCGCCGCGCGGGCGTCGACGAGCTCACGGCGCGCGTCGTCGGCCGAGAGCCCTCGCCACGGCACGTGCGCCCAGCCGTGCGAGCCGATCGACATGCCGGCGCCGCGCAGCGTCCGCAGGTCGGCGGGCGTCAGGCTCGCCGCGTCGTCGAGCCGCCCGGCCAGCGCGAAGAAGGTCGCCGTCAGCCCGCGCTCGGTCAGCGCCGGAAGGGCGATCTCGGCATCCGAGGCGTTGCCGTCGTCGAAGCTGAGGCGCACGTCCGATCGCCCGACGGCGAGGTCGAGCATGCGGAGGAAGGCGTCCTCGCGCACCCAGTAGCGCGCCTCGCCCTCCTCCCGCTCGAGCAGGCAGGTGCCGACGCCGTGGAAGCAGAGGTTGATCGTCATGCGCCGCCCGCCGTCCCGGGTCGCGCGCGCGTGCTCTCGTCGTGGCCCCACGCGTCCGGTCCGGCGTCGACGCGCCGCGCCCGCCGACCCGCGACCGTCGTGAGCACCGCGTAGGCCACCGCGGGGGCCCAGAGCCCCGGATGCGGCGCGGCGACCCGCAGCCACGCCCAGCGGCTCGACGGCCGCACATCGGCGCTCACGGCGCCGGAGGCCGCCGCCGCGCGCATCTCGGCGTTGCCGCGGCGCACGCGCACGAGCCGTCGCAGCAGCGCCCGCGTCGTGAACGGGGTCTCCACCGTCACGACGACGTCGTCGACCACGAGCCGCTCGGCGTCGCCGAACTGGGCGTCGAGGAAGAGGTCGTCGGCGATCATGGCGGGGAACTCGCCGAAGCGGGCGCGACCGGCCTCCGACAGCGTGATCATCCCGCGGCCGAACAGGCCGGTGCGGAAGACCGGGAGCCGGGCGTTGACGGCGAAGTAGGCGCGCACCGGCCACGGCCGCCCGGCGACGTCGAGCCGCCGCCGCGGCACGACCACGAGCGGCGCCGGCGTGCGGTCGAAGCCCGCGAGCACCGAGCGGAGCCCGCCGTCCGCCACCACGATGTCGGCGTCGAGGTAGATGCGCGGGAATCCGGTCGCGACGGCATCGCCGGCGTTCAGCGCCCCCGTCTTGCCCGGCTGCTCGCGCTCGAGCACCGTCACCCCGCGCGATCGCGCGACATCGGCCGTGCGGTCGGAGCAGCCGTTCGGCACGACGACGATCGCGCCCGCGTCGAGACCCTGCGCGAGGAGCGCATCGAGGCACGCGCCGATCACCCGCTCCTCGTTGTGCGCAGCGATCACCACGCTCGGCATGACGCGACCCTTCCGTCGTCGAGGCCCTGCGGGGACGTGCCGCCTCGGGATACCAGATTACTGTGCGAGCGGTGCTCATGACTGCCGTAGCATGCGCGTGTGGCCCCTGCCCGCGCGGAACTCCGGCCGATCACCGGCGACGACACGGCCGCGGTCGCCGCGTTCCTCACCGCCGAGCTGAACGAGCGCGTGCCGCCCTCCGGCTGGATGGCGCTCCTCGACCCGCCCTGGGGGTCGCCCTGTCCGAACCGCGGCTTCCAGCTCGTGGCGGACGGTCGCGTCGTCGGCGCCTACGCGGCGGTCTACTCGGAGCGCCGCACCGACGCGGGTCCGCTCCTCGTCTGCAACCTCGCGGCTTTCAGCGTCGTCGAGGAGCACCGCGCGCAGAGCTTCCGGCTGCTGCGGGCGCTGCTCGGGCAGCCGGGGCTCGTGTTCACCGATCTCTCCCCGAGCGGGAACGTCGTCGCCCTCAACGAGCGGATGGGCTTCGCGCGGCTCGACACCGCCACCCGCCTCGCCGTCAACGTGCCGTGGCCCGCGCCGCGCGGCGTCGCGATCACGGGCGATCCCGCGGCGCTGGCCGCGACCCTCCGGGGCCGGGACGCCGAGGTCTTCGCCGATCACCGCGCCGCGCCCGCCGCGCGGCACCTGCTGGTGACGCGGGGCTCCGACTCGGCCTACCTGCTGTTCCGGAAGGACCGCCGCAAGGGCCTGCCGCTGTTCGCGACACCGCTGCACGCCGGCGGCGACCGGGAGCTGCTGCGTCGGGCGTGGCCCGCCGTGGGCGCCCATCTGCTGCTGCGCCACGGCGCCCCGGCGACGCTCGCCGAGCGCCGCGTGCTGGGGTTCGCGCCGCCGCGGAGCGTGGAGCTGTCGAACCCCCGCCCGAGGATGCACCGCGGAGCGGGCCTCGGGGCGGGGGATGTCGACTACCTCTACAGCGAGCTCACGCTCGTCGAGTGGTGACCTCCGGCTGACGGGTCAGTTCGCGGCGGCGACCGCGCCGCCGTTGTCCCAGGTGTTGTTCGACCAGACGTTGCCCGGCGCGCTCTTGTCGAACGACGTGATCGGGCCGTAGTAGCCGCACTTGCCGCCGGAGCCGCGCTGGAACACGTTGTTCGTGAACACGATCCCGCTGGTGCCGGCCGAGAACTGCTTGCCGGCCGTCGAGCCGCCGTAGGCGCAGTAGCCGCCGGTGGTCGCGACGAACAGGTTGCCGTCGATCACGTTGCCCTTGACGACCGCGAAGTCGCCGTAGCCGGTGAGCGCGGCCGAGCACCCGGCGTCCGGCGGCACGTCCGGCGCGTCGCAGGAGATCGTGTTGCCGCGGATCACGCTGCCGGATCCCATGCGGATGCCGGACTCGTGGGCCACGCCGGTGCGGTCCGTGAACTGCCCGTGCACGTACGAGCCGGTCACGGTGCAGTTCAGGAAGCAGTTGATCGAGCGGTTGCCGCCGGTCACGTGCACGCGGGTCGCGGTGAAGTACGCGTCGCCGACGCCGGTGCCCATCTGGGCGCCGATGTTCACGGTCGTGTCGCTGATCACGAACGAGCCGGAGCCGTCGGTGTCGGCGTACACCGTGCCGTTGAGCACGGAGCGGCTGATCACGACGTTCTTCGCGCGCACCTCGAGGGTGCCGCAGTTGATCGTCTTGGCGTCGATCACCGTGTTCGCCGCCGTGATCGTGCAGCCGCCGGTGTACGGCGTGAGCGCGGTGCCCGCGGGCACGCCGGTGTTCGACGCGTTCGGGAAGCCGGTGCTCGGCTTGGGGTCCGTGGACGGCGGCGTGGTCGGCGGCGTGGTCGGGCTCGGCGTCGAGGTGGGCGTCGGTGTCGCGGTCGGGGTGTCCGTCGGGTCCGTCGTCGGGTCGTCGCTCGGCGGATCCGTCGGGTCGGCCGGGCCGGACGGGTCGTCGGCGCCCGCCTTGCTGGCGAACACGACGTCGACCCAGTACTGCGAGTTGCGGTACTTGTAGGTCGGGAAGCGCGACTCCGCTCCGTACCGGAACACGCCCGCGCCGGTGGTCACGTCGAGGCTCGGCGTCGCCGACTCGCCCGTGTACTCGTAGGTGGCCGCGTAGCCGCCGTTCGGCGCGAAGTAGGAGGCGACGTACCCGGTGCCGGCGCTGAGCGCGACCGGCTTCGAGAACGAGGCGATCTGCCATCCGCTCGACGACTCGTCGGTGTACTCGGCCGTCGCGAGCTTCGCGCCCTTCGACGACCAGAGGGTCGCGGTGTGCGTGCCGGTCTGCGACGCCGTCTTCCAGAAGCGGATGCCGGTGACGTAGCCGCTCTTCTCCGCGGTGAACTGCGTCCCCACCTCCACGGGCAGGCGGTCGGAGTGCGATACCAGCCGTACCGGCGAGGCGGCGTTCCCCCAGATGGTCTCGGTGGCCGCGTTCGCGGTCGTCGTCGGAGCCCAGATGGTGACGCCGGTGAGCACGGCGAGCACCGCCGCCAGGCCGAGGATGAAGATCGGCTGCAGGCGTCGGGTGGGCTTGATCAGGTGTTTCGGAGCGGTCACGGTGTCGTCCCAGTCATCGTGTGGAGCTTCGGCCGTTCCCATTGATAGGGGGCGCCCGGACGCACTGCAACACCCCGGAACAGGGGTGCCCCTGATTTCCTTACAGTTCGATAAAGATTCCCAGGGTTTTTTCATGTGACCCCCGTTCGGGGGGCCTAGGGGCTCGCGGAGAGCAGATTCGCGGCGAACGCGACCGAGCTCGCCCGCGGTTCGACGCGCCCAGTGAGCACCTCGTCGATCCAGGACGACCGCAGATACGGGCGCAGCACGTCGCGGTCGAGCAGCTCCGGATGCGCCCGCCAGTGCTCGGCGACGCGGCTCGCGAGCACCGTGCCGCCGGCCGGAGCGCGGTTGCCGCGGCGCACCCGCTGGGCCACCTTGCGGCCTGCCTTCCGCACGGTGCTGAGGCTGCGTCCCAGCGAGCTGCGCACCCCCGACTCGACGTACGCGACGGGCGCGGGGCGACCCTCGAGCGGCATCCGGCCGAGCTCCGGGTCGAGCTCCATCTGCAGCGCCGCGAGGAACCTCGAGTGCGCCTTGTCCCGCGGGGCCAGCCGGCCGGCGATCGCGAGGAAGCGCTCGTCGAGCATCGGGTTGACGACGACCCGGCGGTAGCCGACCGCGGTGTCGGTCACCCCGGCCCAGCGCTGCATGCGGTGGCGCAGGTACAGCGCGTCGGTCGCGCGGAACCATTCGGGGCCGCCGCCGTCGAGCGCCGCGAACGCCGCCTCCTCCGCCGTCGAGCGCGCCCAGCCCGCGAACTCCTCGGCCAGCGCGCCCGACTCGACGGCCTCGTTCACGAACATCCGCCAGGCGGCGAGCTGGAGCGCGTCGCGGCGGGTGGTCGGCCGGTCGTCGACGCGGCCGACGTAGTAGAAGCCGCGGGCGACCTCGCCGCCGAGGCCGGAGATCCGCACCCCCTGCTCGAACGCGGACTCCGCGGCGCCGAGCGCGGCCAGCGCCACCGGATCGGACATCGCGTCGAGCTCCGCGGCGGCGGCCAGCGTGCGCCGCCACGCCTCCTCGGGGCCGATCGCGTCGAGTCCGCCGAGCCCGTGCACCTCGTGCCGCAGGCCGCAGCGGTCGGCGATGCCGGCGGCGACCTCGACGTCGCCGTCGCCCGGGATGCCGAGCGTCATCGCCCGCAGCCCGCGGCGCCGTGCCGGCGGCACGGCGCTGAGCAGGATGCGGGAGTCCTGCCCGCCGGTCAGCTGGAGCACCGCGTCGGGCTGCTCGTCGAGCAGGGCGGACAGCGACGCGCGGAGCAGCCGCGCGGACTCCCGCACGGCCTCCTCGAATCCGATCGGCTCGGCATCCGGCGCCTCGGCCTCGGCGATTGCGACGCCGGACGCGTCGAGCCGCGCGACCGCCCCCGCGGCGAGCTTCTCGACGCCGGCGCTGAGCGTGCGGCGTCCGAGCTGCCAGCCGAGCTGCGACTGCACCGCGACCGCGGCGTCGTCGAGCCCGCGGCCGACGACCCGGCCCGCGAGCAGCGCGGACGTCGACAGCACCGCCTCGCCGTCCGCCCCGGACGCGGAGTGGTACAGCTGCCGGAACCCCATCGAGTCGGCCACCATCGTGACCCCCGCGTCGTCGCCGCGCACCGCGGCGAACGGCGGCAGCAGGCGGCCGAGGGCCGCGGGATCCGCGGCGAGCTCCCCGGCGACCACGGGGGCGGGGACGGCGCCCTCGCTGGTGCGGACGACGCGCGACAGGATGCGCACGCCGGGGTCGGACGCCACCGGGTCCAAGCCCCAGGAGCTCAGCGCCAGGGGGCCGCATGCGATGCGGGAGTCGGCGCCGACCGCCGCGGCGACCCGGTCGGCGCCGGCGCCGCCGGCGAGGAAGCCGGGAAGGGGAGCGGCGGAGGTCATGTCATCAGCCCGCGGCGAGCCGCGCGTCGACGTAGTCGGTCAGCGTGCCGACCGTCTCGAACATCTCGGCGCCGAAGTCGTCGTCGTCGATCGTGAAGTCGAAGCGCTCCTCGAGGCCGGCGACGAGCTGCACGACGCCGAACGAGTCGAGCTCGGGCAGGGCGCCGAACAGCGCGGTGTCGCGCTGGAGGTCGTCGGGCTGCTGCGACAGCTCGAGGGAGTCGATGAGCACGCCGCGCACGGCGTCGAGGGAGTCGGTCATGGTCGGTCCGTTCGGAGGTCGGAGGTCGGTGGTGGCGGCGGGCGGCGGGTCAGACGAGCACCTCTGCCGGAGCAGGGTGGCCGAGGAAGGCGGTCGGGCTGGCGGTGAGGCCGTAGGCGCCCTGCTGGAAGATCACGACGAGATCGTCGATCTGCGCCTCCGGCAGGGCGATGTCGTCGCCGAGCAGGTCGAGCGGCGTGCAGAGGCAGCCGACGACGGTGGCCTGCTCGTCGGTGGGCACGTCGGCGCGGTTGCCGACGACGAGCGGGTAGTTGCGCCGGATGGCCTGGCCGAAGTTGCCGGACGCCGCGAGCTGGTGGTGCATGCCGCCGTCGACGACGAGGTAGGTGCGGCCGCGGGAGATCTTGCGGTCGAGCACCTTCGCGACGTAGACGCCGCACTCGGCGACGAGGTAGCGGCCGAGCTCGATGACCGGCGTCGCCTCGGGCAGCCGCTCGGCGATCGGCCCCTCCACCAGCGCGGCGAGCTCCGCGGCCACCGCGGGCAGGTCGAGCGGCTGGTCCCGCTCGGTGTACGGGATGCCGAAGCCGCCCCCGAGGTTGAGGTAGCGCACCGGGGTCGGCAGGTGCTCCGCGAGGGAGGCGACGAGATCGACGGTACGGCGCTGCGCCTCCGCGATGATCTCGGCGTTGAGGTTCTGCGAGCCGGCGAAGACGTGGAAGCCGAGGATGTCGAGGCCCGACGACCCGAACTCGCGGAGCACGTCGGGCACCACCTCGGCGTCGATCCCGAACTGCTGCGGGCCGCCGCCCATCCGCATGCCGGAGCCCTTCACCGCGAAGTCCGGGTTCACGCGGATCGCGACGGTCGGGGTCACGCCGAGCTCGTCGCCGGCGGCGAGCACGCGGCGGATCTCGGTCGTCGACTCGACCTCGACGATGATGCCGGCGGCGACCGCCTGGCGGATCTCCGCGGGCGCCTTGCCGGGGCCGGCGAAGCTGACCCGCTCCGGGCGGATCGTCGAGTCGAGCGCCGCCTGCATCTCGAGGGCTGAGGCGACGTCGATGCGGTCGACGCGGGTCGCGAGGTGCTGCACGACCGCGGGCATCGGGTTCGCCTTCATGGCGTAGCTCAGCTCGACCCGGTCGGGCAGCTCCGCCCGAAGCCGGTCGACGCGCGCGTCGAGGAGGCCGCGGTCGTACGCGAAGAACGGGGTCGAGCCGACGCGGGCGGCGAGCCGGCTCAGCGGCATCCCGCCGACGCGCAGCTCGCCGTCGACCGTCCCGAAGGCGGCGACGTGCTCGGAGGGCTTCATGCGGATACCTCGGTCTTCAGCAGGGTGCGGTCGAACTTGCCGTTCGGCGAGCGCGGCAGCTCGTCGCGCGCGTCGATGCGGGACGGGACCATGTACATCGGCAGCGCCTGCCGCATCGCGCCGAGCACGGCCGCGGTGTCGAGCTCGCCGTCGTGGCCGGTCGCGACGAGCACGATGCGGTGCCCGATGCCGACCTCCTCGACGCCGAGCGCCACGGCGTCGCGCACGAGGCCCGTCGCATACGCCGCCTCCTCGATCTCGCTCGGGCTGACGCGGTAGCCCGACGTCTTGATCATGTCGTCCGTGCGGCCGACGAAGAAGAGGAAGCCCTCCTCGTCGGCGACGACCGTGTCGCCGGACCAGACCGCCAGCTCCGGGGCGCGCCACGGCTGCCCCTCGTGCAGGAGCGGCCGGTAGCGCTCGGCGGTGCGCTCCGGGTCGTTCCAGTAGCCGAGGGCGACGAGCGCGCCGCGGTGCACGAGCTCGCCCTCCTCGCCGGGACCGCAGCGGGTGCCGTCCGGCCGGAGCACGAGGATCTCCGCGTTCGGGATCGCCTTGCCGATCGAGTCGGGGCGGCGGTCCACCTCCGCCGGGTCGAGATAGGTCGAGCGGAACGCCTCGGTCAGCCCGTACATGAGGTACGGATCGGCGGCCGGGAAGACCGCGCGGAGGCGGTCGAGCAGCGTGCGGGGCATCCGCCCGCCCGTGTTCGCCCAGTAGCGGATGCGCGCCGCCGCCTCGGCGGGCCAGTCGACGCCGGCGATCTGCAGCCACAGCGGCGGCACGCCGGTGATGCCGGTGACCCCGTGCTGCGCGGCGAGCTTCGGCACGTCGCGCGGCAGCAGGTAGTTCATGAGCACGCAGTGCGCCCCGACCGCGAAGGCCGTGGTGACCTGGCTCAGGCCGGCGTCGAAGCTCAGCGGCAGGACGCTGAGGATGACGTCGTCGCTCGTGTTGCCGAGGTAGCCGCTCACGCTCTCGGCGCCGACGATGAGGTTGCGGTGGCTCAGCACGACGCCCTTCGGGCGCCCCGTGCTGCCCGAGGTGTACAGGATGGCGGCCGGATCGAGGTCGATCGCCGGCGACGGGACGGAGTCGGACGGCGCGGCGCCCGCCTCCCCGCCGGCGCGCAGGGCGGCGACCGGCACCGGCGCGCTCGGGAGCGCGGCCGCGGCCGCGCCGCCGACGAGCAGCACCTGCTCGATCGGGCCGTCGGCGAGCAGCGGGCCGAGCTGGCCGACGCGGTCCGCGGAGGTGACGAGGAACCGCGCGCCGCTGTCGACCACGATGTGCCCGACCTGCGGCGGCTTGAGGATGTGGTTCACCGGCACGAAGACGCCGCCGGCGAGCGAGGTCGCGAACATCGCGACGACGAGCTCGATCCGCTTCTCCAGCGAGATCGCCACCCGGTCGCCGCGCACGAGCCCGAGCTCGCGGAGCTGGGCGGCCGCGGCGCGGACGTCGCGCCAGAGGCCGGCGTACGTCGCGGTGTCGGCCTTGAACGTCAGCGCGGGCGCGTCCGGGGTCGCCGATGCCGCCTGCTCGAGCAGGTGGTGCACGCTCGTGCGGATCGTCGTCACGGGGCCCTCCGCTCGCGAAGATAGCGGTCGAACTCGGCCGCGTCGTCGAGGTCGACATAGCGGCGGCCCTGCGCGTCGACGGTGCGGCGCTCGCCGGTGTCGGGCACGGCGGGCCCGGGCTGCGAGAACCCGGAGACGTCGTCGAAGACCGCGACGTACGCCTCGGCCTGCGGGCGCCAGTCCAGCTGCGTCGAGACGCGCTCGCGCCCGGCGCGGCCGAGGTCCGTGCGCAGCCGCGGGTCGTCGACGAGCCGCTCGACCGCATCCGCGAACGCCGCGACGTCGCCCGACGGCACGTAGAGGAGCGTGTCGGCGCCCGAGACGCGGGTCTCGACGAGGTCGAACGACACCGCCGGCAGCCCGTAGGACATGTACTCCATCGTCTTGTTCATCGTGGAGACGTCGTTGAGCGGCGTCTTCAGGTCGGGGCAGAGCCCGATGTCCGCGGCGCTGAGGTGCTCCGCGATCGCGACGCGGTCGACCCGGCCGGTGAAGGTGACGTGGTCGTCGAGGCCGAGCTCGGTCGACTGCCGCTTGAGGTCCTCGAGGCAGTCGCCGAAGCCGAGCAGGGTCGCGCGCACGTTCGTGCGGCCGCGACGGTGCACCAGCTCGTCCATGACGAGCAGCACCTGGTCGACCCCGTCCTGCGGGCCCATGATGCCGAGGTAGGCGAGCGTGACCGTGTCGACCGGGCGCGGGCGCTCCGGGTAGATCGGGCGCATCTCGCGGGTGTCGGGACCGCTGCGCACGACCGTGACCTCGTCCGGCCGGCGGTCGCCGCGGCGCACCGCGACGGCCTTGTACGACTCGTTGGTCGAGGTGATCCGCTGCGCGGCCCGGAAGGTGCGGCGCTCGAGCCACTTCAGTCCGGCGTATTGGATGCGCTTGCCGAGCCCCTTCGGCACGCCGAAGCGCGAGATGAACAGCTCCGGGTTGAGGTCGTGGTGGTCGAACACGAACTTCACCCCGCGCGGGCGCCAGAGCAGCGCGAGCAGCCAGTAGGTGTCCGGCGGGTTGCAGGCCTGCAGCACCTGGAACGGCTCCCGACCCCAGACGGCGAGCGACAGGAAGGCCGTGCGCACCCAGCTGTACGCGAACTCCCACACGAAGCCGAGCAGCCCCTTCGCCTCCGGAGCGGGCCTGTACTTGTAGATGTGCACGCCGTCGATCCGCTGCCGCGCCGGGTCGCCCGGTCCCTTCGGGCAGATGACGCTGACGCGGTAGCCGCGTGCGAGCAGCGCCTGGCACTCGAGCCAGACCCGGCGGTCGAGGGGCACGGGCAGGTTCTGCACGATGATGAGGACGTGCGGGCCGGTGTTCGCCGTGGTGGTCATGATCCGTACACCTCGTTCTCGATGATGCGCAGCACGGCCGCGCGCGTGGGCTCCCAGGAGCGGCCGGTCACGGACGCCGCGGCCTGCGCCGCGATCCCGTCGACATCCGCCTGCTCGACGGCGGCGCTGAGCTCGTCGGCCAAGGCCTGGGCGGTCGGCGCCGCCCAGCGTGCGTAGGGGCTCGTCAGCACGAGCCGGGCGAGCTCCAGGTCGTTGAGGACGGGGATGCTGCCCGCCGCGAGCATCTCCTCGGCGACCAGCGTGATGTTCGTGAACGACATCGCGAGGCCCGTGATGGTGCGGCCGTAGAGGTCGTTGAGCTGCGCGCTCGTCAGCCGTCCGTGGAAGGTGAAGGGCACGTCGAGCCCGCGGGGCGGGGCGCCGTAGACGTGGATCTCGTGCTCCGGGTGGCGCTCGTGGAACAGCCGCAGCGCCACCGCGGCGAGCCGGTAGCCGCGGCGCGGGAAGTCCGGCCGCGAGAAGAACACGATGCCCCGGCGCGCGACGGGCGGCGCCGGCGGGTGGTAGGCCGCCGAGTCCGCGCCGAACGGCACGACGTCGTTCGGCAGCCCCGTCTCGCGTCGGATCATCTCGTCGAGCATCTCGCCCAGGGCGATGCGGCGGAAGGGGAGCCGGTAGGTCATCGCCGCGAACTCGTACTCGGCGCCGTGCGCGTAGAAGTAGGGCTCGTAGTCCTGGATGAAGTAGAGCCGGCGCATCGGCGCCGAGCCGTACCGCACGATCACGTGCGTCGACTCCCACGAGGTCGCGACGACGGCGTCGACGCCCTCGATGCCGGCGCGGGCGTCGCGCACCTCGCAGGAGATGTGGGGCCAGTGCTCGCGGATGACCGCCGTGAGCCGCGCGACGTCGAGCCCGTGCTTGTCGTAGAGATAGAGCACGCAGGTGTGCCCGGCTGCCTCCACGGCCTGCACGATGCGGAACAGGGTGGTGTGGCCGCCGGATCCCGGGGCGGGCGGGGTGGTGACCCAGCCGACGACGAGCGGATCCCCGGCGGCCGGCCGCTCCGCCGGCTCCGGCAGCGAGGCGGGGATGCCGGTGAGCAGGTCGCGCGGGTCGAGGTTGAAGAGCAGGTCGTCGGCCTCGGTGGAGCGGTACGCGCGCTGGGCGGCGCGCTGCGCGAGCCCCCGCGGGCCGACCGCGACGGCGCGGCGGAGCTTCGACACGAGCCCGCTCACGGGGTCACGTCCAGTCGGCGCGGCTCGACGGGCACCACCGGCGCGGCCGTCTCCAGGGGGGAGGCGGTGTCGACGGCGGGGACGGCGCCGGCCGGCGGGGCCGGCTCGTCGTCCGCGGTGCCGCCGGCGGTGCGACGCGACCGGCGAAGCAGGCGGGATGCGAGCCCGGCGAGGTCGCCGTACACGGGGCGCGCGAGCAGCGCGGAGACGCCGGCGTGCACCGCCAGCACCCCGAGCCCGGCCAGCACGACCCGCACGATCGGCAGGAGCGGCTCCGTCACGAGCAGCACGCCGAGGCCGGCGGCGCCGCTCGCGAGCACGGTGACGGTGAGGTACAGGAACGGACCCGCGACCCGGCGCACCGGGATGCGGATGACCGAGGCCACGAGCACCCAGCGTCCGAGCGTCGCCGCGACCGCGACGATGAGGAAGCCGACGCCGACCGCGACGAGATCGAAGTGGACGGCGATCGCCGTCGCCGCGACCGTCGCGATGTCGACGATGAGGCCGTAGACGAACCAGCGCCCCGGCTGCCCGAGCCCGTAGAACAGCCCGTTGTCGAGCGTGGCGCCCACGACCACGGCGCCCGCGAGCGCGAGGAACTGCGCGACGCGGAAGCTCTCGTCCCACCCCGGTCCGAACACGATCGGGATGACGAGCGGGGAGGCGACGGCCAGCAGCACGAGCGGCGGCGACATCACCGCGTAGGTCATCCGGAGCGAGCGGAGGTAGGCGGCGACGAGGCGGTCGGCGGAGTCGCGGATCTGCGCGAACGCCACGGTCGTGACCGGCAGCAGCGCGGAGCCGGTGAGCTCCTGCACCGTCTGGATGAGGCGGCGGGCGACGGTGAGGAAGCCGAACGCGGTCAGCCCGAGCGAGGCCGAGATGATCGCGGCCTCGACCGCGGCCCGCACCATCGCGACCGCCTCGATGCCGAGCACCTTCGCGCCGAAGCCGACCATGGTGCGGAACTGCGGCCAGGAGAACATCCACGCCGGCAGCCAGCGGGCCGCGACGCAGGCGAGGACCGTCATGATCAGCTGCGAGGCGAGCGTCTGGCCGACGATCGCCCACACCCCGGTGCCGGTCAGCGCCAGCACCACGGCGACGACCTGGGCGACGATCGAGGCGACGAGCCCCTGGATCGCGAGCGCCCGGAACTGCAGCCGCCGCCGGAGCAGCGCCGTCGGCACCGACGCGGCCGCGGTCAGCAGCACGGTGAGGGCGAGCAGCCGCAGCACCGGGATGAAGTCGGGTGAGTCGAAGAGGAGCCCGAACAGCGGGGCGGCGAGCGCGAGCGCCGCCGTGAGCGCCGCGCCGGCGGCGAGCGAGAACCAGAAGCCGGTGCTCAGCGTCCGGCGGTCCGGGTCGTCGGCCTGGGCGATGTAGGTCGCGAAGCCGAGGTCGCTGATGAGGTAGAAGAACGGGAGCACCGTGGTCGCCGCCGCGACGGTGCCGAAGTCGTCCGGGCTGAGGAAGCGGGTGAGGATCGCGATCGTGACGAGGCTCGCGATGCGCACGAGCCACTTCTGCACGGTGAGCCAGAGCACGCCGGAGGCGGCGCGGTGACCGAGCTCGGAGGTGGCGCTCATCCGCCGTACCTCCGCCAGCGCGCCCACCAGCGGCGGTTCGCGAGGCGACGCGCGACCGCCGTGCCGGCGAACAGCTGCGTGCGGTGGCAGAACGGGGCGCCGAGCCGGCGGCGGCGCTCGAGCGCCCGGTATGCCGGCCGGGCGGTGTGGTCCGGCACCATCTCGGCCGCGAGGTCGACGCAGCGCCGCACCTCGTCGAGGTCCGGCCGGTCGCTCTTCTCGTAGAGCCGGCAAGCCCACCACAGCGCCTGGTCGGCCATCGCCGCGTACACCTTCCCGGTGTCGATGCCGGCGTCGGACGCGGCCTCCGGGTAGCGCTCGAAGAAGTGGTCGAAGACGAGCTTGCGCTGGCGGATGTCGGCGAAGCGGTCCTGGTAGACGCCGTAGCTCATGCTCGCGTCGTGCAGCCGGTAGCGGCCCTGCGGAACGCCGCGCACGTAGCCGATGTCGGCGATCGCCGCGACGCGGAGCCACATCTCGAAGTCGCCCGCGTGGGTGAGCACCGGGTCGTAGCCGCCGGCGTCGAGCTGCACGCTCGTTCGGAGCACGGTGCCGGGCGTCGGGACGACGTTGACGGCCTCGAGGGCGCGCTTGCGCAGCCACTCGCGCCGCGGCACGATCCGATCGCCGACCGGGCCGGTCGAGGTGGTCTTAGACGGGATGCCGTCGCCGAACTCCTCGATGCCGCCGTAGACCATGCCGACGCCGGGGTGGCGCTCCATGATCGCGACGGAGCGCGCCAGCGAGCCGGGCGTCAGCTCGTCGTCCGCGCTGAGCAGCGTCACGTAGTCGCCGTCGGCCCAGCCGAGCAGGCCCTCGTTGTAGGTGGCGATGTGCCCGGCGTTGCGCTCGTGGCGGCGGAACTCCACCTGCTCGTGCTCGCGCGCCAGCCGCTCGCCGGTCGCGGCCGAGTCGTCGGTCGAGCAGTCGTCGATGACGAGCACGCGGACGCGCACGCCCTCCTGGGAGACGATGCTC
The DNA here is from genome assembly GCF_058809295.1 of Schumannella sp. GW821-FHT10F01. Classification (NCBI taxonomy): domain Bacteria; kingdom Bacillati; phylum Actinomycetota; class Actinomycetes; order Micrococcales; family Microbacteriaceae; genus Schumannella; species Schumannella sp. GW821-FHT10F01. Next base: position 34,144 of record NZ_JBXASM010000016.1, read on the forward strand.
GCGATGCAGGTGTCGAGGAACCGGCCGTAGTTGTAGCAGGGCACGACGACCGAGACGACGGGCGGCTCGCTCATCGGGATCCGACCACCTCGCGCAGCGCCTGCACCACGAGCTCCTGCTCGCCCGCGGTGAGGTGCGGGAACATCGGCAGCGACAGGATGCGGCCGGCCGCCTTCTCCGTCACCGGGAACTGGCCCTCGCGCCATCCCGCATCCCGGTAGGCGCCGGTCAGGTGCACCGGGGTCGGGTAGTGGATGGCCGCGCCGATCCCGGCGTCGTTCAGCTCCGCGAGCACGCGATCGCGCTCGGGGACCTGGACGACGTAGAGGTGCCACACATCCGCGCTGCCGTCCCGCGGCACGGGTGCGACGACACCGTCTACGTCGCCCAGGAGTCTCGAATAGCGGCTCGCCGCCGCCCGGCGCAGCTCGTTCCAGCCGTCGAGCCGGGCGAGCTTCGCCTGCAGCGCGACCGCCTGCACGGCGTCGAGCCGCGAGTTCATGCCGAGCCGGTCATGAACGTACTTCCTCGCGCTGCCGTGAGCGCCGAGCTCGCGCACGACGCGCGCCAGCTCGGGGTCGTCGGTCAGCACCGCGCCGGCGTCGCCGGCCGCGCCGAGGTTCTTGCCGGGATAGAAGCTCGTCGCCGCGATCGTGCCGAGCGCACCCGCGCGGCCCGCGGTCGACGTCGCGCCCTGCGCCTGCGCGTCGTCCTCGATGACGGCGATGCCGAGGCGCTCGGCGAGCGGCATCAGCCGCTCGACCGGGGCGACCTGACCGTAGAGGTGCACCGGCACGATGGCCCGCGTGCGGCTGGTGACCGCCGCCTCGACGGCCTCCGGGTCGATGAGCAGGTGGACGGGATCGACGTCGACGAACACCGGACGCGCCCCGATGCGGGAGGCGGCCTCCGCCGTCGCGATGAACGTGTTCGCCGGGATGATCACCTCGTCGCCCGGTCCGACGCCGACCGCGCGGAGCGCGAGCTCGACGGCGTCGGTGCCGTTGGCCACGCCGACGCAGTGCTCGACGCCGGTGTACTCGGCGAAGCTGCGCTCGAACCGCTCGACGGGCTCGCCGCCGATGAACCCGGCGCTCTCGAGCAGCTCGCGCCAGCCGGCCAGCACCTCGTCGGCGACCTCGGCCTGCTGCGACACGAGGTCGAGGAACGGAACCCGCATCTCGCTCATCGGAGACCCTTCTCGACGAGACGGCGGGCGGGGACGCCGGCCCAGATCTCGTCATCCGGCACGTGCGACAGCACCGCCGCACCCATGCCGATCGTGGAATGTGCACCGATGCGCAGCCCCTGGCGCACGGCGGAGTTCATGCCGAGATAGGCGGCCTCGCCCACCCTGACGGTGCCCCCGAGCGCCACGCCGGCGGCCAGGGTGGCGTAGTCGGCGAGCTCGTCGTCGTGGGTCAGTACCGCATTCGGCATGATCACGACGTGCTCCCCGATCCGCACGCCGGCGGTCGCGACGACCCCCGGCAGCACGATCGAGCCGTGGCCGACCTCGGTGCCCTGGGCGAGCACCGCACGCGGGTGCACCGCGGTCGCATAGCGGGTCGCGGGCACGCCGAGGCCGGTGAGCCGGCCCACGATCGCCCGCCGGGCGACCCCCTGGCCGGCGCACACCAGCAGCCGCTCGCGGCGCCAGGCCGCGTCGGCGATCGCGCCGATGACCTCGACGCCGCCGACCCGCGTGCCGTGGCGCGCCGGGTCGTCGTCGAGCAGCCCGACGACGCCCTCGACGGCGCCCGTGGCGATCACCTCGCGGGCGAGACCCCCTGCTGCCAGCAGCAGCACCCCCCGGTCCACGTCAGGCCGCCGCGACCGAGGCGGCCGCGCGCAGCACCGCGACGACGCGGTCCTGCTCGTCGTCCGTGAGCTGGTGGAACAGCGGCAGGATCAGCGTGCGGTCGGTGAGTCGCTCGGTCGCCGGCAGCGGCACCTGGCCGGTGTCGAGGTCGACGTACGCGGGCTGGCGGTGGGCCGCCATGATGCCGCGGCGAGCCGAGATGTCCGCCTCCGCCAGCGCCTCCATGAGCTCCTCGCGGTCGAGGGGGAAGCCCTCCTCGACCTCGACCCAGTAGGACTGGAAGTTGCTCGTGCCGTGCTCCGGGTCCGCGACGGGGCGGAGTCCGGGGACGTCGGCGAGCAGCCGGGCGTAGCGGTCGGCGAGCTCGCGGCGGCGCGCGACGATGGCGGGGAGCCGGCCGAGCTGCACCAGTCCGACGGCGGCCTGGAGGTCGGTCATCCGGTAGTTGAAGCCGATCTCGCCGTACCGCTCCGGCGGCGCCAGCACGCTCGACGCGCGGTCCGCGGCGGAGACGCTCATCGCGTGCTCGCGCAGCCGGCGCGCACGCGCGGCCCATTCGGGATCGGTCGTGGTCAGCATGCCGCCCTCGCCGGTCGTGAGCAGCTTGCGCGGGTGGAACGACCAGGCCGAGAGCACCGCGCCGGCACCCACCGGGTGCCCGCGGTAGGTGGATCCGGCGCCGCACGCGGCGTCCTCGATCACGACGATGCCGAGCGGGTCGCAGAGCGCGCGGATCGGCGCGAGGTCGACGGGCTGCCCGCCCTGGTCGACGACGATCACCGCACGGGTGCGCGGGGTCAGCGCCGTCGCGATCGTCGCCGCGGTCACGTTGCCGGACACCGGGTCGACGTCGGCGAACACCGGGCGCGCGCCGACGTAGGTCGGCGCGTTCGCGGTCGCGATGAACGAGAACGACGGCACGACGACGTCGTCGCCCTGCCCGACGCCCGCGACGACGAGCGCGAGGTGCAGCGCGGTCGTGCAGTTCGAGGTGGCGATCGCATACGGCGCCTCGACGGCGGCCGCGAAGGCCTCCTCGAAGGCGGCGACCCGCGGCCCCTGGGCGACCCAGCCGGAGGCGATGACCTCGGCGACGGCCGCGGCCTCCTCCTCGCCGAGCCACGGCTTCATGACGTTGACGCGGCTCACGCTGCCCCCTCCGATCGACCGGCCGAGATCTCCTCGCGGAGCGGCTCCCACCATTCGACGAGCGAGCGGAGGCCCTCCTCCAGGCCGATCCCGGCGGTGAAGCCGAGGTCCGCCGTCGCGGCCGAGGTGTCGGCCAGGCGGCGGGTCACGCCGTTCACGGCGCGCTCCGGGCCGTGCTCGACGCCGAGGTCGGATCCCATGACCCGCAGCAGCGCCTGCGCGAGCTCGAGCAAGCTCGTCTCCGTGCCGCTCGCGATGTTGTAGACGCCTTCGACGACGTCGCTCTCGGCCGCCAGCACGTTCGCGCGGGCGATGTCCTGCGCGACGACGAAGTCCATCGTCTGCAGCCCGTCGCCGAAGATGAGCGGCGGCTTGCCGTCCGCGATCCGCTCCATCCAGCGCACGAGCACCTCCGTGTAGAGGCCGTGCACGTCCATGCGCGGGCCGTACACGTTGAAGTAGCGCAGCACCACGTAGTCGAGACCGGTCATGGCCCGGAAGCTGCGGATCATGCCCTCGTTGAACGACTTCGCGGCGCCGTAGAACGTGTCGTTGTTGTGGTGGTGGTGCCGCTCGCCGGTCGGGAACTGCTCGGCGAGGCCGTAGACGGAGGCGCTGGAGGCGGCGACGAGCTTGCCGACCCCGAGCTCCGCTGCGGCCTCGATGACGTTGAACGTGCCGTCGACGAGCACCTCGAGCGCGAGGCGCGGATCCTCGGCGCACTGGGTGATGCGGATGGCGGCCTGGTGGTAGACGATGTCCTGCCCCGCGGTCAGCTCGCGGACCGCCTCGCGGTCGCGGATGTCCGCCTCGTGCAGGGAGACGCGGCCGGTGGCCAGCGCGCCCTCCAGGTTGCCGCGGCGGCCGCGGACGAGGTTGTCGAGCACGTCGACGTGGGCGGCGCCCGCCTCGAGCAGCTGGTCGACGATCGTGGAGCCGATGGTGCCGGCGCCCCCGGTGACGAGGATGCGCGAGCCCGCGACGGCGGTCACGAGGCCAGCCCCAGGGCGGCCGGGGCCACCACGGCGTCGACGGCGGCGGGGCCGCCGTGGACGGAGAGGCTGCGCGAGGACGCCTCGAGGATCGAGAGGACGCGCATGCCGGCGAGGCCGTCGGTGCGCGGCGCGCGCCTGCCGTTGATCGCGGCGGCGAACTCCTCGGCCATCGCCGACAGCGCCTCCCGCTCGGGGAGGGCCGGCGACCAGGTGTCGCCGAGGCGGTAGGAGATGTTCGCGTCGCGGCGGTCGGCCGACGCGGCGGCCTTCGCGGTCGCGGACTGCTCGGCGAGGTCGACGCCGCGGTCGTAGACGCTGATGCGCTGCTGCGGGTTCAGGTCGTCCCAGACGAGCGTGCGCTTCGTGCCGCCGATGACCATCTGGCGGATCTTGGTCGGGCTGAGCCAGTTCACGTGCACGTGGGCCATGCCGCCGTTGCGGAGCGGCATGCTCAGGTAGCCGACGCAGGAGCGGCCGGCGCCGAGCGGGTCGGCGCCCTGGGCGCTGACGGACGCGACGTCGAGGCCGCCCGGCAGCACGAAGTCCATGATCGAGAGGTCGTGCGGGGCGAGGTCCCAGAACACGTCGACGTCGGGCTGGATCAGCCCGAGGTTGATGCGCACCGAGTCGATGAAGAGGATCTCGCCGAGCATGCCCTCGTGCACCAGCTCGCGGATCTTGCTGACGGCCGGCGTGTAGCAGTAGGTGTGGTCCGCCATGAGGACGAGGCCCTGGCGGGCCGCCTCCTCGACCATCTCGCGGGCGCGGTCGCGGCTGTCGGCGAGCGGCTTCTCGACGACGACGTGCTTGCCGGCGCGGAGCGCGGCCATCGCGATCGGGTGGTGGGTGCGCGCCGGGGTGGCGATGGCGATCGCATCGATCGCGTCGTCCGCCAGCACGTCGGCCAGGTCGGTCAGGACCGGGACGCCGCCGAGCGAGTCGGCGAGCTGCGTCGCGCGATCGCGGTCGAGATCGCAGATGGCGGCGAGCTCCCAGTGCGGGCTGCCTCGGAAGTTGCGGGCCAGATTCGGCCCCCAGTAGCCGGCGCCGACGACGGCGATCCGGAGTGCTCGGGTGGTCATGCTGATGCTCCTCAAAGGGACGGGTTCGAGGTTCGGGTGGTGCGGTGTGTTCGGTTGTGGGCGGTGCAGGTGCGGGAGGACCGGGCGGGGCCCCGGTCCTCCGCGCAGGTCAGGAGCTCGGCGTGAACATCACGTCGACCCAGTAGTCGTGGTTCGCGATCGCCGACGGGAAGCCGGTGCCGTAGGCGTAGACGCCGCCGCCGTCCGGGACCGTCAGCGGCCCGACGGTCTTCGCCGCCGCGTAGCCGTTGAGGTCGATCGAGTAGTGCCCGGCCGGCAGGTATGCCGTCGCACGGTATTCGACGCCGGCCTGGATGGCGACGGGCGTGCTGAACGCGATCGTCTGCCACCCGGAGGCGGTCTCGGTCGTCGACGTGGCCGTGGCGAGCTGCGCGCTGTCGGACGAGCGCCACAGCGTCACCGGGTGCGGACCGGTGTTGCCCGGACCGACGTAGAGGCGGATGGCGCTGACCGTGCCGGACACCGAGGAGGTGAACCGCATGCCCACCTGGAGGGCGCTCGAGTCATCCCACGCGGCGTTCGCCGGCACGTCGGCCGTGCCGTGCACGCCGGTGCCGGTGGGGGCCGGCGTCGGCGGCGGCGTCGTGCCGCCGCCCGAGCCGGTGGGCACCGAGTACACGACGTCGACGAAGTAGTTCGTCGCGCCGTAGCTGTACGTCGGGAACCCGCCGCCGGTCGCGTACAGGTAGCGGCCGTTGCCGGTCGTGCCCGCGGTGAGCGGCCCGCTCGTCTTCGGCGAGCTGAAGTAGTTGCCGGTGTGCGAGTAGTTGCCGTTCGGCGCGTAGTAGGAGACGACGTACGAGGTGCCGGCGGTCAGCGCGACCGGGGAGCTGAGCAGCCCGGTCTGCCATCCGGTGGCGGTCTCGTTCGCGAACGTGACCGTCGCCAGCTGGGTGCCGGTGGAGCTCCACAGGCGCCCGACGTGGATGCCGGTGTTGGTCGATCCCTTGTAGAAGCGGATGGCCGTCACCGTGCCCGCCGAGGACGGCGTGAAGGACACGCCGAGCTCGACCGCCGAGGAGTCGTCGGTCGCCGCCAGCACCGCCGGCGTCTCCGTTCCGAAGAGCGTCGACGTCGTGCTCGTGCCGGTGGCGGTCGCCGTGGCGAAGGACCAGTTCTGCGTCGCGAGCGTGGCGCCCTCCGTGCTCTTCACCCCGCTCAGCGTCACGGCCACGGTCGCGCCGGCCGGGAGGGCCGAGGTCGGCGTGAACACGATGGTCGCCCCGTCGGTGGAGAGCGCCGTGGTGCCGGCGATCGCCGTGCCGCCGCTCGTCGCGGTCAGCGAGTAGCCGCTCGCGACCGGCGCCGAGAGCGTCGCCGCGATCGTGCTCGCGCTGCTCACGGCGGTGGCGCCGTTGGCCGGGCTCGTCGAGACGAGCGCGATGGAGGCCGCGGCCGGCAGGAACACCGGGTCGACGAGGTAGCTCGTCGTGGTGCCCTGGCTCGGCCAGGCGTCGGCGTAGGAGTACACGCCGGCGTTCGCCGCGACCTGCAGCGGACCCTTCGTGAAGCCGCTGGAGAACGCGCCCGAGGTGGCGGAGTACTTGCCTACCGTCGTGCGGTACGACGCCGTGAACACCTGTCCGGCGGCCGCCGTCACGGGCGACGAGAACGTCGCCGTCTGCCAGCCGGCCGTCGACTCGTTCGAGAACGCGATCGTGGCGAGCTTGGTGCCGGTGGCGGACCACAGGGTGCCCGTGTGGACGCCGGTGTTGCCCGCGCCCTTGTAGAAGCGGACGCCGGTGATGGTGCCGGCCTTGAGGGTCGTGAAGTTCACGCCGAGGGTGACCGCCACCGGGTCGGCGACCTCGAGGACGCCGGGCGTCGTCGTGTCGTCGAACAGGCCGCACGGGCACGCCGTGGTCGGCGTCTTGGCCGTCGTGAACGTCCACGAGCCGCCCGAGGCGAGCGAGGCGCCCGCCGAGTCCTTCGCGGTGATCGTCGCGGTGTAGGCGACGAAGCCGTTCAGGGGGGAGGTCGGCGTGAAGGTGAGCGTGCGGTTCGCCGCGTTGTAGGCGCTCGTGCCGGCGACGGTCGCGCCGGTCGAGTCCTTCAGGGCGAGCGACGACGTGGCCGGCGCGCGGTTGAACACGGCCGACACGGTCGTGCTGACCGGGACGCTCGTCGAGCCCGCGAGCGGCCACTGGCTGCCCGCGCTGAGCGGCGTCGTGTCGGTCGTCGTGAACACCGCGTCGACGAAGTAGTTCGTGCCGCCGAAGTCGCTCTGCGGGAACAGGCCGGGGTTGCCGTAGACGCCGGGCGAGGGCGCGCCATAGCCGCCGACGGTCGTCAGCGGACCCTGGGTGAGGCCCCGGTAGTCCCAGTAGCCGTCCTTCGCGGCGTAGTGGCCGTTCGGCGCCGTGTACGACACGACGTAGCTCGTGCCGGCCGTGACCGCGATCGCGTTGGTCAGGTTGAGCTGCTGCCAGCCGCTGGCCGTCTCGCCGGTGAACGTGCCGCCGCCGAGGCGCACGCCGGTCGCGTCCCAGACGCTGCCGACGTGGGTGCCGGTGTTGGCCGCGCTCTTGTAGAAGCGCACGCCGGTGACGAAGCCGCTGGTCGACGGGGTGAAGCGGAGGCCGAGCTCGACGGCCGAGCCGTCGAGGGAGTCCGCCACCGCGGGGACCACGTTGCCGAAGGTCGTGTACGGGCCGGTGACGTTGACGGCGCGGTCGACCGTGGCGGTCGCGTAGTTCGCGCTGTCGTCGACGGCGCGGACCTTGATGGTCTGCGTGCCGAGGCCGCCCTGCACGTAGCTGTACGACCAGCTCGTGGTGCCGGTGGCCAGGTGCCAGGTGGTGCCGCCGTCGACCGAGATCTCCACGCCGGCGACGACGCCGCCGACGTCGGAGGCCGTGCCGGTCGCGGTGACGGCCGTGCCGTTCGCGATCGACGCGTTCGCCGCCGGCGAGGTGACCGTCGCGGTCGGCGCGGTGGTGTCCGTCGACTTCGACGCGGCCACGAGGCCGGTCATCAGGCTGCCGGGCTGCGCGCTCATGTCGGCGAGCAGGTTGACCTGCGCCTGCTGCATCCGGACGTCGGCGGGGGCGCCGGCGCCGTCGTGCTCCTGGTCGAGACCCCAGGCCCACTGGATCGAGCCCGCGCTGAACACGAGCGCCCCGCTGGCCGCCTTGTAGAGCGTCAGGTGGTGGGTGGTCGTGCCGGGCGCGACGTTGTTGCCGTAGTCCTGCAGGTACTCCGGCGTCGTGCCCACCGTGGTCGAGAGCTGGATGAGCCCGGACTGGCGGAAGCCGTTGTCGACGTCCTCGTCCGACTCGTAGCCGATCGTGTGCTGCGCGAGCGCCTGGGTCTGCGTGCCGGTGAGGCTCGTCAGGCTCGTGCCGCGCCACAGCCGCGTCTTGCCCTGCTGGGCCGTGACGGTCACCGGCAGGTCGTCGTGGTTGGCCATGTACATCGTGCCGGTGAGGGAGTTCTCGGGGTTGCTGCCGCCGTTCGCCTTCGAGGCGAACCGGGGATCGCGCCAGGTGCCCGTCCAGGTCGAGGTGGGGTCGATCTTGTCGTTGGCCCAGGTCTCCTTGTACGAGACGAGCGTGCGGTAGCCGCCGCCCGAGGCATCCGCCGGGGACGCCTCGTAGCGGGTGTGCCAGTAGACCTCGTTGCCGGACAGGAACTGGAGGTTCAGGCCGGCGTCGCGCGCCGCCTCGACGTTGGCGCGCTGCCCCGTCGACCAGTACTCGTCGTGGCCGACCGACAGGAAGACCTTGTGGTTCGTCAGCAGCGAGCCGTAGCGGTCGGTGTCGACGCCGCTGAAGTAGCTCACGTCGTAGCCGTTGCGCTCGAGGAAGCGCACCTGCGCGTACTCGGAGCTGAAGTAGAAGTCGCGGCCGTTGTTGTCGCCGCGCGTGGTGACCGGGCGGTTGTAGCTCAGCTTGTAGGCGCGGCCGTTGGCGGCGCCCTGGTAGAAGTCCGAGCCGCCGTACGTGTTGTAGGCCTGCCAGGTCGGGTCGGAGGTCTGGAACAGCACCGCCGAGCGGCTCGCCTGGTCGCGCACGACGAAGACGATCTGGCTCACGCCGCCCGTGTCGGTGCGACGCAGGAGCGCGAAGTAGACGCCGGACACCGCATCGGCCGGGACGGCCCACGAGGCGGACACGCCCCAGTTGCCGCAGTCGTACAGCTCGGTCGAGACGTCGGTGAGGCACTGCGGCTGGGTCTGCGGCAGCGTGGCCGACGGGCTGACCGTGGCGACCTTGCGGGCGCCGAGGCCCTGGTACCACCCGGTGCGGTAGATGTCGATCGAGTACGCGCGGGCGTTCGTGTCGATCTTGAACTTGATCGTCGAGCCGACGTTGACGCTGATGTCGGTCGAGAAGCCCTGGATGGTGGCGTCGCCGGCGCCGTCGATGTCCCACTGGGACGGGTCGGTGCCGGTCTTCTGGTTCTCGCACAGCACCTTGTTGGTGGCCGTCGCGCACGGGTCGGCGGCGAGCGCCGGGGCGACGCCCCAGGCGATGACGAGGGTGGCCGTGACGGCGAGCACCGACAGCATCGCCGCCAGGATCACGCCGGGGCGGCGCCGCCCGAGACGGGCGACGCCGAGGCGGCTGGGAATCGATGAGGCGGCCATCAGTAGGCTCCGCTCGGCTTGAGGACGACCCCGACGGTGCGGGCGATGATGTGCAGGTCGCCGAGAACGCTCCAGTTCTCGACGTAGGACAGGTCGATCCGCACGCTCTCGTCCCACGAGAGGTCCGAGCGGCCGCTGACCTGCCAGGCGCCGGTGAGCCCCGGCTTGAGCAGCAGACGGCGGTGCACGTGCTGCTCGTACTCGTCGACCTCGCGCCGCAGCGGCGGGCGGGGTCCGACCAGGCTCATGTCGCCGGCGAAGATGTTCCACAGCTGCGGCAGCTCGTCGAGCGAGAACTTGCGCAGTACGGCGCCGACGCGGGTGATCCGCGGGTCGCGCTTCAGCTTGAAGAGCGGACCGGCGCCCTCGTTCGCGGCCTCGAGCGCGGCGCGGTCGGCCTCGGCCGTGGCCACCATCGAGCGGAACTTCAGCATCGTGAACGCGCCGCCGTCGCGGCCGACGCGCTGCTGGCGGAAGATCGCACCGCCGCGGCTGTCGAGGCGGACGAGCAGGGCGATGAGGCCGAAGATCGGCGCGAGGAGCAGCAGCGCGGTGCCCGACACGGCGATGTCGACGGCGCGCTTCGCGACGAGCGGCACGCCGCTGAAGCTCGGCGCGGCGACCTGGAGCATCGCGACGCCGTCCACCTGGCCGGGGCGCATGCGCACGGCGGCGACGCTGCCGAGCGGAGTGGCGATGGCGAGCTCGGCGCCGGTGCTCTCGAGGCGCCAGGCGAGCTCCTGCGTCCACCGCCCGCCGTCGCCGGGGGCGGTGGCGAGCAGCACGACCTCGGCGCCGGAGATGGCGACCGCGTCGGCCACGGCGTCGGGTCCGGTGAAGACGACGTCCTCGCCGGCGAGCGGGAGGGCGGTGTGCGGCTCGTCGATCACGACGACGCCGGCGACCACGTAGTCGCGGCGGCGGGAGCGGGCGAGCTGCGCGGACACGGCCTCGATGTCGGCGGTCGTGCCGACGACGAGGGCGCGCGCCAGGTCGACGCCGGTGCTCCGGCGCGCGGCGAGGCGGCGCTGCAGCAGCACGCGGCCGAGGAGCAGGAGGGCGAGGCCGACCGGCAGCGCGACGATCACGTGGGCACGGGTGCTGGCGATCGGCACCACGGTGCCGGCGAGCGCGAGCGCGCCGAAGACGCCGAGCGTGACCGCGGCGGCGCGGCGCCAGCCGGTGCCCCCGGTGGCGACGGCGCGGCGCTCCGGCTGCCCGGTGCGCAGACCGGCGAACCAGACGAGCGCGAGCACGGCGCCGACGACGAGGTCGAGCGTCTCGAGCGGGGCGTCGAGGCCCGGCACCATCCGCGCGGCCAGCAGGCCGGCGGAGATGCCGAGTGCGACGGCGACGAGGTCGGCGGCGCGCCGGTATCGCACCTGGCGGGTCAGCCAGGCGGGGACCGCCGGCTGCGGGTGCGTGCGGACGCCGGCCTCGACGCCGTCGATGAACCGGTCGAGCATTCGGGTGTGCGCGACCGGAAGACGGTTCTGGATCCCCTCGCTCATCGGATGATCCGATTCGCCGGGGCTGCGGGGGCGGTGGTGCTGGGGTGCTGCGGGATGACGCGCGTCTGCCGGGGACGGGGGCATGAAGCGGCAGACACGCCGGGGTGCGTGTCCATAGGGGATTGCCTGCTCGGGGTACAGGTGCGGAAGTCAGCGATGGAGCTCGGGTGGTGCGGGTAAGCGCTGACGCTTCGTCAGGGTTCGAAGCGAGGTTCACTGTAGCCCCGCCCGCGAAAGGGGGTCAACGGGGGTTGACCCCGAATATCGATGCAGATGGATCGACCGACCGCTGCCGCCGCACCGCTCTCCCGGAATGGGGGCCCGAAAGCGGGGATATACCGGTCTGCTGACCCCCGAACTGGGGTCAAATGCCCCCCGCGTGTCATTCCGGGCCAGTCGGGGCGAGACTACTAATACACCAGGGCTAGCGTGGATGCGATGATCGATGCGACCGTCGTGGGGGCAGGGCCGAACGGCCTCGTCGCCGCCGTCACCCTCGCCGCGGCCGGCCTCCGCGTGCGGCTCGTCGAGCGCGCCGACCACGTCGGCGGCGGGATGTCGTCCGCCGAGCTCACGATTCCGGGGTACATCCACGACATCTGCTCGGCGGTCCACCCCGGCGCGCTGGCCTCCCCGTTCTTCCGCTCGTGGGGGCTCACCGACCGCGTCCCGTTCGTCGTTCCCGAGGTCGGCTTCGCGCATCCGCTGCCCGGCGGCGGCGCGGCGCTCGGCTACCGGTCGCTCGCCACGACCGCCGCGGAGCTCGGCGAGGACGGCCCCGCGTGGCGCCGGCTGCTCGCCCCGCTCGTCGACGACGTGGACGGCCTGCAGGACTTCGTCGGCTCGCAGCTGCTCCGGATGCCCCGGCGGCCGATCACGGCGGCGCGGTTCGGCCTCCGCTCGCTCCGGATGGGCTGGGAGGCGGTGGCCTCCGCCGGGTTCCGCACGCCGGCCGGGCCGGCCCTGTTCGCCGGCCTCGCGGCGCACACGGTCGGCCCGCTCGCCGGACCCGCCTCCGCCGGCGCCGGGCTGTGGCTCGCCGCGCTCGGGCACACCACCGGATGGGGGCTGCCGATCGGCGGCTCGCAGGCCATCGCCGACGCCCTCGCCGCCGACCTGCTCGATCGCGGCGGCGAGATCGTGCTCGGCACCGAAGTCGCCTCGCTCGGCGACCTCGAGCCGAGCACGGTGACCCTGCTCGACACGTCGCCCGCCTTCCTCCGCTCGTTCGCCGGCGAGTCGCTGCCGGTCGGCTACGCCCGCGCGCTCGAGCGCTGGCCGCGCGGGAACGGCGTCGCGAAGGCCGACTTCGCCACGAGCGCGCCCGTGCCCTGGGCCGACCCGCGCGTCGGCTCCTCGCCGACCGTCCACCTCGGCGGCACCCGGGCGGACATCGTGGCGGCCGAGGCCGCCGTCGCGGCCGGGCGGATGCCGGAGCGGCCGTACGTGCTGCTCACGCAGCCGACCGTCGCCGACCCGTCGCGGGCGCCCGCTGGCGGCCACGTGGTCTGGGCGTACACGCACGTGCCCGCGGGCTCGGACCTCGACCCGACCGAGCTCATCGCGGACGTCATCGAGGCGTCGGCACCCGGCTTCCGCGACACGGTGCTCGCATCGGCCTCACGCTCCGCCGCGCAGCTCGGGCGCGACAACCCGAACGACCCGGGCGGCGAGATCATGGGCGGGATCGTGTCGGTCGGCACGCTCGCCCGGCGCCCCGTGCTCTCGACGACGCCCTGGCGGACGCCGCTGCCCGGCGTCTACCTCTGCTCGGCGTCGACGCCGCCGGGCCCCTCCACCCACGGCATGAACGGCTGGTTCGCCGCCCGCACCGCGCTGCGCGACCGGTTCGGCATCCGGGAGGCGCCGTTCACCCTCGAGCGCTGAGCGGCGGCACGCCTCGAGCGCCGGGGCGGGCGGGGCGCCTGCCGCGCTAGCGCTTCTTCGGGCTCTTCTCGGCCTCCGGGGCGCGGCCGCTCGCGGCGAGCTCGCGGTAGTAGTCCCGTGCCTCGTCCTGGCGGACCGCCTCCGCGCCGCTCGAGATGCTCGCCCGGAGGTGCTCCGGCTCGAGCCCGAACGCGGCGACGAGGTCGAGGGCGTGCGGACGCAGCCGCGGCAGCAGCCGGTCGTCGATGTAGTCGGTGATCGCCTGCGCGCGGAAGGCCGACAGGCGGCCGCGCATGAGGTACCAGGCGAGGTGCCGCTCGATCGTGGTGAACCCGAACAGGTCGCGCACCCACACCATCACGCGGCGGGTGCCGGGGTCCTGGATGCCGGCGATGGCGTCCGTGAACGACTCCCACTGCAGCAGCTCTGCGTGCGCCGCGGCGGCCTGGATGAGCTCATCCTGGTTCGCATTGAACAGCTCGGCCGCGGCATCCGCCGACAGCTTCGTCGCCCCGCGGAGGCGCCCGGCCACCTCGGCGACCATGGTGTGCACCCGGTCGGTGAGCAGCTGACGCTGCGAGGCCTCGTCGCGCACGAACCCGACGGAGCGGGCGGTCGAGCCGAAGTCCTTCACCGACTGCGCCATCCTGCGCAGGCCGGAGCGGTTGAGCGCGGCATCGCCGACCTGGCCCGCGAGGAACTGCGCGATGTCGGCGGCATCCGCCTTCGACAGCTTGCGGGCGTAGTCGCCGAGGAGTCGCTTCGCGACGAGCTGGAGCAGCACGTTGTTGTCGCCCTCGAAGGTCGCGTAGACGTCGAGGTCGGCGCGCAGCTGCGTGAAGCGGTTCTCGGCGAGGAAGCCGGCGCCGCCGCAGGCCTCGCGGCACTCCTGCAGGATGTCGAGACCCGCCCAGGTGCTCAGCGGCTTGAGGGCCGCGGCGAGGGTCTCCAGGTCCTGCCGGTCGTCGTCGGTGTCAGACTCCCCTGAGAAGACCCCGTCGAACTTCTCGAGCAGCCGCTCGTGCGCGAACGACATCGCATAGGTCTGCGCGAGTCGCGGCAGGAGCCGGCGCTGGTGGCGCTGGTAGTCGAGCAGCACGACCTCGCCCTCGCCGGTGCCCGCCGCGAACTGGCGGCGCTCGGAGGCGTAGCGGATCGCGATCGTCAGGGCGACCTTGGCGGCGAGCGTCGACGAGCCGTCGAGGGAGACGCGGCCCTGCACGAGCGTGCCGAGCATGGTGAAGAAGCGCCGGCCGGGGCTCGCGATGGGCGAGCTGTAGGTGCCGTCCGCCGCGACCTGGCCGTAGCGGTCGAGCAGGTCGAGCCGGGGCACGCGCACGCCGTCGAAGTGCAGGCGGCCGTTGTCGATGCCGTTGAGCCCGCCCTTGAGGCCGTCGTCCTCGCCGCCGATGCCGGGCAGGAAGGCGCCGTCGGCGTCGCGGATCGGCACGTAGAACGCGTGCACGCCGTGGTCGACGCCCTTCGTGATGAGCTTCGCGAACAGCACGGCCGCGCGGCCGTCCTTCGCGGCGTTGCCGAGGTAGTCCTTCCACGCAGCGCGGAACGGGGTCTGGACGACGAACTCCTCGGTCTCCGGGTCGTAGGTCGCCGTCGTGCCGATGCTGGCGACATCCGATCCGTGCCCGGTCTCGGTCATCGCGAACGCGCCCGGCACCTCGAGCGACATGGCCGAGGGCAGGTACGCGTCGTGGTGGCGCTCGGTGCCGAGGTGCAGGATCGCGGCGCCGAACAGGCCCCACTGCACGCCCGCCTTGATCTGGAGGGACGGGTCGGCGAGCAGCAGCTCCTCGAACGCGGCGATGTTGCCGCCGTGGTTGTCCTCGCCGCCGAGCCGCTTCGGGAAGGCGCGGTGCACGGCTTTGTCGGCGACGAGCCGGTGCAGCGACGCGAGCGTGTGCTCGCGGTGCTCCGCCATCGTCTGGCCCGGGATGCCGTGGTAGTGCTCGGTCTTCAGCTGCGAGCGAGCCGCGCGGCGGTCATCCGCCCACCGGCCGAGCAGCTGCTCGCCGAGCGCCGCCACGTCGATGCGGACGGCGTCGGCGGGGCCGGATGCGGGCGCGGCCGGGAGGGCCTCGGTGGCGGGTTCGTCGAGAACGTGCGACATGGCTGATCCTCTGGGGTCGAGGGGGAGACGGGCGCTGCGGTGCGCTTCGCCGACACGGTACGTCCGGGGCGCGAGCGCGGCGCGATTCCTCGTGGAGGCACACGAAACGGCGTCGTGACGTCCGATCGACGGCTGTCCGCGACCTACAAAGCACACGCAGGTCGCTTGGAGGTTCGGACGCCTCGGGCGGGTCCGCGCGGGCGGGCGGACGGCGGCCCGCGCGGTGGTGCGCCCCGCTCAGTCCCCGAGCTGCGCGGCGCTCACCGAGAAGGTGTCGCAGGAGGTCGGCGAGCCCGAGAAGCCGGTCTCGAACCACTTCTGGCGCGCGGCGCTCGAGCCGTGCGTCCACGTCTCCGGCTGCGCCTGGCCCTGCGTCTTCTCCTGGATGCTGTCGTCGCCGACGGCCGAGGCCGCATCCAGCGCGTCCGCGATCTGCGCCTGCGTCGGCGGCTCCAGGTAGCGGGCGTCGCCGCGGGAGGCCGCGCCGATCCAGGCGCCGGCGTAGCAGTCCGCCTGCAGCTCGAGGCGGACGCTGTCCGACGCGGGGCCGGTCGTCTGGAGGTCGAGCCCCTTCGTCTGCCCGGTGATGTTCTGGATGTGGTGGCCCCACTCGTGCCCGACCACGTAGATCTGGGCGAGCGGCCCGGCGGTCGCGCCGAACTGGTCGCGCAGCGTGTCCCAGAACGAGGTGTCGAGGTAGATCTGCTGGTCGGCCGGGCAGTAGAACGGGCCGACGGCGGAGGTCGCGCTGCCGCATCCGGTGCTCGTCTGCTGGTCGAAGATGATGATCTGCGGGTCGGTGGCGCCCTCCACCTGACCGGCCCAGTACTCCTTCAGCGACGCGGCGGCGCCCTGCACTCGGCAGTCGATGTCGGCGTTGGCCTGCTCGGCGGTGCAGCTCAGCGCGGTGTCGTCCTGCGAGGCAGAGCCGCCGCCCCCCGTGCCGCCGAGCAGCCCGGTGAGGTCGACGCCGGTGAACGCCGAGATGAGCAGGACGACGATGGCGAGCCCGCCGCCGCCGACGCCGATCCCGATGCCGGCGTTCCGTCCGCGTCGGCTGACCCGGCCCTTCGAGATGTCGGAGTTCGGATCGAACGTCATGCGCCGAGGCTAGCGCCGCCGTGCGTTCCGCAGGAGGAATCCGTTCTGCAGGACCCGGCGGCGCGGATCCGTGTGGAGCGCGGCCGGAACTCCTGCAGAACGGCTCGGCGGCGGGTCAGAAGCGCTCGCGACGGAGCACCCGGGTGACCCGCTCGGCGACCGTGGCCGGCGGCGGCTCGTTGTAGGCGCCCGCGACCGGCTGCCCCGTGAGCTTCTGGATCTCGGCCATGATCGCGTCCGTCGCGAGCCGGCGGGCGCGGCCGGACTCCGCGGTGCCGAATCGCGACAGGTCCATCGGCCGGCCGAAGCGGACGTCGACGCGCACCGGGCGCACCCGGTTCGACCCCACCGGCTGCAGCCGCTCGGTGCCGACGAGCCCCACCGGCACGACCGGGACGCCCGCGGTGAGCGCGAGCCAGGCGACGCCGGTGCGGCCGCGGTACAGGCGTCCGTCGAGGGACCGCGTGCCCTCCGGGTAGATCGCGAATGCATCGCCGCGGGCCAGCACCTCGAGGCCGGTGTCGAGTGCCGCCTGGGCCGCCGCACCCGCCCCGCGCTCGACCGGCACGGCGCCGACGCCCGTGAAGAACGCCCGGCTCGCCGCGCCCTTGAGGCCGCGGCCGGTGAAGTAGTCGGACTTCGCCAGGAACGACACCTGGCGCGGCGCCACGAGCGTGATCACGACGCTGTCGACGAACGAGCGGTGGTTGCTGGCGAGGATGACGCCGCCGTGCCGCGGCACGTTGCGGCGGCCGCGCACCCGAGGCCGGAAGACCGCGCGGGCGAGTGGGGCGACGACGTGACGAGCGGCGGAGGCGAGCATCGGGTCCAGCCTCCCACGACGGGACGGGTTGCGGGAACGGTCTATTCCGAAAACGGAATGCGTCGGGCCGATGCGCGCCGGAGTCAGGCGGCCGGCGCGGCAGCGGACGCGATCGCGCGGATGTGGCGGTCGTCCGTACCGCAGCATCCGCCGAGCACGACGAGCTGCGGGAGCTGTGAGCGGAGGGCGGCCATCTCGGCGCCGAGCTCCGCCGGGTCGCCGTCGTCGAGCACCTCGGACGCGTCGAGCTCGGCGTGGCTCTGCCGTGAGGCGTTCGCGCGGAAGGCGCCGATCCGGCGCGCCCAGGCGCGGTCGAGGTCGTCCGGGAGGTGGCTCGGGTGGGCGCAGTTCACGCCGAAGTAGGCGGGCGAGCCGCCGGTCGCGGCGTCCACCGACTCGACGGCGTCGCGCAGCGTCACCCCGCCGGGCAGCGACCCGTCGGTCTCGACCGTGAACGAGATGACCGCGGGCACGCCGACGTCCCGCGCCGCGAGCGCGATGCCCGCCGCCTCGCCGACCGTGGTCATGGTGAGCGCGGCGACGTAGTCGACGCCTGCGGCGGCCAGCACCGCGACCTGGCGGTGGTGGTACGCGCGCGCCTCCTCCGGCTCCATCACCGCGGACGGGTCGTAGCCGTCGTCGCGCGGGCCGATGACGCCGCACACCAGGATCGGGATGCCGACGCCCTCGTCGAGCACGGTGTCGCGGAGGGCGAGTGCGAAGGCGACGGCATCGCGATCGATGCGGTCGCGCTCCTCGCCCTCGTAGCCGAGCCGGGCCGCCCAGTCCGGATTCGAGCGCCACGTCACGGTGTCGAGGCTGAACGGCGCACCCGCCTCCCAGGCGGTCCGGATCGCGCGCCGGTAGTACACGGCGAGGGCCGCCCGTCCGTCCGGATCGTCGAGGAGCGGGAAGCTCGCGAACAGCGGCAGGTCGAGCCCGTCGTGGAAGATCAGGTCGGTCTCGAGGCCGCCGTCGGTCAGGGTGAGGGAGCCGGGCGCGGTGCTCGGCGTGCGGAACGGCATTCGTGCCTCCTGTCCGGGCGTCGGCGGCCCGGATGCGCGTCACGGTAGACCTCGGGGCGCCGTGGGGCAATGGGGGTTCGATAGGCTCAGCCATCCGGGTGGGGCCCAGCCATCCGAGTCGGCGGAGGCTTCGACAGGCTCAGCCATCCGGATGGGTGGGGGCTTCGGCAGGCTCAGCCGTCCGGGTGGACGATCAGCTGGTGGGCGAGGTGCCCGCGACCACGTCGAGCAGCGCGGCACCGTACGCCTCGAGCTTCTTCTCGCCGACGCCGCTGATGCCGGCGAGCTCGCCGAGGGAGGCCGGCCGCGAGACGGCCACACCGCGGAGCGTCGCGTCGCCGAAGACGACGTAGGCGGGCACACCCTGGTCGCGGGCGACGCCGCTGCGCCAGGCGCGGAGCCGCTCGAACAGCGGCTGCGCGTCGTCCGGCAGCTCGGCACCGGCGCGGGTCTTCGCGGCGCGGGTCGGGCGCGCGGTCTCGCGGCGCAGGCGCACCGGACGGGACCCGTCGAGCACCGGCGCCGCCGAGTCGGTGATGCCGAGCGTGCCGTACTCGCCCTGCACCGCCAGCACGCCCTGGGCCAGCAGCTGTCGCACGACCCCGCGCCACTCCTGGTCGGAGAGCTCCGTGCCGATGCCGTAGGTGCGCAGCTCATCGTGGCGCTGCTGGCGGATCCGCTCGGTGTCGCGGCCGAGGAGGATGTCGATGATCTGCCCGGCGCCGAAGCGCTGGTTCCGCTCCCGCTGCAGCCGGACGATCGTGGAGAGCAGCTTCTGGGCGGGCACGGTGCCGTCCCACGACTCCGGCGGCGCGAGGCAGGTGTCGCAGTTGCCGCAGGGGCCGGTCTGCTCCCCGAAGTACCCGAGCAGCTGCACGCGGCGGCACTCGACCGTCTCGCACAGCGCGAGCATGGCGTCGAGGTGCTGCGACGACCGGCGCTTGTGGGCGACGTCGCCCTCGCCCTCGTCGATCATGCGGCGCTGCTGCACGACGTCCTGCAGGCCGTAGGCGAGCCAGGCGGTGGAGGGCTGGCCGTCGCGGCCCGCGCGGCCCGTCTCCTGGTAGTAGCCCTCGACGCTCTTCGGCAGGTCGAGATGCGCGACGAAGCGGACATCCGGCTTGTCGATGCCCATGCCGAACGCGATCGTGGCGACCATCACGATGCCGTCCTCGCGGAGGAAGCGCGACTGGTTGCGGCGCCGCACCTCGGCGTCGAGCCCGGCGTGATACGGCAGTGCCGGGATGCCGTGGGCCACCAGCGCGTCGGCCGTCTTCTCGACCGAGGCGCGCGACAGGCAGTAGACGATGCCGGCGTCGCCGGGGTGCTCGGTCTGGATCAGCTTGACGAGCTGGCCCTGCGGCGAGGCCTTCGGCTCGATGCGGTACTGGATGTTCGGCCGGTCGAAGCTGGCCACGAACCACTCGGCGCGGCCGAGGTCGAGGCGCTGGGCGATCTCGCGGCGGGTGGTCTCCGTCGCCGTGGCGGTGAGGGCGACGCGCGGCACGTCGGGCCAGCGCTCGTGGAGGACGGAGAGCCCGAGGTAGTCGGGACGGAAGTCGTGGCCCCACTGCGAGACGCAGTGGGCCTCGTCGATGGCGAACAGGCTGATCCGCGCGCGGTCGAGGAGCGCGAGCGTCGAGTCGAGCCGCAGCCGCTCGGGCGCGAGGTAGACGAGGTCGAGCTCGCCGGCGACGAGCTGCTGCTCGACGAGGCGCCGCGCCTCCGCGTCCTGGGTGGAGTTGAGGAAGGCGGCCCGCACGCCGACGGCCGAGAGCGCGTCGACCTGGTCCTGCATGAGCGCGATGAGCGGCGACACGACGACGCCGGTGCCCGGCCGCACGAGCGCGGGGATCTGATAGCAGATCGACTTGCCGCCGCCCGTCGGCATGAGCACGAGCGCGTCCTCGCCCCGGACCAGCCGGTCGATGATCTGCGCCTGCTGGCCGCGGAACTCCTCGTAGCCGAAGACCCGGCGCAGCAGATCGAGCGGGGCGGAGCCGGACGGGCGACGGGCTTCGACGGGCTCAGCCATCCGATCCGTGGTCACCCTGGCAGGGTATGCGACTCCCCCGACCCCCGCTCGGGCTGTCGACAGGGTCGAGCCCGAGCGGGAGCCGTGGTCGTCATCACAGCACGAACAGCGCCCAGCGGCCGCCGCTCGAGGGCTCGAAGCCGTCGCCGGAGAACCGCGAGCTGAGCACGTGCACGCCGAACCGGAGCTTCGGCAGGGTCACGGTGACCTTCCCGTTCGCGGAGGCCGCGAGGTCGGCCGTCGCGACCTTCCGCCCGTTGTCGTAGACGTCGACGACGCCCACCGGCGCACTGCCGTCCTCGGCCCGGACCGTCGCCGTGTAGCGCACGTTCTTGCCGCCGAACGAGAGGATCGTGCTGCCGCGGCCGCTGATCGTCGTCGCCACCGGCTCGGTCGAGGCCGACTCCGCGACGGTGATCTGCACCGGGATGCTGGTGCCACCCGGTCCGGTGATCGTCAGCGTCTGCGGTCCGGCCGCGAGGTCGGACGGCAGCGTCACCGTGAGGCTGCCGGCGCCCTGCTCGTCGCCCTCGCTCGCGGCGACCGTGTACGACAGCGGGGTGCTGCCGAGCGCGGCGCCGCCGATCGAGACCGCCGCGTCGCCGCTCGTCGGGCCGCCGTACGTGAACAGCATCGACGAGAGGCCGAGCGTGAGCTGCTCGCCGGCCGCGTAGCCGTCGGCCGAGGCCGGCGGGGTCAGCGTGACGCCGATCGATCGCTGGGCGGTGTCCGGTGCGACCGGGCCGGTCTGCGCCTGGAACCAGTTCACGAACACGGCCAGGTCGACGAGGCCGGTGTCGGCCGTGCCGGTGCCCTTCGCCAGCTCCGCGAAGCCGTCGCCGCCGGAGGCGAGGAACGAGTTCGTCACGACCTTGACGCTCGCCGTGGGCGCGAGCGGCTGCCCGTCGAGGAAGAGCTGGCCGATGTGCGAGCCGGTCGCCGCCGCGGGGTCGTAGGTGTACGTGAGCCCCTTCGACAGCCCGAGCTTGAGGTAGGGCCGCGACGATCCCGGCTGCCACTGCTGCTCGAGCACGGTCTTCAGCTGCGCGCCGGTGATGTCGGTCGTCACGAGCGTGTTCGAGAACGGCTGCACCGAGGCGGCCTCGGCGTACGTCACGTTGCCGTCCGGATCTCCCGCGCCGCTGGAGGCGTAGAGCAGGTCGGTGCGCACGCCGCCGGGGTTCATGATGGCGACCTGGGCGCCGCGATCCTGCACGGCGTCGAGCTGGACGTCGGCGATGAGGTTCGACAGGGTCGACTCCCCGCCGCGGTTCTCGCTGCCGTCCGCCTTGCGCGCGCGGGTGATGTCCGCGGAGATGGAGCCGAGCGAGACCGATCCCTTGACCTTCGCCACGGCCACGGCATCCGCGACGATCTGCGCGATCTCCGGGTCGGGCGCGGCGGCGCCGACGAGCGGCTTCACCTCGCCGTCGATGGAGAGCAGCTCGTGCGTCACCGGGTCGGCCGTGATGGCCAGGTGGCCGTAGGCCTCGCCGTACTTCGCGGCCTCGACCACCGGGATCGTGCGGCCCGACGTGCCGACCGGCACGTCGTGGTCGAACAGCTGGTGGGTGTGACCGGCGACGATCGCGTCGACGTCGTCGCCGACGCCCGCCACGATCTTGCCGAACACGCTGTCACCCTCGGCCGCCGAGAGGTCGCCGGACTCCGGTCCCTCGTGCTGGATGAGGATGACGATGTCGGCCTCGCCGTTCGACTCGTCGCCGTCGCGCAGCTGGTCGGCGACCTTCGTCACCGACGACACGATCGGCTTCACGTCGAGCGTGGCGATGCCGGCCGGCGAGACGAGCGTGGGCAGGTCCTCGGTGGTGGCGCCGATGAACCCGACGCGAACGCCGTCGACCTGCTTCACGAAGTACGGGTCGTACGCCGGGTCGGACGTGCCCTTCTCGTAGAGGTTGGCGCTGATCAGCGGGAAGCCGAACGCCTCGGCCAGCCGGCCGTCGACATCCGCGCGCCCCTGGTCGAACTCGTGGTTGCCGAGCGCCGACACGTCGACCCCGGCCGCGTTGAGCGCGTCGATGGTCGGCTGGTCGTTCTGCACGAACGAGGTGAACGTGGAGGCGCCGACGTTGTCGCCCGCGCTCACCACGATCGTGTTCGGATTGGCGGCGCGGTACTGGTCGAACAGCCCGCCGAGCACGGCGGCGCCGGCCGACGCCCCGGATGCCTCGAGGCGCCCATGGAAGTCGTTGAACGTGAGCACGTCGATGTCGACCGGCGGCGCGGCGCGCGTCAGGCCGACGACGATCGGGTCGTGGTCGCTCGCGCGCCACGGGGCGCCGGGCTCGGTCGCCCCGAACTCGTAGCCGCGGTCGCTCCACTCGGCCGCGTTGATGCCCCACTCGCCGACGCCGGTGACGCTCTTCGCGAGCGACGGGGAGGCGAGGGCGTGGTCGAGCGAGCCGATCTGGCCGTTGAACGAGTACGTGTACTGGCCGGGCGCCTTCGCCGCGAGCAGGTCGGTCCAGCCCGCCGCAGTGAGCGACTGGATCGGGTCCTCCTGCGAGTAGGCGTTGAAGTCGCCGAGCAGGATGACGTCCTGGCTCTTCGCGGGATCCGCCTGGATGCCGCCGACGAAGGCCTGCAGCGCCTGCGCCTGCGCGAGGCGGTCGGCGTTGAAGAAGCCCTGGCCGTCGGCCGGCTCCGCGCCGGCGCCCGACGGCGGCGACTTCGACTTGAGGTGGTTCGCGACGACCGTGATCAGGCGGCCGGCGCCGACGTCGAACGTCTGCGCGATCGGCAGCCGGGCGTTGGCCCACGCGGCGCTCGAGTCCGCGAGCGCGTCGCCGACCGGCGTCACGTCGGCCTTCTTGTAGATCAGCGCGACCTTGATGACGTCGGTCGTGGCGGCCGCGAGGGCTGCCGGGGAGGCGACGTAGCCCCAGACGTCCGAGCCCGCGCCCGCGTTGAGCGCGTCGACGAGGATCGCGAGGCTGGCATCCGTCTCGTGCCCGAAGTGCGACGAGTTCTCGATCTCCTCGAGCGAGACGACGCTCGCGTCGAGCTTGTTCACCGCGGCGACGATCTTGCCCTGCTGCACTGCGAGCAGCTCGGGGGTCTCCGCGCCCCGGCTCAGGCCGCCGAAGTCGGTGAAGTAGTTCTCGACGTTGAACGACGCGATCCGGAGGTCGCCGCCCACGGCCGGCGGCGCGGCCGGGCGCGGGTTCTCGGTCGTCCAGGTCGGCTTGTAGTCCGCCGCGCTGGCGTCGGTGATCGGCACCTGCGGCTGCAGGCGCCAGTCGGAGAAGCCCCAGCTCAGGATGACCGGCTTCGCGGACGGCACGAGCACGTCGCCGTTGCGCACGACGGCGTCCTTCGTGAAGTACGGCTGCGTGCCGGGGTGCTTCGCGTTCGTGACCTGGATGCTGTAGCCGTCGTCGAGCAGGATGCGCTTCGCCGTGTTCTCCGCGGCCAGCGCGACCGCCGCCGGCGTGCCGGCGTCGTACTTCTCGGTGGCCTGCACCGCGGGTCCGCCGGCGTTGAGCCAGAGCGTGCCGAAGTTGTAGAGCTGGTGGCTCGAGCCGAGCACGTAGCTCCCGGTCGGCTGCACGAGCATGCCCTCGTAGGCCTCGCGCGCGGCGCCGACGACGGTGTCGGGCAACGGCGTGACGGCGGGCAGGCCCGCCTGGGCCTGGACGACCGTGACGGCGCCGGCGGTGTTCGCGGAGATCTCCGTCAGCGTGCCGGTGTCGCTCGCGCCGCCGGGCTTGAACTCCGAGACCGAGCCGGTGGCGGTGACCAGGTCGCCGACGACGGCGGTCTGGGCGGTGCTGCCGGTGTAGACGAAGAGGCCGTCGGAGGCGCCCGGCGTCGCGTCGGCCGCGCCGCCCGAGCCCTGCGTCTGCACGTAGTAGCCGCTGTAGCCGCTCACCGAGTCGTAGGCGCCGACGACGACGCCCTGCACGCTGACGGTCTGGCCGACCAGCGGGCTCGTGCCGGTCGTGCCCTGCACGGACGCGATCGGCGTGAGGTCGGCCGCCTGCGCCGCGGTCGTCGCGGCGAGGGGGGCGACGGCGAGCGCGCCGGCGGCGAGGATCGCGAGCGCGGAGCGGCGGGCGCCGCGGCGTCCGGTCCCCTCCTCGGTCGATGCGGACGGGGCAGAGCGCTGCTGGGCCAACTCGTTCTCCGTTGTTCGGGGTGGTCGAGGGTGGCGTTCGGGTCTACCCCCGGATGGGGGGTCCGCCGAGGGGGAGCATAGGGAAGACCGGGGCCGGGGGGAAGAGCGCGCCGCGGGTCGTCATCCAGTGTTCACGAGCGGTCGATAGGAAGCACGAGTTAGGTTAGCCTCACCTACATGGCCACCTCGAACATCGCCGTCGCCCACGCCGCCAGCGGGCTCATGCACGCGGAGGTCGCGCGCACCGCCCGCATCTCGCCGCACCTCGTGCGCGTGACCGTCGGCGGCGACGACCTGCGCCGGCTCGAGTTCCGCGGATTCGACCAGTGGGTGCGCCTGGCCCTGCCGCCCGCAGGGCGCGACCGCGTCGAGGGGCTCGGCGACCGGCTCGACGTGCGCGGCTACCTGCGATGGCGCACACTGCCCGCGGCCCAGCGCCCGGTGATCCGCAACTACACGATCCGCTCGTTCGACGCGGATGCGCTCGAGGCCGACATCGACTTCGTGGTGCACGGCGACGGCGGCGTCGCCGGCCCGTGGGCCGTCGCCGCCGAGCCGGGCGCGCCGCTCGCGATGCTCGACCAGGGCTGCGGCTACCGGCACGACCCCGACGCCGACTGGGTGCTGCTCGTCGGCGACGAGACCGCGCTGCCCGCGATCGCCGGCATCCTGCGCGACCTGCCGCGCACGACCCGCGGGGCGGCCGTGATCGAGCTGCCGGATCTCGCCGACGCGCAGGAGACCGGGGCGCCGGAGGACGTCGAGGTGCACTGGGTCGTGCGGCCCGCGGGCGTCGCCGTCGGCGGCCTCGCGCTCGAGCACGCGCGGCAGCTGCCGTGGCCGGCCGGCACGCCGCGCGCGTTCGCGGCCGGCGAGTCGGCGCTCGCGACCGGCGTCCGCCGCTGGCTCGTCGCCGAGCGCGGCGTGCAGAAGACCGGCGTGACGTTCTGCGGTTACTGGAAGGCGGGGCGCTCCGGCTGAGGCGCATCCGACAGCCGTTGCCCTGAACATGAGGTTTCCCCTACGCTCGGGACGAGCATCCGGAGCGGATCGAGGGGGACCGATGAGCGACGGCGGGCCGGCCGGCACCGAGATCCACATCGACGGCGAGGTGTGGCAGAGCGCGGCGAAGCGGCTCGCCGACCTCGCGGGCGACGTGCGGGGCGTCGGCGCCGACCTCGGCGCGAACCCCGTCACCGGGCGCGCCTTCGGCCTCATGAACGCCTGGATGGTGCCCCCGATCGCCGGCCTGGTCTCGACCGCGACGGAGGTCGTGCAGACGACGGGCGAGCTCACCGGCGCCGTCTCGCTCGCCACGGCCGCAGCCGCCGACGACTTCGAGGCGGCCGAGCAGCAGCACATCGGCGACCTCGAGGCCATCCAGCGGTCGATGGACCTGCCCGAGGCGCGGCGGTTCGAATGAGCGCCACCCTGACGACCGGCGGCGCGGCCGCGGGCATCGCGTCGCAGCTGTCCTCCGGCTCCTGGGCGCCCGGCGGCGCCGGCGCCTTCCACGTGCCGTTCGCGCAGCCCGGGGGCGGCGTCGTGCGCATCGTCAGCTGGGCGCTCGAGTACGTCTCGCCGCTGCAGGACTGGATGGACGACCTCACCGGCGACAAGGAGCAGGTCGCCTCGTTCGCGGCGACCTGGACGACCGCGGCCTCCGAGCTCGACTCCCTCCGCGAGGAGGTGGTGAACGTGGGGACGCTCGTGCACGACCAGCAGGGCCGCACCGCGCGCGCCCTCCGGCAGCGCCTCGACGACATCTCCACCACGCTGCAGGACGCCGTCGAGTGGACGACCGCGACCGCCGCCGCGCTGCGGCTCGCCTCGACCATCGTCACGGCCGTGCACGATGCGGTGATCGGCGCGCTGGCGGAGCTCGCCGGGCTCATCGCCGACCTCTTCGGCTTCTCGCTCAACCCGTTCGACAAGATCGACGACCTCCGCGAGCTGGCCTCGCGGGCCGGCGACTTCATCCACCTCATCGGGCAGCTCATCGAGCGGATGACGCAGGCGTTCCAGCAGCTCGTCGAGCTGATCCGGGCGCTGCAGCCGCTGCTCGCCAAGGCCCTGCTCGAGCTGCGGGCGCTCGTCGGCGAGCTGATCAGGATGGCGGCGCCGATCGTCGGCGCGATCCAGGGCGGGGTGGCCGGCACGGTCGTCGGCACGCTGCTCGGCGGGCCGCTCGGCGGCCTCCTCGGCTCCGCGGCCGGCACGGTCGGCGGCGGCCTGCTCGTCGGGGTGCTCGGCGGCGGGCTGTCCGACATCCTCGCGAAGGATCCGCGCGTGACCGAGCTCGATCCCGCCGACCTGCCGCCCGGATCCGTGCTCTCGGCCTGGGAGGAGTCGGGGTCGGCGGGCCATCTCGGCACGCTGTCCGACCTCGTCGACCAGAACGGACGGACCGACAAGATGGGCGGCGCGGACCAGTCCGTCATCGACATCAAGAAGGTCGCGGACGACTCGGAGCAGGGCTTCCACTACGTCGTCTCGCTGCCGTCGACCCAGGACTGGGGTCTGCTGAAGGGGCCGATGGGCGGCGACTACGGCAACACGCTCGGCGACGATCCCGCGACGAACGACCTCGACTCGAACGTGGCGCTCATGGTGATGAACACCCCGGCGCTGCGCACCCAGTACGAGCGCGCGGTGCTGCAGGCGATGTCGGACGCGGGCGTGCCGCCGGGATCGGATGTGGTCTACACCGGCTTCAGCCAGGGCGGCATCATGGCGGCCTCGCTCGCCTCCCACCCGACGCTGTACAACACCATCGGCATCGTCACGAACGGATCGCCGATCGACCGCTTCGACATCCCCTCGTCGGTGCGGGTCGTCAGCTTCGAGCACGACGGCGACGTCGTGCCGCAGCTCGACGCGGCGAACCGGCCCAGCGGCACGA
Organism: Schumannella sp. GW821-FHT10F01; assembly: GCF_058809295.1. Classification (NCBI taxonomy): domain Bacteria; kingdom Bacillati; phylum Actinomycetota; class Actinomycetes; order Micrococcales; family Microbacteriaceae; genus Schumannella; species Schumannella sp. GW821-FHT10F01. Next base: position 61,351 of record NZ_JBXASM010000016.1, read on the forward strand.
ACGGCAGCTGGACGACCGCGCACCTGCCCGTGCCGGCCGGGACCGGCCAGCCGCATGACAACCAGCTCTACTCGAGCTCGGTGGACGCCTGGGCGGCCGCGAATCCCCAGGAGGCGTCCGACCTCATGGCGCTGTTCGGCGGCGACGTGGTGGATCATCAGGTGTACCGCTGGAACGAGTGACCGCCCCGCTGGAGGCCCCCCGATGATGCGACGACCGACCAGGCCCGGCGCGCGCCGGACTCGAGCGAGCCGCATCGGAGCGAGCGGACGGCGGCCGAGCCGCGCCCGGCGCATCCCGATCCTCGCCGCGGTCGCCGGCGCCGTCGCGCTCGTGCTGACCGCCTGCTTCCCGGGCGGGAGCGGCGGAGGAGGTGGCGGGTCGAGCATCGAGCGCGACGTGACGGCCGCCCTGCAGTCGTCGGACCTCGGTCTCACCGGCGTGCTCGCCGAGGTCGCGAAGACCGGCTTCGGCGACGACCTCGCCCTCACGATCTCGATCGACGGCGACACGGTGTCGACGGAGCTGCTGCGCGGCATCCTGCAGACGACGGTCGACGCGACCGACCCCGACGGCATCCGCAACCTCAGCGTGCACGTCTACCAGGGCCCGCAGTCGGACGGGAAGGGCCTCGACGTGCTCACGCCGGCGGCCGAGCTCGGCTTCGACACCGGCAGCCCCAACCGGCCGCGCACGTCGTTCGAGCAGCGGATGTCGACCGTCGTCGACGTGCTCGAGCAGTAGCGGATCGCGAGGAGAGGACGAGCATGACCGACCGGTACGGCAGCCCCGAGGAGGTGCGCGCCACGGTGGCCGCCCAGATCGCGGCCGCGGATGCCCGCCGCACCCGGATCGAGGCGCTCGCCGCCGAGATCTCCGCCACCTCGGCGACCGCCCGGTCGCCGCGCGGCGAGGTGGAGGTGACCGCGGCGCCGTCCGCAGCGGTCACCGACATCCGGCTCTCCGACGACGCGCTCGAGCTCTCGGCGGACGAGCTCTCACGGCTCGTCACCGAGACGGTGGCGCGCGCCCAGGTCTCCGCGAGCGAGCGGGCGCTGGCCGCGGCCGGCGACGCGCTCGGCGAGGACAGCCCGTTCGTGGCGGAGCTGCGGGCGGATGTCGCGGCCCGCGCCGCGGGCGGCGGGGACGGCGTGCGGTGGTGAGTCGCCCCGGCGGCCCGATCAGGCCGGCGCGGCGACCCGGAGGGACGGCCAGCGCCATTCGGCCCACTCCGCCCAGCTCTGCCAGGCCGCCGGCGGCGCCGCGGGCGTGACGCCGGCCAGCTCGTCGGCGTCGGGCACCTCGAACAGCCCGCGCCAGGCGTCGAGGTCGTCGGCGGTGAGCGGCTCGTACGCCTCCGGCTGCTCGCGGTGGCGGTCGGCGATCCGCTGCCGCTGCACCCCGGCCGGCACCTCCGCGTAGTCGGTGACGCAGCGGGCGCCGCGGGCCCGGGCGATCGCGTGCAGCGCGGCGCGCTCGTCACGGCCCCACAGCCCGAAGTCGATGACCGCGGACGTGCCGAGGTCGAGCGCGCGGAGGCCGATCGTCACGAGCCGCCCCTCCAGCACGTCGCGGCGGCCGCCGGGACGGGGACCGCGCGGGTCGGCGGCGGCCCCGGCGCCGCGCCCCGCCGGCGACTCGGCGAAGGGCTCGTCGGGCGTCGCGGTGCCGAAGAGCGGCAGCATCCACTCGTCCGGGGTCAGGCGGAGCGCGCCGAGCTCGGCCGCGATCCGTCGCGCCCGAGTCGTCTTGCCGGAGCCGGGCAGGCCCACCATGAGCACGAGCGCCGGCGGCGATCCGGTTGCGGCCATGCGGGCACGCTACCCGGATCGCGGTGCCGCGGCGGCGGACCTCAGACGTCGACCGTCAGACGAGGACCTCAGACATCGGGGATGAGCCGCTTGCCGAGGCTCGCCGCCGCGTCGCGCCCGTAGCCGAGCCGGTCGTAGAAGCCGAGCGCGGCCGCGTTGTCCTCGCGGACGAGCAGGTTCAGTTTCGGGCAGCCGAGCTCGAGCAGCAGGCGCTCCAGCTCGGCCATGAGGGCGCGGCCGGCGCCGCCGCCGCGCTCCGCGGGGTCGACCGCGAGGTAGTACACCCAGCCGCGGTGGCCGTCGTAGCCGCCCATGGCGCTGGCGACGACCCGGCCGTCGCGCTCGCCGACGAGGAACAGCTCGGGCTGCACGCGGAGCTTGCGCTCGATGTCGCGCCGCGGGTCGTTCCACGGGCGGGTCAGGCCGCAGGTCTCCCAGAGGGCGACCACGGCGTCCGTGTCGGCGGCGTCGAAGGTGCGGATGCGCATCCGATCACGCTATCCGCGGCCGCGGGCGGGTGTGTGAGACGACCGATGCGCAGCATCGGCACGAATGCGCCGGTATCTACCGGCGCACTCGCAGCGATGCTGCGCATCGGCGGGATTCGGGATCGGGCTACGCGTTCGCGCGGGCCGCCAGGTCCTCGACCGCGGCGTCGCCCGGACGCACGTCGGTCCACTCGGCCTCGATCTCGGCGCGGCGCAGGAGGTCCTCCGTGCGACGGCGGCGGTTGCGCGGCGCGAGCGTCACGACGACGCCCTCCTTGCCCGCGCGGCCGGTGCGGCCGGAGCGGTGGAGGTACGTCTTGTACTCGTCGGGTGCGTCGGCCTGGATGACGAGGGCCACGTCGTCGACATGGATGCCGCGCGCGGCGACGTCCGTCGCCACCAGCACGCGGGCCTTCCCGCTCGTGAACCGCTCCAGGTTGCGCGTGCGGCGCGACTGGTTGAGGTCGCCGTGGAGGGCGACGGCGCGCACGCCGTTGTCCTCGAGCAGGTCGACCACGTCCTCCGCGAACGCGCGGGTGCGCACGAAGACGAGCTTCGAGCCGGGGCCCTCGGCGAGCTCGGAGAGCACGTCGAGCTTGTCGCGCTGGTCGAGCACGAACACGCGGTGCTCGATGGTCGACGCGGACTGGTCCTCGCCGGCCACCTCGTACACGCTCGGCTCGGTGAGGAACTCGTCGACGAGCGACGCCACGGCCTGGTCGAGCGTGGCCGAGAAGAGCAGCCGCTGGCTGCCCTCCGGCGTGCGGTGCAGCAGGTCGCGCACCGGCTCGAGGAAGCCGAGGTCGCACATGTGGTCGGCCTCGTCGAGCACCGTCACGACGATCTCGGAGAGGTCGAGGCGGCCCTGGCTGACCAGGTCGCCGACGCGGCCCGGGGTGCCGATGATGATGTCGACGCCGCGGCTCAGCGCGCCGTACTGGCGGGCGTAGGGCACGCCGCCGTACAGCTGCGTGGTGAAGAGGCCGACGCTCTGCGCGATCGGCTGCACGGTGCGGTCGATCTGCAGCGCGAGCTCGCGGGTCGGCGCGAGGATCAGCGCGCGGGGCGCGCGGCCCGGACGACGGCGCTCGGTCGACGAGAGGCCGGCGCGCAGCTGCAGGAGCCGCTCCACGACCGGGGCGCCGAAGGCGATGGTCTTGCCGGAGCCGGTGCGGCCGCGGCCGAGCACGTCGCGGCCGGCGAGCACCTCGGGGATGGTGCCGGCCTGGATCGGGAACGGGCTGGCGGCGCCGAGCTCGGCGAGCGCGGTGACGATGTTCTGGCCGAGGCCGAGGTCGGCGAACGACGCGCCGGCGGCGGTGTCGGCGTCGATGGCCTGCGCCTGCAGGCGCTCGAGCACGACGTCGTCCTGGAAGGCGGGGCGCTCGGCGCGGTCGCGCTCGGGGCGATCCGACCGGAACCCGCGGTCCTGGCGCTCCTCGCGGCCGCGCTCGCGGCGCTCCGTGGAGCGGACGTCGTGGTCGCGGCGGACGCGCTCGGCGCGCGGGTGGTCGCCGTGGTCGCGGCGGTCGCCGGGGAAGTCGCGGCGCGGACGGTCGTCCGAGTACTCGCGGCGCGGGCGCTCGGTCCGGTCGCGGTCGCCGAACGTGCGGCGGGGGCGGTCGTCGCGGTCGCCGGCGTCGCGCCGCGGGCGGTCGCCGGCGT
>NZ_JBXASM010000017.1:0-50201 GCF_058809295.1 Schumannella sp. GW821-FHT10F01
CGGCAGCGCGGTGCGGACCAGGAAGGAGGCCGGCACCGCGATCGCGGCGACGGCGAGCACCGCCGCGCCGCCCGCGGCGAGCCGGCGGGGCAGCCGGCGGCGGCGGGCGGCGCGAAGGATGGCGTCGGCGTCGAGCCCGCCGTTCCCGCGCGCACCGTCGTCGCGCACCAGGTGCCGCAGGTCAGATCCGGTCGCCACGGCGGGCTCCTCTCGAGTCGGGTGCGGCGCCGTGCAGCCGATCGTGCACGGTGCCGTCGTCGGCGAGGGCGATGGCCATCTTGGCCAGCCCGTCGCTGAGGTAGCGCTTCACGGCGCCGGAGCTGATGCCGAGCGCGGCGGCCACGTCGTCGACCTTGAGGTCGTCGTAGTACCGCAGCAGCAGGCAGGCGCGCTCGCGCGGCGAGAGCTTGCGCAGCTCGTCGTGCAGGTCGATGCCGAGATCGACGTCGCCGGTGCGCGACGGCGTCTCGTCGGGCCGGTACTCGAGCGGCGCGATGCCGCGCCAGCGGGTGCGCCGCCGCCCGAGATCGAGGTAGGTGGTGAGGATCGCGCGCCGCACGTAGGCCTCCGCGCTCGAGACCGCGAACCCGTTGCGCAGCCGTCCGAAGGTCTTCACGAGGGCGTCCTGCACGAGGTCGGCGCCGGTCTCGCGATCGCCGCAGAGCATGGTGGCGTACCGCACGAGCGCCTCGCCGCGCGCGGCGACGAGCTCGGCGACCACGAGCTCCCACGGTGCGGGGGTCCTGCCCATCGGGCTTCTCCTTCTGCCGGCCTTCACCAGTGTCGACGAACGGCCCACCCGGAAGGTTGGGGGATCGCCGGATCCCGACGCGGATCCGATGCGGTCGTATGGAACCCTTGCGGGCGGATCCGCCGCCTCGGTAAGGTCATGTGCCCGCTTCCGAGCGGATCCCGGCCGACGTTCCGCGCCGGCCACCAGCAGCAGGAGAGGAGGCACCGAATGATCACGAAGACCAGCATCCCGATGACGCAGAGCGCAGCTCTCGCCACCGCCGGGGCGCGCGGTTCGCAGCCGGGCCTCCTCGCCGCCGTCCTCCCGACGCGCTAGGCGACGCCGGCCGCGCTGCGGCCGCCGCCCCGGTCCGGACGACAGGTCTCCGACCCGCCCGCTGATCGGCGCCCTCCCGGCGCCCGATCGGCTCGCCGGCCGCCGACCCGTTCCGGATCCTCCGCCCTCCCGGTCCCGCCCGTGGACCGTCCCCGTCGCCGTGACCCTCGGCGACGTCACCGCCGGACGCGGCCGATCGTCGCGCCCGGAGCCGTCCCGGAAGGACACCCTGATGAACACCCTGCTGTCGGTCACCACCGACCATCCGCCCCACACGGTGCCGGCTGTCGCCGTGCGCCGGGTCGGATTCCTCGACCGCCTCGCCCTGCACGCGGGCCTGGCGCTGATCACCTGGGGCCGGCGTCCGGTGCGCGAGCGCCGCGCCACCCCGGTGGAGCACCGTCTCGTGCGGCTCGCCCGCGAGCAGCGCGAGCACTACGAGCGGGCGCAGTCCCGCGACGCGGCCCTCATCTCCTGGCGACAGGTGTGAGCGGCCCAGCACGATGCCCGGCGATCCCTCGGATCGCCGGGCATCGTCGTCTCGGGCGCCGAGCGGATGCGGGCGGCGGCGTCTCGGGCCGCCGGGTGGATGCCGTCGGAGCGCACCGCGAGCAGGGACTGGAAGTGCCCCCGAAAGGATTCGAACCTTCGACTTCTTCCTCCGGAGGGAAGCGCTCTATCCACTGAGCTACAGGGGCTTGCGGTCCCGAGCCTAACGCATCGGGGCCGGGCGCCGGCCGCGCCGCCCCCGTGCGGGCCGTGCGCCCCGCGGCCGCGTCTAGGGTCGCGGTATGGACGACGCCGCGCCGACCCCCGCCTCCGATCCCGACCGCCGACGCCGCCTCCGCGCCCTCCCGGTGCTCGGCCGCGACGTGCCGGGAGCCGGCGACCTCCCCGAGGATCCGATGGACCTTGCGGCCGCATGGCTCGAGGACGCGATCGCGCGCGGCGTCGACCAGCCGCATGTCGCGGCGCTGGCCACGGCATCGCCGGAGGGCGAGCCGTCGGTCCGGATGCTCATCGTGAAGGACCTCGACGCCGACGGGGTGTGGTTCTCCACCTCCGATCGCAGCGCGAAGGGCCGCGACCTCGCCGCGAACCCGCGGGCCGCCCTGACGCTGTACTGGCGCGAGACCGGCAGGCAGGTGCGCTTCGCGGGCGCGGTCGATGCGCCGTCGGCGGCGGTCTCGGCCGCGGACTTCCTCGACCGGAGCCGCGTCGCGCGCCGCGAGCTGCTGGCGGGGGAGCCGTCGGCGCCGCGCGTCGACGCCGAGCGCAGGCTGGCGGAGGCCGACCGCCGTCTCGACGCGGATCCTGACGCCGTGGCCGAGGACTGGGTCGCCTACCGGCTCCGCCCGGAGCGCATCGAGATCTGGGTCGCGGAACCCGAGGGCGCGCCGCGGCGCGTGAGCTGGACCCGGACGGCGGACGGCTGGCACCGGGAGGAGCTGTGGAGCTGACCGGAGCCGACCCGGACGCGGACGGGCTGCGCCGCACCGTCTCGGCGCGGATCTCGCTCCGCGCCGACGGCCCGACGGAGTACGCCCTCGCCGTGGCGGTCGCGGGCGGGCAGGTGCTCGAGCGCGAGCGGCTCGAGCTCACCCTCGACGGACGGCCGCTGCCGCACGCCGAGCTGGCGGATGCCGTCGGCGGACGCCTGCAGACCTTCGCCACCGGCGCCGGCGACGTCGAGATCGCCTACGACGCCGTCGTGCTCGGGCACGCGGCGCCCGCCGGAGTGGATCCGATCGATGCCGTCCGCGGCATCCGTCCGAGCCGCTACGCCGAGGCCGACGCGCTGGTGCCGATCGCGCGGCGGGAGTTCGGCGGGCTGCGCGGCGGCGAGCTGGCCTCGGCCGTGACGGCATGGGTGCACGACCGGACGGAGTACGTCGTCGGCTCGACCGTGTCGACGGGCGGCGCGGAGGCGGTGCTCGCCTCACGGCGCGGCGTCTGCCGCGACTTCGCCCATCTCACGGCCGGGCTGCTGCGCGCGCTCGACCTGCCCGCCCGGGTGGTCGGCGTCTACGCGCCGGGCCTCGCGCCGATGGACTTCCACGCCGTCGTCGAGGCGCTGGTCGACGGGCGGTGGGTGCTGCTCGACGCCACCCGCCTCGCGCCGCGGGCGTCGATGGTGCGCATCGCGACCGGGCGCGACACCGCGGACACGGCCTTCCTCACCACGACGGGCACCGACATCCGGCTCACCGGACTGCGGGTGTCGGCCGCCGCGGATCCGCTCCCCGGCGAGGATCCGGCGGCGGTCGTCGAGCTCCGCTGACCGGGTCGCCGGGCGGCCTCGCCGCGGCGTCGGGACGGCCCTCCGGCCCGGCGGGACGTCCTGGCGCGCCCGCCTAGGATGGGCGGGTGAATCCCGCCGACCTCGCCGCAGCCGTCCTCGCCGTCGCCCGCGAGGAGTCGGCGCGACGCGGCGGCGGCGCGGTCGCGGACGACGCGGTCACCCTCGAGCGCCCGCGCAACCGCGACCACGGCGACTGGGCGACGAACGCCGCGCTCAAGCTGGCGAAGCCGCTCGGCGTGCCGCCGCGCGAGCTCGCCGAGGCGATCGCGCCCGGCATCGAGGCGATCCCCGGGGTCGCCTCCGTCGAGATCGCCGGACCCGGCTTCCTCAACATCCGCCTCGACGCGGCGGCCGCCGGCGAGCTCGCCCGCACGATCGTCGAGGCGGGCGACGCCTACGGCGAGAACGACGCGCTGGCGGGCCAGACCATCAACCTCGAGTTCGTGTCCGCGAACCCGACCGGGCCGCTGCACCTGGCGCACACCCGCTGGGCCGCGCTCGGCGACGCGCTGGCGCGGGTGCTCCGCGCATCCGGCGCGACGATGGTCAGCGAGTACTACATCAACGACGCCGGCGCCCAGATGGACAAGTTCGGCTACTCGGTGCTCGCCGCGATCCTCGGGCACGACGCCCCGGAGGGCGGCTACTCCGGCCCGTACATCACCGACCTCGGCGCCCGCGTGCTCGAGGTCGAGCCCGGCATCGTCGACGTGCCGCGCGACGAGGCCGCCGCCCGCGTGCGCGACCTCGCCTACACGTTCCAGCTCGCCGACATCCGCGCCTCCCTCGAGCGCTTCAACGTGCACTTCGACGTCTGGTTCAGCGAGCGCGAGCTGCACGCCGTCGACCCCGAGACCGGCCGCAGCGCCGTGGACGACGCGGTCGACCGCCTCCGCGCCCAGGGGCACGTCTACGACGCGGACGACGCGGTCTGGGTGCGCACCACCGACTTCGGCGACGACAAGGACCGCGTCATCCGCCGCGGCAACGGCGTGTACACCTACTTCGCGGCCGACGCGGCGTACTACCTGAGCAAGTCCGACCGCGGCTTCGGCCACAAGATCTACCTGCTCGGCGCCGACCACCACGGCTACGTGCACCGCCTCAAGGCGCTGGCGGGCGCGGCGGGCGACGATCCGGACCGCGACATCGAGGTGCTGATCGGCCAGATCGTCAGCATCAACGGCGCGCGCCTCTCGAAGCGCGCCGGCAACATCATCGAGCTCGACGACCTGCAGCGCTGGCTCGGCACCGACGCCCTGCGCTACGCGCTCGAGCGCTCGCCCGCCGACTCGCCGCTCGCCGTCGACCCCGAGATCCTGCAGAAGCGCACGAACGACAACCCGGTGTTCTACGTGCAGTACGCCCACGCGCGCACCGCGGCCGTGGCGCGCAACGCGGCGGCGACCGGCGTCGACCGCTCGGTGTTCGACGCCGCGGAGCTCGACCACGAGACCGAGAGCGCGCTGCTCGGCGCGCTGGCGGAGTTCCCGCGCATCGTCGCCCAGTCCGCCGAGCTGCGCGAGCCGCACCGCGTCGCCCGCTACCTCGAGGCGCTGGCGGGGGAGTACCACCGCTGGTACGACGCCCGCCGCGTCACGCCGTTCGGCGACGAGGAGGTCACCGACGCGAACCGCACGCGCCTGTGGCTCAACGACGCGACCGGCCAGGTGCTGCGCACCGGGCTCGGCCTCCTCGGCGTGAGCGCCCCGGAGCGCATGTGACCGCCGCCGACGCCGTGACGCCGCCGCCCCGCCGGCGCCGGCGCTGGGTCGCGCCCGTCGTCGTGCTGACCGTGCTCGTGCTGCTGCTCGCCGGGCTCGCGGCGGCCGGCGAGGCGATCGCCCGCTCGGTCGGCACCCGCACGGCGCAGGTCGCGCTCGCGTCCGCCCTCGAGGTGGACGACCCGGACGCGGTCGACGTCGACCTCGGCTCGGGCAGCGTGCTGCTGCAGGCGATCGCCGGCCGGCTCGACCGGGTGTCCGCGAGCACCGACGACGTCGAGTTCTCCGGCATCCGCGGCAGCCTCCGCCTCGACGCCGAGGGCGTGCCGCTGTCGACGGGCGACGCGGTGAGCCACGTGGACGGCACCATCTCGATCACCGAGGCGGAGGCCGAGAAGCTCGCGACGCAGATCACCGACCTCCCGATCGACGACGTCGCGTTCGGGAAGGGCGGGCTCACCGTGTCGGGCTCCGCCTCGGTGCTCGGCATCTCGATCCCGGTCCAGGTGGTCTTCGCGCCGTCCGTCTCCGGCGGACGCCTCGTGTTCACGCCGACCACGGCGACGGTGTCCGGCGCGTCCATCGACATCGCGCAGCTGAAGTCCGGCCCGTTCTCCGCGATCGGCAAGCTCATCCCCGACGACCTGTCGGTCTGCGTCAACGAGAAGCTGCCCGCCGGCATCGACCTCCAGCGCGTCGCCGTCACCGGCTCCGAAGTGCGGCTCACCGCCTCCGGCGACCGCGTCGTGCTCGGCTCCGACCGCCGCGGCGCCTGCACCTGAGCGGCCGGGCGCGCCGCGCCGGACCGGTACTGTGGGATCCGGCTCGAAGGCCCGACCCGGGTCAGCTCCTGAGATCAGAGAAGGTGCCCCCGGTGACCTCCAACCCGCTCGCTCCCGGCTGGCTCGTCCATCCGGACGACGCCGGGGAGCTCGACGCCGCCGTCTGGCCGTCGGGCGCCGTGCGCGGCGCGGACGGCGCGGTCTCGCTCGCCGGCATCCCGGTCGCCGAGCTCGCCGGGCGCTACGGCACGCCGCTCTACGTCGTCGACGAGGCGGACGCGATCGCCAGGGCCGAGCGGATCCGCGACGCGTTCGGGGCCGCGTTCGGCGCCCTCGGGTCGGCCGTGCACGTCTACTACGCCGGCAAGGCGTTCCTCAGCGCCGACGTGGTGCGATGGATGACCGCCGCCGGACTCCGCATCGACGTCTGCACGGGCGGCGAGCTCGCGGTCGCCCTGGCCGGCGGCGCGGACCCGGCGCGGATCGGGTTCCACGGCAACAACAAGAGCCTCGGCGAGATCGACCGCGCCGTCGCGGCCGGCGTCGGCGCGATCGTGCTCGACAGCCTGACCGAGCTCGACCGGGTCGCCGACGCCGCGGAGCGGCACGGGCGGGTGCAGCCGGTCCGGCTCCGCATCAACTCCGGCGTGCACGCCTCGACCCACGAGTACCTCGCGACCGCGCGCGAGGACCAGAAGTTCGGCATCCCGATCGCGGACGCCGCCGACGCCGTCGCGTGCCTCCGCGCCCGCGGCTCGCTGTCGTTCCTCGGGCTGCACTCGCACATCGGCTCGCAGATCTTCGAGTCGTCCGGCTTCGGCGAGGCCGCCCGCCGGCTGCTGGCCCTGCACGCGCGGCTGCTCGAGGGCGGCCCCGTGCCGGAGCTCAACCTCGGCGGCGGGTTCGGCATCGCCTACACCTCCGCGGACCGCGTCGACCCGATCGAGCGCATCGCCGGCGCGCTGGCGGAGGCCGTCGCCGCGTCGTGCGCGGAGCTCGGCATCCCGGTGCCCGACGTGGCGATCGAGCCCGGTCGCGCGATCATCGGACCGGCCGGCGTGACGCTGTACGAGGTCGGCACGGTCAAGGACGTGCTCGTCAGCGACGGCGAGGGCGACGCGGCGCCGGCCGTGCGCCGCTACATCAGCGTCGACGGCGGCATGAGCGACAACGCCCGCCCCGCGCTCTACGGCGCCGACTACTCGGTGCGGCTCGCGTCCCGCGCATCCGGCGCCGACGCGGCACTCGTGCGGATCGCGGGCAAGCACTGCGAATCCGGCGACATCGTCGTGCAGGCGGACTACCTGCCCGGCGACGTCGCCCCGGGCGACCTGCTCGCCGTGCCAGCGACCGGCGCGTACTGCTGGTCGCTGGCGTCCAACTACAACCACCTCGGCCGCCCCGCCGTCGTCGCCGTGCGCGACGGCGAGGCGCGCGTGCTGATCCGCCGCGAGACCGAGGACGACCTGCTGTCGAGGGATCTGGGAGTGGCCCGATGATCGAATACCGCAACCTCCGCGTCGCCCTGCTGGGCGCCGGCTCCGTGGGGTCCCAGGTGGCGAGGATGCTGCTGGAGCACCAGGACGAGCTGGCCGGGCGCATCGGCGCCCGGCTCGAGCTCGTCGGCATCGCCGTGCGCGATCTCGACGCGCCGCGCGACGTCGACCTGCCGCGCGAGCTGCTCACGACCGACGCCGAGGCGCTCATCGTCGGCGCCGACATCGTCGTCGAGCTCATGGGCGGCATCGAGCCGGCCCGCTCGCTGCTCCTGCTCGCGATGAACTCCGGCGCGGACGTGGTCACCGCGAACAAGGCGCTGCTCGCCACGCACGGCCCGGAGCTGTTCGAGACGGCCGAGCAGGTCGGCGCGCAGCTCTACTACGAGGCGGCGGTGGCGGGCGCGATCCCGATCATCCGCCCGCTGCGCGACAGCCTCGCCGGCGACCGGGTCGAGCGCATCCTCGGCATCGTCAACGGCACCACCAACTACATCCTCGACCGGATGGACCGCGGCGGCGACAGCCTCGAGGTCGCCCTGGCCGAGGCCCAGCGACTCGGCTACGCGGAGGCCGACCCCACCGCCGACGTGGAGGGCCACGACGCCGCGCAGAAGGCCGCGATCCTCGCGAGCCTCGCGTTCCACACCACGGTGCCGCTCGAGTCGGTGCACCGCGAGGGCATCAGCTCGATCACGCACGAGCAGGTGGCCCAGGCCCACGAGAACGGCTACGTGCTGAAGCTCCTCGCCGTGTGCGAGCGCTACACCGCGCCGGACGGCGTCGAGGGCGTCGGCGCCCGCGTGCATCCCGCGCTCGTGCCGGCCGGCCATCCGCTCGCCGCCGTGCACGGCGTGAACAACGCCGTGTTCGTCGAGGCCGAGGCCGCCGGACCGCTCATGTTCTACGGTGCGGGCGCCGGCGGCGTGCAGACCGCGTCGGCTGTCATGGGCGACGTCGTCTCGGCCGCGCGCCGCCACGTCGTCGGGGGCCCCGGCGTCGCCGAGTCGACGAACGCCGGCCTGCCGGTGCTGCCGATCGCGACCATCACGACCCGCTTCCAGATCACGCTGCAGGTCGTCGACCAGCCGGGCGTGCTGGCGGCCGTCGCCGGCGTCCTCAGCGACCACGGCGTCTCCGTCGAGACGGTCCAGCAGTCGGCCGCGGGCGGCGCCGAGGGCGCTCCCGCCACCGCTACCCTGGTGATCGGGACCCACGAGGCCACGGAGGCCGCGCTGGCCGCCACCGTCGCCGCCCTCGGGTCCAGCGATGTCGTCGCGGCCGTGACCAGCGTGCTGCGTGTCGAAGGGGTATGAGGCATGGCCCACCAGTGGCGCGGAGTGATCCGCGAGTACGCCGACCGGCTCGATGTGACCGACGCGACGCCCGTCGTCACGCTCGGCGAGGGCGGCACGCCGCTGCTCCCGGCGCCGGCGCTCGACCGGCGCACGGGCGCGCGCGTCTTCGTCAAGTTCGAGGGCATGAACCCGACCGGCTCCTTCAAGGACCGCGGGATGACGATGGCCGTCACGAAGGCCGTCGAGCGCGGCGCGAAGGCGATCATCTGCGCCTCGACCGGCAACACCTCCGCCTCGGCCGCGGCCTACGCGGCGCACGCGGGCATCACCGCGGCGGTGCTCGTGCCCGAGGGGCGCATCGCGATGGGCAAGCTCGCGCAGGCGATCGCCCACGGCGGCGAGCTCATCCAGGTGCAGGGCAACTTCGACGACTGCCTCGACATCGCGCGCGAGCTCGCGGCGAGCTACCCGGTGCACCTCGTCAACTCGGTGAACAACGACCGCATCGAGGGTCAGAAGACCGCGGCCTTCGAGGTCGTCGAGGTGCTCGGCGACGCGCCCGACCTGCACTTCATCCCGGTCGGCAACGCCGGCAACTACACGGCCTACCACCGCGGCTACCGCGAGGAGGCCGAGCGCGGCGTCACGACGCGCATCCCGCGCATGTTCGGCTTCCAGGCCGAGGGCTCGGCGCCGATCGTGCGCGGCGAGATCGTGCGCGACCCCGACACGATCGCCACGGCCATCCGCATCGGCAACCCTGCCTCGTGGGAGCTCGCCCTCGCGGCGCGCGAGCACAGCGACGGGTACTTCGGCGCGATCAGCGACGAGAAGATCCTCGAGGCGCACCGCATCCTCTCCTCCGAGGTCGGCATCTTCGTCGAGCCGGCCAGCGCGATCAGCGTGGCGGGCCTGCTCGAGCGCAGCGCCGCCGGCGCCGTGCCCGCGGGCTCGACGGTCGTGCTGACGGTCACCGGCCACGGCCTCAAGGACCCGCAGTGGGCCCTGCGCGCCGCGGACGGCGGCGAGGTCACGCCGAAGGTCGTGCCGGTCGACGTGCCGGCCGTGGCGGAGGTGCTGGGACTCAGCGCCGCCGCGCCCGCGAGCCCGGCATGATCCCCGCGGGGCGCGCCGTCGCGGTGAAGGTCCCCGCGACCACGGCGAACCTCGGACCGGGATTCGACACGCTGGGCCTCGCCCTCTCGCTCTACGACGAGCTGGACGTGGCGGTGCGCGCCGACGGCGGGCTCCGCATCCGCGTCGAGGGCGTCGGGGCGGGGGAGGTGCCGCTCGACGAGAGCCACCTGGTCGTGCGCGCCATGCGCCACGCCTTCGAGTCGGTCGGCCGGGAGCTGCCCGGCATCGACCTCGTCGCGCGCAACGCCATCCCGCACGGCTCGGGCCTCGGCTCGTCCGGCGCGGCGATCGTCGCCGGCGTCATGGCGGCGAAGGGCCTGCTCGAGGGCGACGTCGACCTCGGTGCCGACGACCTGCTGCGGCTCGCGACGGAGCTCGAGGGGCATCCCGACAACGTCGCGCCGGCCCTGTTCGGCGGGCTCACCATCGCCTGGTCGACGCCGGAGGGCCCGCAGGCCAAGAAGCTCAACGTGCACCGCGGCGTCTCGCCGCTCGTCGCCGTGCCGGAGGGCAGCACGCTCTCCACGACCCTCGCGCGCAGCCTGCAGCCCGTCTCGGTGCCGCACGAGGACGCGATCTTCAACGTGTCGCGGTCGGCGCTGCTCATCGCCGCGCTGATCCAGAGCCCGGAGCTGCTGCTCGCCGCGACCGAGGACAAGCTGCACCAGAGCTACCGCGCCTCGGCCATGCCGGAGAGCGACGCGCTGCTGCGCGTCCTCCGCGTCGAGGGGCTGGCGGCCGTCGTCTCCGGCGCCGGTCCGTCGCTCCTCGTGCTCGGCAGCGACCCCGCGCAGCGGCTGCGGGCGGCCGAGATCATCGAGCGCAGCGCCACCACGCCCTGGCGCACGCTCATGCTGGCCGTCGACTTCCGGGGTGCTACAGTGGTCGCGCACCCGGACGGGGCAGCGGTCTGACAGCGGACGATCCCCAGGGATCCAGTTGACAACCCCTCCGTCCCGGACATTCACCCGGCGCTCGCCATCGCAGAAGTACTCGAGCACGTCCGTGCCTCTCCCTCCGCGAACACCGCGCGCGTCTCACCCCCGGGAAGTCTGATGCCCCGGGTCGAAAGGAATCCCCGAACCGTGACCGATTCGAATCCGACCGCGGCCGATCTCGCCAAGCTGAGCCTCGCCGAGCTGAAGGCGCTGGCCGCCGAGCGCGGCATCTCCGGCTCCTCTCGCCTCCGCAAGGGCGAGCTGGTGATCGCACTGGCCGGCGACGACGCCGCGCCCGCGCTGATCGAGCCCCTGTCCGACACCACCGCCGAGGCCGCCCCGGCCGAGGACGCCGCGCCCGAGGACGTCGCACCCGCCGAGGCCCCGGCCGAGCAGCCCGTCGAGGCTCCGGCCGCGACCCGCCCCTCGCGTCGCTCGCGCCGTGCGACCGCGACCACCGAGGACCTGGCCAGCCGCCCGGCCGCCGAGCACCTCAACGCCGCCGACGGCGACGCCGCGCCGGCCGCCGAGGCGCCCGCCGCCGAGGCTCCCGCCGCCGAGCAGACCGAGGCGCCCGTCGCCGACCAGGCCGACGCGTCCTCGTCCGACCAGGACGACGCCGACGGCGACCAGCCGTCCGAGGGCTCGCGCTCCGGCCGCCGCCGCAACCGCAACCGCAACCGCGGCAAGGGCGGTCAGGACGAGGGCCAGCAGGGCTCCGGCCAGCAGAACCAGGGCGGCCGCCAGAACCAGGCCGCGCAGGCCTCGAACGGCCAGCAGGCGCAGGCCGACCGCGCGCAGGAGGCCGAGTCCGACGACGAGGGCCGCCAGAACGGCCAGCAGGGCCGCCAGAACGGCCAGCAGGGCCAGGCGGACCAGGACGGCGACGGCCGCTCCAGCCGCAGCCGCTACCGCGACCGCAAGCGCGGCCGCGGTGCCCAGGGCGACTCGGACGAGCCGGAGATCAGCGACGACGACGTGCTGATCCCGATCGCGGGCATCCTCGACGTGCTCGACAACTACGCGTTCGTGCGCACCACCGGCTACCTGCCGGGCCCGAACGACGTCTACGTCTCGCTCGGCCAGGTCAAGAAGTACAACCTGCGCAAGGGCGACGCGGTCGTCGGCGCCATCCGCCAGCCGCGTGACGGCGACAACCAGGGCGGCCGCCAGAAGTACAACGCGATCGTCAAGGTCGACTCCGTCAACGGCATCCCGCTCGAGGAGCTCGGCGAGCGCACCGAGTTCGGCGACCTCACCCCGATCTACCCGAACGAGCGCCTGCGCCTCGAGACCACGCCGGAGCAGCTCTCCACGCGGATCATCGACCTCGTCGCGCCGATCGGCAAGGGCCAGCGCGGCCTCATCGTCGCGCCCCCGAAGGCCGGCAAGACGCTGATCCTCCAGGCCATCGCCGCCGCCATCTCGGCCAACAACCCCGAGGTGCACATCATGGTCGTGCTCGTGGACGAGCGTCCCGAGGAGGTCACCGACATGCAGCGCTCCGTGCGCGGCGAGGTGATCGCGTCGACGTTCGACCGCCCGGCCGAGGACCACACCACGGTCGCGGAGCTCGCCATCGAGCGCGCCAAGCGCCTCGTCGAGCTCGGCAACGACGTCGTCGTGCTCGTCGACTCGATCACCCGCCTCGGGCGCGCCTACAACCTCGCGCAGCCGCCGTCGGGCCGCGTGCTCTCCGGCGGCGTCGACGCCGCGGCGCTCTACCCGACGAAGCGCTTCTTCGGCGCCGCGCGCAACATCGAGGGCGGCGGCTCGCTGACCATCCTCGCCACGGCGCTCGTCGAGACCGGGTCGAAGATGGAGGAGGTCATCTTCGAGGAGTTCAAGGGCACCGGCAACATGGAGCTGCGCCTCTCGCGCCAGCTCGCCGACAAGCGCATCTTCCCGGCGGTCGACATCTACGCCTCGTCCACCCGCCGCGAGGAGGAGCTGCTCAGCGCCGACGAGGTCGCCATCACCTGGCGCCTGCGCCGCGCGCTGGCCGGCCTCGAGCTGCAGCAGCAGCTGGAGGGCGTGCTCTCGAAGCTCAAGGAGACCGGCTCCAACACCGAGTTCCTCGTGCAGATCCAGAAGTCGCTGCCGAACGGCAGCGGCCAGGGCGCGGGCGGCTCGACGCACGCGGCCGCCTCGCACTGACCGTGTTCGACTCCGTCGGGCGGCTCCTGGAGGAGCATGAGCAGCTCCAGGAGCGGCTCGCCGACCCCGCCGTCCACGCCGATCCGCCGCTGGCCCGCAAGCTGAACCGGCGCTACGCCGAGCTGTCGCGCATCGTCGCGGCGCACTCGGGGTGGACGCAGGCGGTCGACGACCTGGCGGCGGCGCGCGAGCTCGCCGTGGAGGACGCGGCGTTCGCCGAGGAGGTGCCGCAACTCGAGGAGGGCGAGCGGCAGTCCGAGGAGCGCCTGCGCCGGCTGCTGATCCCGCGCGATCCGGACGACGGCCGCGACGTGATCATGGAGATCAAGGGCGGCGAGGGCGGCGAGGAGTCGGCGCTGTTCGCGGCGGACCTGCTGCGGATGTACGTGCACTACGCGGAGTCGCGCGGCTGGAAGACCGAGCTGCTCGAGCGCACCGAGTCGGACCTCGGCGGCTACAAGGACGTGCAGGTCGCGATCAAGTCGAGCGCGTCCGACCCGGCCGAGGGCGTCTGGGCGAGCCTGAAGTACGAGGGCGGCGTGCACCGCGTGCAGCGCGTGCCGGCGACCGAGTCGCAGGGCCGCATCCACACCTCCACCACCGGCGTGCTCGTCTTCCCCGAGGTCGACGAGCCCGAGGAGGTCACGATCGACCAGAACGACCTCCGGATCGACGTCTTCCGCTCGTCGGGCCCCGGCGGTCAGAGCGTGAACACGACGGACTCGGCGGTGCGGATCACGCACCTGCCGACGGGCATCGTCGTGTCGATGCAGAACGAGAAGTCGCAGATCCAGAACCGCGAGGCCGGCATGCGCGTGCTCCGCGCCCGCCTGCTCGCGAAGCAGCAGGAGGAGCTCGCCGCCGCGGCCTCCGACCAGCGCCGCTCGCAGATCCGCGGCATGGACCGGTCGGAGCGCATCCGCACCTACAACTTCCCGGAGAACCGGATCGCCGACCACCGCACCGGCTACAAGGCCTACAACCTCGACCAGGTGCTGAACGGCGCCATCCAGCCCGTGCTCGATTCGCTCATCCAGGCGGACGAGGAGGCGCGGCTCGCGGAGATCGGGGCCGGGTGACCGTGCAGACCGACGCGCCCGCCCGCACCTCCGGCCTGCCGCGCACGGTCGCGGCCCTGCGCGACCACGCCGTCGCGGTGCTGCAGGGCGCGCGCGTGCCGAGCCCCGAGGTCGACGCCGAGCTGCTGGTCGGCCACGTGCTCGGCCTCAGCCGCGGCCAGGTGCAGGCGAAGGCGCTCATCGGCGCGGCCGTCGACCCGGAGCAGTCCTTCGCGGTGATCGAGGCCGTCGAGCGCCGCGCGGCGCGCGAGCCGCTGCAGCACATCACCGGCGCCGCCGCGTTCCGCGGGCTGGAACTCGCCGTCGGACCGGGCGTGTTCGTGCCGCGGCCGGAGACGGAGGGCGTCGCCCAGATCGCGATCGACGCGCTGCTCGCCGTGCCGTCGGCCGAGCCGGTCGCGATCGACCTCGGCACGGGCAGCGGCGCCATCGCGCTGTCGCTCGCCGTGGAGGTGCCGCACGCACGCGTCCACGCCGTCGAGAACTCGCCGCAGGCCTTCATCTGGGCCCGTCAGAACGCCGACCGGATCGGCGCCGCGAACCTCCGCCTCGTCTTCGACGATCTCGCGACGGCCCTGCCGGAGCTCGACGGGGGAGTGGACGTCGTCGTGTCGAACCCGCCGTACATCCCGGACGACGCGATCCCGCGCGATCCCGAGGTGCGGCTGCACGACCCCGCCGCGGCGCTCTACGGCGGCCCGGACGGCCTCGACGTCGTGCGGGCCCTCTCGCGGCGCGCGCTGGCGCTGCTGCGGCCGGGCGGCACGCTCGTGCTCGAGCACGCCGAGCAGCAGGGCGCCGCGATCCGCGAGCTGCTCGCCGCGGACGGCTGGCGGGCGCCGGCCACGATGCGCGACCTCACCGGACGCGACCGCACCACCTCCGCGACCCGCTAGCGGGCGTGCACCGGCCGAGCACCGGTCCGGCTCAGGCCGCCGCGCGCTCCGCGGCGAAGGCCTCGACGGCCTCCCGCAGCCCGGCCGGGTCGCGGTACAGATGCGCCGTGATGCCCACCGATCGCGCGCCCTCGACGTTCTCGACGAGGTCGTCGGCGAAGAACACCTCGCGCGGGTCGGCGCCGTACGCCGCCAGCAGCGCCCGGAACACGGCCGGGTCGGGCTTCCGCGCGCCGTAGTAGGCGCTCGCCCGGAGGTCCTCGGGCGCGAACAGGTCCACGAGCTCGGGCGCGAGCTCGGCCAGCCGCTCGTGCACGAGGATGCCGTTGTTCGTCAGCAGGCTCGTGCGCCCCAGCTCGCCGGCGCGCCGCACCGTGTCGAGCACCGCCGGGCGCGGGGTCATCGCCTCGCGGCGGAGGCGCATCCAGGTGTCGACGTCGACCTCGGTGCCCACCGCCTCGGTCACGGCCGCGAGGTACTCCTCGCCCGTGCGGAACGCGCCGGCCTCGGCGCTGCCCTCGCCGCCCGCGGCCGTCCACCAGCGGCGCCGCAGCTCGCCGACGTCGAGACCCGTGAGCCGGGCGAGGCCGGTCATCCGCACCCGCCAGTCGTAGTCGTAGAGCACGTCGTCCATGTCGAATACGAAGAGCAGGGGCACGACGTACCAGTCTGCCAGGCGGCGGCGTCTAGGATCGGACGGCGATGGCTCCCCTCTACGACTGCTCCGATCCGGCGCAGCTGCTCACCGGCACGCGGCTGGCGCGGCAGGCGATCGCGCGCGGGGAGCTGGTGGTGCTGCCCACCGACACCGTCTACGGCATCGCCGCCGACGCGTTCTCGACGACCGCCGTGCAGCGCCTGCTCGACGCGAAGGGCCGCGGCCGCGACGCACCGCCCCCCGTGCTCGTGCCCGGCATCGAGCAGCTCGACGCGCTGGCCGAGACCGTGCCCGATCTCGTGCGCGACCTCGTCGCCGAGTTCTGGCCCGGCGGCCTGACCGTCGTGCTCCGCGCGCGGCCGACGCTCGACTGGGACCTGGGGGAGACCCGCGGCACCGTCGGGCTCCGGATGCCGGAGCACCCGGTCGCGCTCGAGCTGCTGGCCGACACCGGGCCGCTCGCCGTGTCCAGCGCGAACCTGACCGGCCGCACGGCCGCCATGACGGCCGCGGAGGCCGAGGAGATGCTCGGCGACCGCGTCGCGGTGTACCTCGACGCCGGTCCCGCCGGCGAGTCCTACGCGGGAGCGGAGGCGGGCACGGGGTCGACGATCGTCGACGCGGTCGCGCTCGAGCACCCCGAGGGGAAGCTCCGCATCCTGCGGCACGGCGTCATCCCCGACGAGGAGATCATCCGCGTCGTGGGGGCCGACAGGTGCGCATAGTCTTCTACGTCCTCGTCGTCGCCTCGGCCGCCGCGGTGACGTTCGTGTTCTCGCTGCTGATCTGGAAGCTCAGCATGAAGTTCCGGCTGTACCCGAAGATCCGCGAGCGCGACGTGCACACCCGCCCGACGCCGCGGCTCGGCGGCATCGCGATGTTCCTCGGCGTGCTCGCGGCCTTCGCGATCGCGTCGAAGCTGCCGGTGTTCTCGGTGCTGTTCGCGGAGCCGATCAAGATCTGGGGCGTGCTCGGCGCGGCCCTCCTCATCGTGATCATGGGCGTCGCGGACGACCTCATCGATCTGGACTGGTACACGAAGCTCGCCGGCCAGGCGATCGCCGCCGGCCTGCTGGCCTGGACCGGCACGCAGCTCGCGAGCCTGCCCATCCCGGGCGGCCTGCTCATCACGTCGTCGTTCTACTCGCTCGGGCTCACGGTCTTCGTGATCGTGCTCGTGATGAACGCGCTGAACTTCATCGACGGGCTCGACGGCCTCGTCGCCGGGGTCGCGATCATCTCGAACGGCGTGTTCTTCGTCTACAGCTACCTGATCTCCACCGGGCCCGGCGCGCAGACGGACTACTTCAACCTCGGCTCGTTCCTCGCGGCCGTCGTCATCGGCGCCTGCATCGGCTTCTTCCCGCTGAACTGGCGGCCCGCGCGGCTGTTCATGGGCGACTCGGGCGCGCTGCTCGTCGGCCTGCTCATGGCCACCTCGACGATCTCCGTCACGGGCTCACTCGACCCGGGCACGATCGTCAACACCCAGGGCACCGGCGTCACGAACATCCTCGGCGGATCGGGGACGCTCCCCGCCTTCATCCCCATCCTGCTGCCGTTCACGGTGCTGCTCGTGCCGCTGCTCGACTTCGCGCTGGCCGCGTTCCGACGCCTCGGCGCCGGCAAGTCGCCGTTCAGCGCGGATCGCAAGCACCTGCACCACCGCCTGCTCGACATGGGCCACTCGCCGATGACGGCGGCGCTGATCTTCTACGCCTGGACGGCCGTCGCCTCCATCGGCGTGCTGTCGTTCCTGTTCATCGACTGGTGGTGGGCCCTCATCGGCCTCATCGTCGGCTTCCTCATCTGCGCGATCGTCACGCTCGCGCCGCTGACCCACCGCAAGGCGGCGGAGGTCGCCGCGCAGGCGTTCGACACGGCCGCGGTGGAGGAGAGCGGACTCGTCCGCTACGACCGCCTCGACGCGGCCGCCGACGCGGACGCCGACCCCGAGTCCGCCCCGGTGGCGGATGCCGCCGCCCTGCAGGAGCGCGTCGCGACCGGCGCGCTCGACCTGCCCCGCCGTCAGGAGCCCCGATGACCGCCGTGCCCCTCCTCGTCCGCTCCCTGCGCTACGGGGGCGCCTTCGCCCTCGCCGTCGCGGTGATCGGCGGCGGGATCGGCTTCGCCGTCGCCGGCGGCCGCGGGCTGGCCGCGGCGCTGCTCGGTGCCGCCCTCGCGGCCGTGTTCCTCGGCCTGACCGCGCTGAGCATCATCGTCGCGGCCCGCGCCACCGCCGGCGATCCGGGCAGCCCGGTCTTCTTCGGCGTGGTGCTCGGGGTCTGGTTCCTCAAGCTGCTGATCTTCCTCGGCGTCGTGATCTGGCTGCGCAGCCAGACCTGGCTCGATCCGTGGGTGTTCTTCATCACGGTGATCGTGGCGGTGCTCGGCTCGCTCGTGCTCGACGTGGTCGCGTACCAGCGCACGCGCACCCCGTACGTCGATGTGACCCTGCCCGGCGACGACGGCGACCGGGAGCGGGGTTCTTCTACAGCGCGTAGTTGAGCACGCCGGAGCCCTGATAGGCTCGTACCAAGACCTTCCCCCCTTCGATCGCCGCGCGTCGCCGCGCCCGATTCTGGAGAGAGCCCTGCTAGCTACCGCCCTCACCTCGTTCCTTCCCTTCGCCGACGAATCGTCGGGGGAGGGCGGCTTCCACGGCCCCTCCCTCGAGGAGTTCTTCCCCGAGGCGCTGCTGTTCGCGAACACGCCGTTCGAGCTGAACCGCATCATGGCGATCCGACTGCTCGTCGTCGTCCTGCTGCTCGTCTGGCTCGGCATCTCGACGAGCCGCTTCAAGCTGATCCCCGGCCGCGGCCAGGTCATCACGGAGTTCCTGCTCGGCTTCGTCCGCAAGAACATCGTCATCGACACGCTCGGCGAGAAGGACGGCAAGCGCTTCATGCCGGTCCTCATGGCGATCTTCTTCACCGTGATCGGCATGAACATCACCGGCATCGTGCCGCTGCTGAACATCTCGGGCAACAGCGTGATCGGCCTCCCGCTCGTGCTGGCGCTCGTCGCCTACGTGCTGTTCATCTACGCGGGCGTGCGCAAGCACCCGGCCGGCTTCTTCAAGGCCTCGCTGTTCCCGTCGGGCGTGCCGTGGCCGCTCTACATCATCGTCACGCCGATCGAGCTCATCTCGACGTTCATCCTGCGTCCGGTCACGCTGACCCTCCGACTCCTGATGAACATGGTCGCCGGCCACATGCTGCTGGTGCTCTGCTTCTCGGCCACCCAGTTCTTCTTCTTCACCGTCCTGGCGGACGGCAACTTCCTCGGACTGCTCGGCGTCGGCTCGCTCGCGTTCGGCATCGCCTTCACGGTGTTCGAGATCCTGGTCGCCGCCCTGCAGGCCTACGTCTTCACCTTCCTCGCCGCCGTGTACATCCAGCTCGCGCTGGCGGACGAGCACTGACACTCGACCTCGTGTCGGGACCGAACCACCCTCGAAAGGAAACCCCGTGAATATCGTCGGATTTCTCGCCCCGCTGGCCTTCGGCCTGGCCTCGATCGGCTCGGCCATCGGCGTCGGCATGGTCGTCGGCAAGACGATCGAGTCCGTTGCGCGTCAGCCCGAGCTGCAGGGCCGCCTCACCGGCCTGATGTTCCTCGGCATCGCGTTCACCGAGGCCCTGGCGTTCATCGCCATCGCGGTGGGCTTCATCCCCTTCACCGCGCCGTAAACCCGCAGCCCCTCTCACCGTAAGGAGTCGGAATGCAGAACGCATTCCTGGCCGCAGCGGCGGAGGGCG
Source organism: Schumannella sp. GW821-FHT10F01 (assembly GCF_058809295.1). Classification (NCBI taxonomy): domain Bacteria; kingdom Bacillati; phylum Actinomycetota; class Actinomycetes; order Micrococcales; family Microbacteriaceae; genus Schumannella; species Schumannella sp. GW821-FHT10F01. The sequence continues at coordinate 19,298 of NZ_JBXASM010000017.1, forward strand.
AGGCGGGTGGCAACCCCCTCATCCCCGCTCCCGCGGACCTGATCTGGGCCACGGTCGCGTTCGCGATCATCCTGGTGTTCTTCATCTGGAAGGTCGTGCCGCGCTTCACCAAGCTGCTCGACGAGCGCGCCGACGCGATCGAGGGCGGGCTCAAGCGCGCCGAGGCCGCGCAGGCCGAGGCCGCCGCCTCGCGCGACGAGTACCAGGCGCAGCTCGCCGAGGCGCGCGCCGAGGCCGGCCGCATCCGCGAGCAGGCCCGCGTCGACGGCGACAAGATCATCGCCGAGAAGAAGGAGCAGGCGTCCGTCGAGGCCGCCCGCATCCTGACCGCCGCGCAGTCCCAGATCGAGGCGGAGCGCGCCGCGGCGCAGAGCTCGCTCCGTGCCGAGGTCGGCACGCTCGCGCTCGACCTCGCGTCGAACGTGATCGGCGAGACGCTCAACGACGACACGAAGGCCACCGCGCTCGTGGACCGCTTCCTGGCGGACCTCGAGGCCAGCGAGGCCACCACGAAGAAGGCGTAGATGGGTTCGGCGACGAGGGGAGCGCTCGCGACATCGGTCGCGGCGCTGGACGACGCGAAGAGCGTGACGACGGCCACCGCGGAGCAGCTGCTCGCGGCGGCCCGCGCGATCGACGGGTCGGCCCAGCTGCGCGGTCTCCTCGCCGACCCGGCGATCCCGGCCGACGACAAGGCGACGATCATCTCGACGGTCTTCCCGGACCTGGAGAAGCCCGCCGGCGCCGTGCTCGGCGCCGCGGTCTCCGAGCGCTGGTCGTCGCAGGCGGAGCTGGTCGACGGGATCGAGGAGCTCGGCATCCGCGCCGCGGCGTCCTCGGCGAAGACGTCGAAGATCGAGGCTGAGCTGTTCGCCTTCGAGCGCGCGGTGCGCAGCGACCCCGACCTCGAGCTCGCCATCGGCAGCAAGCTCGGCGATCCGGCCGGCAAGGCCGCGATCGTCGACAGCCTGCTCGGGAAGCAGGCGCACGAGGCCACGCTGGTCGTGCTGCGGCACCTGGTGCGGAGCCCGCGCGGCCGCCGCGTCGGCGAGCTGCTCTCGACCGCCGCGGACATCGTGGCGTCGAGCTCCGACCGGATCGTGGCGACGGTGACGTCGGCCGCCCCCCTCACCTCGGCCCAGGAGAAGCGCCTCGGCGCGGCTATCGAGGCCCGCTATGGCCGCACGCCGCAGCTCAACGTCGTGATCGACCCCGCGCTCATCGGCGGGTTCCGCGTGCAGGTGGCGGACGACGTGATCGACGGGACCATCTCCTCCCGTCTGCAGGACCTCAGGATTCAGCTCGCCGGGTGACCGGACGCGCTGCTCACAGAACAGGAAACGACATGGCAGACATCACGATCAGCCCCGACGAGATCCGCGACGCCCTCAAGGACTTCGTCGCCGGCTACTCGCCCGCGACGGCGTCGACCACGGAGGTCGGCACGGTCATCGACGCCGCCGACGGCATCGCGCACGTCGAGGGACTGCCCGGCGTGATGGCCAACGAGCTCATCCGCTTCGCCGACGGCACCCTCGGCCTCGCCCTCAACCTCGACGAGGACGAGATCGGCGTGATCGTGCTCGGCGAGTTCGCCGGGATCGAGGAGGGCATGGAGGTCACCCGCACGGGCGAGGTGCTCTCGGCCCCGGTCGGCGACGCCTTCCTCGGCCGCGTGGTCGACCCGCTCGGCAACCCGATCGACGGCCTCGGCGAGATCGCGGCCGAGTCGCGCCGCGCGCTCGAGCTGCAGGCGCCCGGCGTCATGGCCCGCAAGAGCGTGCACGAGCCGATGCAGACCGGCATCAAGGCGATCGACGCGATGATCCCGATCGGCCGCGGCCAGCGCCAGCTGATCATCGGCGACCGCCAGACCGGCAAGACCGCGATCGCGATCGACACGATCATCAACCAGAAGGCGAACTGGGACTCCGGCGACGCGACGAAGCAGGTGCGCTGCATCTACGTCGCGATCGGCCAGAAGGGCTCGACCATCGCCTCGGTGAAGGGCGCGCTCGAGGACGCCGGCGCCATGGAGTACACCACCATCGTCGCGGCCCCGGCCTCCGACCCGGCAGGCTTCAAGTACCTCGCCCCCTACACCGGCTCGGCCATCGGCCAGCACTGGATGTACGGCGGCAAGCACGTCCTGATCATCTTCGACGACCTGTCGAAGCAGGCCGAGGCCTACCGCGCCGTGTCGCTGCTCCTCCGCCGTCCGCCGGGACGCGAGGCCTATCCGGGCGACGTGTTCTACCTGCACTCGCGTCTGCTCGAGCGCTGCGCGAAGCTCTCGGACGAGCTCGGCGCGGGCTCGATGACCGGCCTGCCGATCATCGAGACCAAGGCGAACGACGTCTCGGCGTACATCCCGACCAACGTGATCTCGATCACCGACGGCCAGATCTTCCTGCAGTCCGACCTGTTCAACGCGAACCAGCGCCCGGCGGTCGACGTCGGCATCTCGGTCTCCCGCGTCGGCGGCGACGCCCAGGTGAAGAGCATCAAGAAGGTCTCCGGCACGCTGAAGCTCGAGCTGGCGCAGTACCGCTCGCTCGAGGCGTTCGCGATGTTCGCGTCCGACCTCGACGCCACCAGCCGCCGCCAGCTGGCGCGCGGCGCCCGCCTGACCGAGCTGCTCCGCCAGCCGCAGTACTCGCCGTTCCCGGTCGAGAAGCAGGTCGTCTCGATCTGGGCCGGCACCAACGGCCACCTCGACGAGGTGCCGGTGGAGGACGTGCTCCGGTTCGAGCGCGAGCTGCACGACTACCTGGGCCGCAACACGGACGTGCTCGACGTGCTCCGCGACACCAATGTGCTCGACGACGCGACCGTCGCCAAGCTCGAGGAGTCGGTCGGCGCCTTCAAGCTCGAGTTCCAGACGGGCGAGGGCCGCGCGCTCGACGCCCCGGGCACCGAGTCGGCCGACGAGATGGCCATCGAGGACATCAACCAGGAGAAGATCGTCAAGCAGAAGCGCTGACGACCTCCGAGACGGCGCTGACGCGCCTCCTCAGGCAGCTGACGAGAAACAACGAGTAGAGAGCAGACATGGGAGCCCAGCTTCGCGAGTACCGCGCGCGGATCCGCAGCGCGCAGACGACGAAGAAGATCACCCGTGCCATGGAGCTGATCTCCGCCTCGCGGATCCAGAAGGCGCAGCAGCGGGTCAAGGCCTCGACGCCGTATGCCCGCGCGGTCACGCGCGCCGTGTCGGCCGTGGCGACGTTCTCGAACGTCGACCACGTGCTGACGACCGAGGCGGAGAACCCGACGCGGGCCGCGATCGTGGTCTTCACCTCGGACCGCGGACTCGCCGGCGCGTTCAACTCCCAGATCCTCCGCGAGGCGGGGGAGCTGCGCACGCGCCTCGAGAACGAGGGCAAGGACGTCGTCCACTACCTGGTCGGGCGCAAGGCGGTGCAGTACTTCCAGTTCCGCCGCCGCGACTCCGAGCAGCAGTGGGTGGGCGGCACCGACAGCCCCGAGTTCGACACGGCGAAGGAGATCGCGCACGCGGTCGTCGACAAGTTCGTGCAGCCGACGGCCGAGGGCGGGGTCGACGAGATCCACATCGTCTACAACCGCTTCGTCTCGATGCTGGTGCAGGAGCCGGAGACGGTCCGCCTGCTGCCGCTCGAGGTCGTGGAGGGCGTCGAGGAGCCGGAGAGCACCGGCCCGCTGCCGCTCTACGAGTTCGAGCCGGACGCCGACACGGTGCTCGACGGGCTGCTGCCGGTCTACATCGAGAGCCGCATCTTCAACGCGATGCTGCAGTCCTCCGCCGCCAAGCACGCCGCGACGCAGAAGGCCATGAAGGCCGCCAGCGACAACGCCGACAAGCTCATCAACGACTACACCCGCCTGGCGAACAACGCCCGCCAGGCCGAGATCACCCAGCAGATCGCAGAGATCGTCGGCGGCGCCGACGCGCTCGGCACCGCTCGATGACGACCCCTGAGAGAGAAGACACCATGACTGACACCGCCACCGCCGACACCGCCGCCGCGGCGACGGATGCCGCGGGCGTCGGGCGCATCGCGCGCGTCACCGGCCCCGTCGTCGACATCGAGTTCCCGCACGACTCGATCCCGGAGATCTACAACGCCCTGAGCACCGAGGTCACCATCGGCGACCTCACGCAGACGATCACGCTCGAGGTCGCGCAGCACCTCGGCGACGACCTCGTCCGCGCCATCGCCCTGAAGCCGACGGACGGCCTCGTCCGCGGCCAGGAGGTGCGCGACTCGGGTGCCGCCATCTCGGTGCCCGTCGGCGACGTCACCAAGGGCAAGGTCTTCAATGTCACGGGCGACGTGCTCAACGCCGCCCCCGGCGAGAAGATCGAGATCACCGAGCGCTGGCCGATCCATCGCCGTCCGCCGGCATTCGACCAGCTCGAGTCGAAGACCAACCTCTTCGAGACCGGCATCAAGGTCATCGACCTCCTCACCCCGTACGTGCAGGGAGGCAAGATCGGCCTGTTCGGCGGCGCCGGCGTCGGCAAGACCGTGCTCATCCAGGAGATGATCCAGCGCGTCGCGCAGGACCACGGCGGCGTGTCCGTGTTCGCCGGCGTCGGCGAGCGCACCCGTGAGGGCAACGACCTCATCGGCGAGATGGAGGAGGCGGGCGTCTTCGACAAGACCGCCCTCGTCTTCGGCCAGATGGACGAGCCGCCGGGCACGCGCCTCCGCGTCGCGCTCTCCGCGCTGACGATGGCGGAGTACTTCCGCGACGTGCAGAACCAGGACGTGCTCCTGTTCATCGACAACATCTTCCGCTTCACGCAGGCGGGCTCGGAGGTGTCGACGCTGCTCGGGCGCATGCCGTCCGCGGTGGGCTACCAGCCGAACCTCGCCGACGAGATGGGCGTGCTCCAGGAGCGCATCACCTCGACGCGCGGCCACTCGATCACCTCGCTGCAGGCGATCTACGTGCCGGCGGACGACTACACCGACCCGGCCCCGGCCACCACGTTCGCGCACCTCGACGCGACCACCGAGCTCTCGCGCGAGATCGCGTCGCGCGGCCTCTACCCGGCGGTCGACCCGCTGAGCTCGACCTCGCGGATCATGGACCCCCGCTACCTGGGCCAGGACCACTACCGCGTCGCGACGAGCGTCAAGCAGATCCTCCAGAAGAACAAGGAGCTGCAGGAGATCATCGCGATCCTCGGTGTCGACGAGCTCTCCGAGGAGGACAAGATCACGGTGTCGCGTGCGCGCCGGATCCAGCAGTTCCTCTCCCAGAACACGTACATGGCGAAGAAGTTCACCGGCGTCGAGGGCTCGACCGTGCCGCTGAAGGACACCATCGAGTCGTTCGACGCGATCGTCCGCGGCGACTTCGACCACGTGGCGGAGCAGGCGTTCTTCAACGTCGGCCCGATCACGGACGTCGAGGAGAAGTGGGCCCAGATCCAGAAGGAGAACGGCTGAGATGGCCGACCTCCAGGTGAGCGTCGTCGCGGCCGACCACGAGGTGTGGGCGGGCGAGGCGCGTCAGATCATCGCCCGCACGACCGAGGGCGAGATCGGCATCCTGGCGGGCCACGAGCCCATCCTCGCGATCCTCGCCTCCGGCGAGGTGCGCGTGACCACGACCTCCGGCGAGGTCGTGACCGCGCAGGCCGAGGACGGGTTCCTGTCCGTCGAGAACGACACCGTGACGATCGTCGCGGGTCAGGCGGAGCTGGTCTGAACAGGCAGCGCAGCACCGACGGCGCCCGGACCGCATCGCGACGGGCGCCGTCGTGCTGATCGCGATGGCCGGGCTGCCGGGCACCGGCAAGAGCACGGTCGCCGAGGTCGTCGGCAACCGCCTCGGTGCCGCGGTCGTCAGCGTCGACCCGATCGAGTCGGCGATCCTGTCGGCGGGCATCGACTCCGACCAGCCGACCGGCCTCGCGGCGTACCTCGTGGCGGAGACGCTCGCGGACGCCGTGCTGACGACCGGCCGCGCCGTGATCGTCGACGCCGTCAACGCGGTCGGCCCGGCCCGCGAGCAGTGGGTCAAGCTGGCCGAGCGCCAGGGCGTGCCGCTCCGCTTCGTCGAGGTGGTGTGCTCCGATCCCGAGCTGCACCGCACCCGGCTCGAGACGCGCGTGCGCGACCTGCCGAACTTCGACGAGCCGGACTGGCACCGCGTCGAGCAGACGCTCGACGAGTGGGAGGAGTGGGCCGGCCCGAGCGCCGCCGCTCCCCGCATCACGGTCGACAGCGTCCAGCCGCTCGGCGTGGTGGTCGAGCAGGCGCTCGGCTTCGTCCGGCCGTAGATGCTGCTCCTGCTGCCCCCGTCGGAGACGAAGCGGCCGGGCGGCGATGCCGCGCGTCCGCTGGATCTCGCCGCGCTGTCCGCACCCCGGGAGCTGGCGGCGCCTCGGCGCGCCGCGCTGGCGGAGCTGCGCTCCCTGTCGTCGAACCTGCGCGCCGCGGCCGTCACGCTCGGGCTCGGGCCCGCCTCGGCGCATCAGGCGGCGCTGAACCGCGAGGTGCGGCGCGCCCCGACGATGCCCGCGCTCGACCGCTTCGACGGCGTGCTCTACGACGCGCTCGACGCCGCCTCGCTCAGCCCCGCGGCGCGCGGCGTCGCCGACGGCCGGGTGCTCATCGCCTCCGCGCTGTTCGGCCTGCTCGGACCCGAGGATGCGGTGCCGGCATACCGGCTCAGCGCCGGCACCCGGCTGCCGGGCCGCTCGCTCGCGACGATCTGGCGCGAGCCGATCGCGCGGGTTCTGGCCGCGCGATCCGGGCTGCTCGTCGACCTGCGCTCGGAGGCCTACGCGGCGCTCGGTCCGCTGCCCGCGCGGGAGGATGCGGTGTTCGTGCGGGTCGTCACGGCCGGGGCCGACGGCAGCGTGCGCGCGCTGAACCACTTCAACAAGGAGGGCAAGGGCCGGCTGGTCCGCGCCCTGCTCGAGGACGGGCGCGACCACGGCTCGGTGGAGGAGCTGCTGGCGGGCATCGCCGACGTGGGGCTGCTGGCACGCCGCGGCGCCCCCGGCGAGGTCGAGCTGGTCGTCTAGCTCGAGCCGGTCGTCGGGCTCGCGTCGAGCGCGCGCCAGCAGCCGGCGACGTGGTCGTCGACCATGCCCGCGGACTGCATCAGCGCGTAGAGCGTCGTCGGCCCGACGAACCGGAAGCCGGCCTTCTTGAGTGCCTTCGACGCGGCCGTCGATTCCGGCGTGATCGCCGGGACCTCCGCGAAGGAGGCCGGCGCGGTCGCACGCGGCTCCGGCGCGAAGCCCCACAGCAGCCGGTCGAGCGCCCCGTCGTCGTCGCGTACCAGCTCCTGCGCCACCCGCGCGTTCGCGATGGCCGCGAGCACCTTGGCGCGGTTGCGGATGATGCCGGGGTCGGCGAGGAGCCGCTCGACGTCGTCGTCGTCGAACGCGGCGACCGCGTCGATGTCGAAGCCCCGGAACGCCGTGCGGAACGTCGGGCGACGCCGCAGGATCGTGATCCACGACAGGCCCGACTGGAAGCCCTCGAGGGTCAGCTTCTCGAACAGCGGCCGGTCGCCGTGCAGCGGCGTGCCCCACTCCTCGTCGTGATACCGGCGGTACTCCGGATCGGCGCCGGCCCAGGCGCAGCGGCCGACGCCGTCGTCGCCGGTGACGACCGAGCTGCTCATCGCGGCCGCCGGCTCACGCGGCGGGCTCGTCGGCGGCGGTGGCGAGCGCCGACTCGGCAGCCTCCGCCTCGAGGTCGAACAGCGTCGCCCGGCCGGTCTTCGCGGTCATCGCGCAGCCCTCGTGCTCGAGCAGCCAGCGCTTCGTGGCGACGCCCTCGCCGGCGCTGTAGCCCGTGATGCTGCCGTCGCTGCCGACCACGCGGTGGCACGGCACGATGATCGGCACCGGGTTCGCGCCGATCGCGCCGCCCACCGCGCGCCCCGCGGCGGGGCGTCCGGTGCCGCGGCCGAGGCCGCCGTAGGTGACCAGCTCGCCCCACTCGAGCTGCACGAGCTGCTCCCAGACGGACCGCTGGAACTCGGTGCCGCCGAGCTCGACCGGCAGGTCGAAGTCGTGCCGCGAGCCGTCGAAGTACTGGCCGAGCTGCGCGGCGGCCCGTTCGAGCACGGCGTCGGGGGAGTCGGGCAGGGCGTCGTAGGGCAGCGCGCCCCCGCTCTCGATGGACAGCGACACGATGGCGTCGCCGTTGCTGCCGAGCTCGATGCGCCCGATCGGGCTGTCGATGCGGAGCAGGTGGGCGGGGGCTGCGACCGGGGTGCTCATGGTGCAGACGATAACGCGGCCCTCCGTCGGGCGATTCCCGCGCGGGCGCGGGTGTGGAGAGGACTTCGCTCACGGCAGAGGGGGAGGAGGGGACGCCCGGGCGGCGGGCCTAGGCTTCGGCACATGGAGTACCGCACCCTCGGCCGCTCTGGCCTCCGCGTATCCGCCGTCGGTCTCGGCTGCAACAACCTCGGGCGCACGGGCACCCTGACCGAGACGCAGGACGGCGCCGACCGCGTCGTCGGCGCCGCGATCGACGCGGGCGTCACGCTGTTCGACACCGCCGATATCTACGGCGCGGAGTTCGGCCTCAGCGAGCGGATGCTCGGCGTCGCGCTCGGCACCCGCCGCGATCGCGTGATCGTCGCGACGAAGTTCGGCCACGCGGGGTACGACGGCCCGATCGCCGGCTGGGGCGCCAAGGCGTCGCGCCGCTACATCCGACAGGCCGTCGAGGGCTCGCTGCGGCGGCTGCAGACCGACCGGATCGATCTCTTCCAGCTGCACACCCCGGATCCGATCACGCCGATCGAGGAGACGCTGACGGCGCTCGACGAGCTCGTCACCGAGGGCAAGGTGCTCTACGTCGGGCATTCGAACTTCGCCGCCTGGCAGCTGGCGGAGGCCGAGCTCACCGCCGACCTCGCCGGGACCGGGCACTTCGTCTCGGCCCAGAACGAGTACAGCCTGCTGCGCCGCGAGGCCGAGGAGGAGCTGCTGCCCGCCGCCGAGCATTTCGGCGTCGGGTTCCTGCCGTACTTCCCGCTCGCCAACGGGCTGTTCACCGGCAAGTTCACGCGCACGGTGCGGCCCGCCGACACCCGGATCGCCCGGCAGCGTCCGCACGTCGCCGACGACGCCCCGTGGGACGAGATCGAGCACTACGCGGCGTTCTGCGACGCGCGGGGCATCACGATGCTGCAGGCGACGTTCGGCTGGCTCCTGGCGCAGCCGGCGATGTCGAGCGTGATCGCCGGGGCGACGAAGCCGGAGCAGATCTTGCAGAACGCGGAGGCGGCGACCGCCTGGACGCCGGACGTCGAGGATCTCGCACGCATCGACGCCTGGTTCCCGCCGACCCGTCCCGCGGCCGACTGACGCGGATCCCGCCGGGCGGTCGACGCCGGGGTTCCGCGGGCGCGCTACCGGGCTAGCGCCGCGATCGCCGCGTTGAGCGTCGTCGCGTAGAGCACCCACGCCCAGTACGGGATGAGGAGCACCGCAGCGGCCCGCCGCACCGGCCAGAACGCGAGCATCGTCGCGAGCACGGCGGCGTCGAGCAGCACGATGATCACGAGCCCGATCCAGAGCGCCGGCGCGCCGACCGCGGGGAAGAGGCCGAAGAAGACCGGCGTCCACACGGCGTTGAGCACGAGCTGCGCCACGTAGACCGCGAGCGCGCGGCGGACGGCGACGGGGTCGTGCCGCCGCTCGCGCCAGACGAGCCAGGCCGAGACCGACATGAGCGTGTAGAGCACGGTCCAGACCGGCCCGAAGAGCGCGTTGGGCGGGGTCCAGAACGCCTTCTCCGCCGTCGCGTACCAGCCGCGGACGTTCTCGATCGTCGCCGTGGTGCCGAGCGCCGCGACCGCGGCCGCGATCGCGAGGAACGCGACGAGCACGACCGCCGAGCGGAGGCGGTCCCGGCCCGGATCGTCCGAGGCCGCAGGGGAGCGGCGCGAGGCCGCGGGGATGCCGGTCATGCCTCCGACGGTAGCCGCGGGCGGTGACGGCGAGGGGGCGCCATCCGGTTCTCGGATGACGCCCCCAGGCGGACGGAGGTGGGACTACTTCTGCAGCACGAGCTGGATGTCGACGTCGATCTTGACGTCGTCGCCCAGCGTGAAGCCGCCGGCCTCGAGCGCCGCGTTCCAGCTGACGCCGAAGTCGTGGCGGTTGATCTTGGTGGAGGCGGTCACGCCCGCCTTGGTCTGGCCGTAGCCGTCGGTCACGATGCCGCCGAACTCGCCGGTCAGCACGACCTGCTTGGTGACGCCCCGGAGGGTGAGGTCGCCGGTGATGCTGAAGTCGTCGCCGTCCAGGTCGATGGACGTCGAGCGGAAGGTGATCTCCGGGTGCTCGTCGGCGAGGAAGAAGTCGCTGGTGCGCAGGTGCTGGTCGCGCTGCTCCTGCTTGGTGTCGACGCTCGACACGTCGACGGTGGCCTCGACGGCGATGCCGGCCGGGTCCCCCGGGGTGGTCACGGTGACGTCGAAGGTGTGGAACACGCCCTTCACCTTGCTGATGGCGAGGTGCTTGACGCTGAAGCCGAGCTCCGAGTGGGTCGGGTCGAGCTTCCAGGTTCCGACGAGGTAGGCGGGGTGGGTCGCAGTGGTCATGAGACTATGCAATCGCATGGAACCCGGATCCATTCCCGGATTCGGAGACGTGTCACAGAGAACTTCCCGGTGGGACGCCGGCGCGGCCCGCGCGGCCCGCGATCAGTGCCCGGTGAGGGGTCCCATCGCGCGCGCGACGAGCGAGGCGCGCCCGGTGCGCGCCTCCTCCGCGTCGGCCGCCGTCATCGCCGCGAGCCCGGCGTTCGCGCCGAGGAAGCGGAGCGGCTCCGGCTCCCAGCGCGGCGAGACGTGCCCGACCCAGGGCAGGCGGGTCAGCTCGGTGTCGCGGTCGGTGAGCAGGTCGGCGAGCGTGCGGCCGGCCAGGTTCGTCGTCGACAGGCCGTCGCCGACGTAGCCGCCCGCCCAGGCGATGCCGGTGCGGCGGTTCAGGTGCACGCTCGCGTGCCAGTCGCGCGGCACGCCGAGCGGACCACCCCAGCGGTGCGTCACGCGGAGGCCACGGCTGGCCGGGATGAGCTCGTGCAGCGCCCGCTCGAGGTGCTCGAACACCCGCGGCGCGCGATCGTACGCCGGCCGGATGCTGCTGCCGAGGTGGTAGCGGGCGCCCCGTCCGCCGAACGCGACCCGGTCGTCCGCCGTGCGCTGCCCGTAGATCAGCAGGTGGCGGTAGTCGCTGAACGTGCGCCCGTGCGGGATGCCGAGCTCGTCCCAGACCTCGGCCGGCAGCGGCTCCGTGGCGATCATCAGCGAGTAGAGCGGCAGGATGCGGCGGCCGACGGCCCGCAGCTGCGCGCCGTAGGCCTCCGTGGCGATCACGATCCGGTCCGCGCGCACCGGGCCGCGGTCCGTCTCGACGCGGCCCGGTGCGACGTCCGTCACGGTCGTGCCCTCCGCGATCCGCACCCCGCGATCCTCGAGCGCGCGCGCGAGCCCGCGGACCAGCCTGGCCGGGTGCACCCGCGCGCACGCCGGGTCGAGCACGCCGCCGAGCGCCCCCGGCACCGCCGCGACGCGCTCCGCGGGCAGCAGCTCGAGCTCGTCGACGCCGAACCCCGCCGCCTCGGCGACGTCGGCCCGCGCCGCGGCGAGCTGCGCGGCCGAGCGCGCCCAGACCACCGTGCCCGCCTTCGCGAAGTCCGCCTCGATGCCGGCCTCGGCTGCGGCACGGCCGACCTCGTCGACGGTCGCGATCATCGCCCGCCGCATCGCGAGCGCGGCCTCGCGGCCGTGCTCGCGCTCGAGCGACGCGGTCGAGCGCGGGAACAGGGCGCTGCACCAGCCGCCGTTCCGGCCGGAGGCGCCGAAGCCCGCGATCTCGCGCTCGAGCACGACGATCCGGAGCGAGGGATCGCGGCGCACCAGGTACCACGCGGTCCACAGGCCGGTGAGGCCGCCGCCGACGATCGCGACGTCGGCCTCGCCATCGCCGGTCTGCTCGCCGAGCGCCGGGCGCCGCGCGAGATCGTCCGGCACGGTGTCGTGCCAGAGCGAGAGCGCTCGGTACCCGGGCACGGCGGTCATCCGGCCTGGCGGATCAGAGCCGCGACCACGCCTCGGTGAGCACGCTCCGCAGGATGCCCTCGATCTCGTCGAACTCGGCGGGGCCGATGGTGAGCGGGGGCGCGAGCTGGATCACCGGGTCGCCGCGGTCGTCGGCACGGCAGTACAGGCCGGCGTCGAACAGCGCCTTCGAGAGGAAGCCGCGCAGCAGCCGCTCCGACTCGTCGTCGTCGAAGGTCTCCTTCGTGGCCTTGTCCTTCACCAGCTCGATGCCGAAGAAGTACCCGTCGCCGCGCACGTCGCCGACGATCGGCAGGTCGAGCAGCTTCTCGAGCGTCTGGCGGAAGACCGGCGAGTTCGTGCGCACGTTCTCGTTGAGGCCCTCCTCCTCGAAGATGTCGAGGTTCTCGAGGGCGACCGCGGCCGAGACCGGATGCCCGCCGAAGGTGTAGCCGTGGTAGAAGCTCGTCTGGCCGTGCTTGAAGGGCTCGTAGAGCCGCTCGCTCACGATCGTCGCGCCGATCGGCGAGTAGCCGGACGTCATCGCCTTCGCGCAGGTGATCATGTCGGGCTGGAAGCCGTAGGTGGTCGAGGCGAACCAGTTGCCGATGCGGCCGAAGCCGGTGATGACCTCGTCCGCGACGAGCAGCACGTCGTAGCGGTCGCAGATCTCGCGCACCTTCTGGAAGTACCCGGGCGGCGGCGGGAAGCAGCCGCCGGAGTTCTGCACCGGCTCGAGGAACACGGCAGCGACGGTCTCGGGCCCCTCGAACTGGATCATCTCCTCGATGCGGTTCGCGGCCCACTCGCCGAAGCCCTCGACGGTGCCGCCGGTGTAGCCCATCTCCTCCGAGCGGTAGAAGTTCGTGTTCGGCACGCGGAAGCCGCCGGGCGTCAGCGGCTCGAACATCGCCTTCATGGCGGGGATGCCGGTGATCGCGAGCGCGCCCTGCGGAGTGCCGTGGTAGGCCACCGAGCGCGAGATGACCTTGTGCTTGGTCGGCTTGCCCTGCAGCTTCCAGTAGTACTTCGCGAGCTTGAAGGCCGTCTCGACGGCCTCGCCGCCGCCGGTGGAGAAGAAGACGCGGTTGAGGTCGCCGGGCGCATAGGACGCGATCCGGTCGGCGAGCTCGATGGCCGACGGGTGCGCGTAGGACCAGATCGGGAAGAAGGCGAGCTCCTCCGCCTGCTTGGCGGCGACCTCGGCGAGGCGGCGGCGGCCGTGGCCGGCGTTGACGACGAACAGGCCGGAGAGGCCGTCGAAGTACTGCTTGCCGCGGGAGTCCCAGATGTGGTGGCCCTCGCCCTTGACGATGATCGGCACGCCGCCGCCGTCCTCCATGACGGACTGGCGGGCGAAGTGCATCCAGAGGTGGTCCTTCGCCATCCGCTGGAGGTCGGCCTCTGACGGGCTCTGCCGTGCGCTCACGGGCTGCTCTGTCGTGGTCATGGTGTATCGATTCCGTTCCGGGGTGCGCCTCAGCGCGTGCCCCAGTTGTAGAACTGCTTGTGCAGCCGCAGGTAGACGAAGGTCTCGGTGGAGAGCACCCCGTCGATCGAGCGGATGCGCGAGTTGAGCAGGTCGATGAGGTCGTCGTCGCTCTCGGCGACGACCTCCGCCAGGATGTCGAACGAGCCGGCCGTCAGCACGACGTAGTCGACGGCGTCGATGGCCCCGATCGCCTCGGCGACCACCGTGGTGTCGCCGGAGACGCGGATGCCGATCATCGCCTGCCGGTAGAACCCCAGCTGCATCGGGTCGGTGACGGCCACGATCTGCAGCACGCCGGACTCCGACAGCTTCTGCACGCGCTGGCGGACGGCCGCCTCGCTGAGTCCGACCTTCTCGCCGATCGCGGCGTACGACCGCCGGCCGTCCTCCTGGAGCTGCTCGACGATCGCCTTGGAGACGTCATCGAGCACGACGGGACGGGCGCGCTGGGGCATGCACCGATCATCCCAGCGCGACACGGGCGAGACAAGCGGATCCGCACCTGGAAGGCCCGTGTCGCGACGGAATCCGTCGCATTGCGGATGATCCCGGTGGGAGTGACCACCGGCGGACCCGCGGGCTAGGGTGTGGCCATGGCGACCCCGACCCTGCGCAACTTCATCGACGGCGAGTACGCGGAGGCGCGCGGCGACGCCGCCTTCGACGTGATCGACCCGGCAACGGAGGAGGTCTACGCGAGCTCGCCGGTCTCGGGCGCCGCCGACGTCGACGCCGCCTTCACGGCCGCGGCGCGCGCGTTCGAGGGCTGGGGCCAGACGACCCCCTCGGAGCGGTCGCTCGCCCTCTTCCGGATCGCGGACGAGATGGAGCAGCGCGCCGAGGAGTTCGCCGACCTCGAGTCGAAGGACACCGGCAAGCCGCGCGCGAGCCTCGTCGACGACGAGATCATGCTCTCGGTCGACCAGATCCGCTTCTTCGCCACGGCCGCCCGGCACCTGCAGGGCCTCAGCGCCGGCGAGTACATGGCCGACCACACCAGCTTCATCCGGCGCGAGCCGATCGGCGTCGTCGGCCAGGTGACGCCGTGGAACTACCCGCTGAACATGGCCGTGTGGAAGTTCGCGCCCGCCCTCGCGGCGGGCAACACGAGCGTGCTGAAGCCGTCGGACACGACGCCCTCGACCACGCTGCTGCTCGCCGAGATCGTCGCGCAGCACACGCCGAAGGGCGTGCTCAACGTCATCACCGGCGACCGCACGACCGGCGCCGCGATGATCGACCACGCGATCCCGCAGCTCGTGTCGATCACCGGATCGGTCCGCGCCGGCATGGAGGTGGCGCGCGCGGCCTCCAACGACCTGAAGCGCGTGCACCTCGAGCTCGGCGGCAAGGCCCCGGTGATCGTGTTCGACGACGCCGACATCGACAAGGCCGTCGAGGGCATCGCGATCGCCGGGTTCTTCAACGCCGGGCAGGACTGCACGGCGGCGACGCGCGTGCTCGTGCACGAGCGGGCGCACGACGCCTTCGTCGCCGCGATGACGGCGTACGTGCGCGACAACGTGAAGACCGGCGCGCCGGCCGCCGCCGACACCTTCTTCGGGCCCGTGAACAACGCGAACCAGTACGAGCGGGTGAACGGCGTCATCGCGGCGCTGCCCTCGAACGCCGACATCGCGATCGGCGGCACGGCGCACGCCGGCCCGGGCTACTTCATCGACCCGACCGTCGTCACCGGCCTGCTGCAGACCGACGACGCCATCCAGAACGAGATCTTCGGGCCGGTCATCACGGTGCAGTCGTTCACGGACGAGGCGCAGGCGCTGTCGTGGGCCAACGGCGTGCAGTACGGCCTGTCGTCGAGCGTGTGGACGCGCGACCACGCCCGCGCGATGCGGTTCGCCAAGCACCTCGACTTCGGCTGCGTCTGGATCAACACGCACATCCCGCTCGTGGCGGAGATGCCGCACGGCGGGTTCAAGCACTCCGGCTACGGCAAGGACCTGTCGTCGTACGGCTTCGAGGACTACACGCGCGTCAAGCACGTGATGTCCTACATCGGCGAGTAGTCATCCGCGAGCGGGCAGGGTGATGGCCGGCGACGAGGAGGACACGATCCCGCGTCCTCCCGGCCGGCCCGTCGTCGGCGCCGCTCGGGGCTCCGCCGAGGCGCCGGCGGACCTCGACGAGCTCGACCTCGACGAGCCGGCCGCGCCGCGGATCGCGCGGCTCGCGGTGTCCGTCGCTGGCGGTGCGCCGATCGGCCTCGACCTCGCCGTGCGGATCGGCCGCAGCCCCGTGGCGCCGCGCATCCCGGAGGCCGTGGCGCTCGTGACGGTGGCCTCGCCGACCGGCATGGTGTCCTCGACGCACCTCGAGGTGCGGCAGAGCGGGCGCACCGCCGTGCTCCGCGATCTCGGCTCGACGAACGGCTCGCGCGTCTCGTCGCCGGGCTCCCGCTCCCGCGCGCTCGCCCGGGGTGACAGCATGGTGGTCCCGGCGGGCACGACCGTCGACCTGGGCGACGGGGTCGTGGTGCGGGTGCTCGAGGCGGACGAGGAGGAGCGGTCATGACGGTGCTGGGCGATCAGCAGGGCTCCGTCGAGCTCGAGGCGCGCGGCGGCGGCACGCTCCGCGTGTCCTGGGCGGCGGCCACCGACGTCGGGCACCACCGCGCCGTGAACGAGGACAGCCTCGTCGCCGCCCCGCCGGTGTTCGCCGTCGCGGACGGGATGGGCGGCCACGCGGCCGGCGACCTGGCCAGCGCCCGCGCCGTCGAGCGCCTCGCCGCGCACGCGCACGGGAGCTGGGGCGACGAGCAGCTCGTCACCACCGCGCTCGGCGAGGCCGCCGACGACATCGACGAGCTCTCAGAGCGGATGGGCAGCGCGGGAACCACGGTGACCGGGGTCGTGCTCGCGGACGGCGAGGAGGGCCCCGAGCTGCTCGTCTTCAACCTCGGCGACAGCCGCGTCTACACGCTGCACGGCAACGAGCTCCGCCGCCGCACCCGCGACCACTCGGTCGTGCAGGAGATGGTGGATGCGGGCCTCCTCACGGAGGACCAGGCCGAGTCGCACCCCGAGAGCAACGTCATCACGCGCGCCCTCGGCTTCCGGGAGGACCCGAGCCCCGACATCACCCGGGTGCGCGCGGTCGCCGGCACGCGCGTGCTGGTCTGCAGCGACGGCCTCACGAAGGAGGTCGACTCCGTGCATCTCCGCCTGCTGCTCGCCGCCGGGCTCGGCCCGGAGGTCACCGCGTCGGCGCTCGTCGATGCCGCGCTCGCGGCCGGCGGGCACGACAACGTGACCGTGCTCGTGGTCGACGTGGAGCGCTGATCCGGCCCCTCCGGAGGCCCCGGACTGGGGTGCGACACGACGCCCCCCGTTCGGGGGCGCCTGCGGTCAGAGGGGGTTCCCCCCTGCCTAGAATCGGGTGATCCCGAGGAGGAGAGGGGGATCTCCATGGCTCGACGTCTGCCTTCGAAGCCCCCGGTGCTGCCCGGTTTCTCCTTCATGCACGTGCTCGGATCGGGCGGCTTCGCCGACGTGTTCCTCTTCGAGCAGAACATGCCACGGCGGCAGGTCGCGGTCAAGATCCTGCTCAGCGAGGTCGTCAACGAGCACGTGCGGCAGATGTTCCAGGCCGAGGCGAACCTCATGGCCCAGCTCAGCTCGCATCCGGCGATCCTCACGGTGTACGAGGCCGGCGTCTCCTCCGACGGCCGCCCGTACCTGGTGATGGAGCTCTGCTCGTCGGCGCTGGCCGAGCGCTACCGCCAGGAGCGCATCCCGGTCGCCGAGGTGCTGCGGGTCGCGATCCGCATCGGCAGCGCCATCGAGACGGCGCACCGCGCCGGCGTGCTGCACCGCGACATCAAGCCCTCGAACATCCTGCTCACGGCCTACGGGCATCCGGTGCTCAGCGACTTCGGCATCGCCTCCACGCTCTCCGCGGAGGCGGGCGACGAGGCCATCGGCCTCTCGATCCCGTGGTCGGCGCCCGAGGTGCTCAACGACCAGACCGCCGGCACGGTCGCGAGCGAGATCTGGTCGTTCGCGGCCACGGTGTACTCGCTGCTGGCCGGCCGCTCCCCGTTCGAGGTCGGCGGCCAGGCGAACACCTCGCAGGAGCTGCTCGGCCGCATCGGCCGGCAGAAGCCGCAGCCGATCGGCCGCGACGACGTGCCGCCGGCGCTCGAGGACCTGCTGCGCCGGGCCATGGTGCGCCGCCCGGAGAACCGGCCCGGCACGATCATGGAGCTGCTGCGCGAGCTGCAGCTCGTCGAGACCGAGCTCGGGCTCGCGCAGACGCCGATCGAGGTCGCCGTCGACGAGTGGGCGCTCGGATCGTCGAGCCCGCTCTCGGAGCGCACCCGCGTGCGGCCCGTGAACGACCGCGCGGCCGGAGTGGACCGCCGCCGTCGTCGCGCCCTCGCCGGGCGCCAGACCTACTCCGCCGCCGGCACGCGCGTCGAGGAGTCGGACGCGCCGCAGAGCCGCGGATCCCGCACCGCCACGCCGCCGGCACCGCGCAGCTCGCGCACCCTCGCCGCCGTGCTCGCCGTCAGCCTCGGCGTCGTCGTGCTGATCGGCGCGGTCGCCGTCGTGCTCGGGTTCCAGGCGGGCGCGTCCTCCGACATCCCGCGCGTCGTCGACATCTCGGCGACCCGCGCCGCCGACGGCACGGTGCGCTTCACGTGGGAGGACCCGGGCCTCCACGACGGCGACCGCTACCAGGTGCAGGTCGGCGACGACGCCCCGATCGTGCAGCGCCGCGCCAGCTTCGCCGTCGCCGACACGGCCGGCGACCGGGTCTGCCTCACCGTGACCGTGAACCGGGACGGCCGCTCCGGCGAGTCGAGCCTGGAGAAGTGCGTCGACGGGGACGGGGGCTGATCTCCGCATGATCGGCCGCTGGCTCGCCGCCCACAAGTCGCTCGTCGCGACCGTCTCGAGCGGGACGGTCATCGCCGCCGTGCTCGGCACGACCGCGTTCCTGTCGCCCGGGTTCACCGCCCAGCGCATGGACCTCGGCGACGGCGCGGTCTGGGTCGTCAACGACGGCGCGCAGGCGATCGGCCGCGCGAACCCGCAGGTCGCGGAGCTCAACTCCGTCGTGCGCGCGCAGGGCACCGACCTCGAGGTCGTGCAGCGCGGCACCACGGTGCTGCTGGTCGACAAGACGAACGCCTCGCTCGACATCATCGACCCCGCCAGCAGCGAGGCGGGCGACACGGTCGCGCTGCCTCCCGAGCGGCCCGAGGTCTGGATCGCCGGCGACAACGCCGTGATCATGGCGGAAGGCACCGGCGAGGTCTGGGTCGAGCCGCTCGCCGACCTGCAGGGCTTCGACCCGAACACGCCGGCCGCCTACACGTTCGGCCGCAACGCGGTCGCGACCGTCGACGACGCCGGCGTGCTGTACGCCTACGGCCCGGACACCGGCGAGGTGATCGTCACCGACGTCGCCGGCGCGTCCGGCGAGTCGCAGCGACTCGACGCCGGCCTGCCGTCCACCGCGCGCTCGGTCGACATCACCGCGGTCGGCGGCCAGTGGGTCGTGCTCGACCGCAGCGACCGGCGGATCGCGACGGCGGACGGCGTCCGCTCGCTCGGCTCGCTCGCGCCGTCCGGATCCGATCCGGTGCTGCAGCGTCCGTCGGCCTCCGGCGACGCCGTGCTGATCGCCACCCGCCGCGGCCTCGTCTCCGTGCCGCTGGAGGGCGGCGCAGGCCGGCAGCTCGCCACGGGGACCGGCATCCCAGCCGCCCCGCTCGTGCTCGGACGCTGCACCTACGCGGCGTGGTCCGGCTCGGGCGCGTGGCGCTCCTGCGGCGGCGACGACGTGACGCTCGAGCTCGAGGGCCTCGACGCGGCCGGCCGTCTCGGCTTCCAGGTCAACGGCGACGCCGCGGTGCTCGGCGACGCCGCCGGCGGCGACAGCTGGGCGGTGCAGCTCGGCGGCGAGCTCATGGACAACTGGGCGGACCTGCTCGCGCGCGACGACACCCGCCAGGAGCAGCAGAACAACGAGGACATCCCACCGGAGACGGAGGCGCAGCAGCAGCCGCCCGTCGCCGTCGATGACGACCTCGGCGCGCGCCCCGGCCGCGCCACCGTGCTGCCGGTGCTGCTCAACGACTACGACCCGAACGGCGACGTGCTCGTGATCTCGGCCGTCACGCCGGTCCCGGACACGCAGGGCCGCATCGACATCATCGGCAAGGGCCAGCAGGTGCTGCTCACGCTGAGCGCCGAGGCGTCGGGTCTGGTGTCGTTCGACTACACGATCGACGACGGCCGCGGCGGCACCGACACCGCCCGCGTCGTCGTGCACGTGCGCCAGCCGGGGGAGAACTCGCCGCCGCAGCAGGTGCGCACGTCGAAGACGACCGTGCAGTCCGGCGGCCAGGTCACCACGCAGGTGCTCGGCGACTGGATCGACCCGGACGGCGACGCCATGTTCCTCGAGAGCGCGACGCCGACGACCGACGACGACCGCGTCACGTCCAAGCCCGACGGCGTCGTGCTGTTCCGCGACTCCGGCGCCGGCGGCGAGCTGAAGTCCGTCACGCTCGCGGTCTCGGACGGCACCGGCACCGGCACCGGATCGCTCGCGATCACGGTCAAGCCGGCCGGCCAGGTGCCGATCATCGCCGACCCGTTCGTCGTCCCGGCCACGGCGGGGCAGGTCGTGACCGTCTCGCCGCTCGAGCACGTGCGCGGCGGCACCGGCGCCGTGCGCCTCAACGCCGTGCCCGCGAAGACCGGCGTGACCGTGGTGCCGAGCTTCGACAAGGGCACGTTCACCTTCAGCAGCGACCGGATCGGCTCGCACTACCTCGAGTACGTCGTCACCGACGGCCAGCAGACCGCGACCGGGCAGGTGCGCGTCGTCGTGACGGCCCCGCCGGACAGCAACACGCAGCCGATCACGATCCCGAAGACCGTGTTCGTGCGCTTCCAGTCGAGCCAGACGGTCGATGTGGCCGGCACCGACATCGACCCGGCGGGCGGCGTGCTCGTCGTGACCGGCATCGACGCGCCGGACGCCGCCGCGGGCGTCCGCGCCGAGGTGCTCGAGCAGCGCTCCGTGCGCGTCACGCTCGTCGGGCTCCTGGATGCCCCGCTCACCTTCGGCTACCGCGTCAGCAACGGCCTGGCCGAGTCGTCCGGCACGATCACGGTCGTGCAGATCCCGCCGCCCGCGCTCCTGCAGCCCCCGATCGCGCGCGACGACACCGTCACCGTCCGCGTCGGCGACACGATCGACATCCCGGTGCTCGACAACGACGAGCAGCCGGACGGCGAGGACGTCACCCTCGACCCGGTGCTCGTCAGCGACGTGCCGAGCGGCGGCGGCCTGCTCTTCGCGTCCGGCGACCGGCTGCGCTACCTCGCGCCGAAGTCGGTCGGCAACTACCAGGCGGTCTACCGCGTCCACTCGGCCGGGCAGGCCGCCGAGGCGACCGTGCGGATCGCCGTGCGGGAGAAGAACGCCTCGACGAACAACCCGCCGGTGCCCGCGCAGCTCACCGCGCGCGTGTTCGCGGGCGACAGCGTGCGCATCGACGTGCCCCTGACCGGGATCGACCCCGACGGCGACTCGGTCCAGCTGCTCGGCCAGGACACCAGCCCCCAGAAGGGCAGCGTCACGCGGGTCGGCGCGGACTTCATCGAGTACACGGCCGGCGCCTACTCGACCGGCACGGACACCTTCAGCTACAGCGTGATGGACGGCCTCGGCGCCCGCGCCACCGGCACCATCCGGGTCGGCATCAGCCCGCGCACCTCGGGCGCCCGCGCGCCCGTCGCGGTCGACGATCAGGTGACCGTGCGGCCCGGCAAGACCGTCACGGTGCAGGTGCTGGCGAACGACTCCGACCCCGACGGCGGCAGCCTCGAGGTGACGAAGGTCGACGCGAACGGCTCCGGCGCGACGGCGAAGGTCGTGCAGAAGTCGTACGTCGAGGTGACGCCGCCGCGCACCGAGGGCGTCTACGGCGTCGTCTACACCATCCAGAACGCGTCCGGCGCGACGAGCTCCGCGTTCGTACAGGTGACCGTCGATGCGAAGGCGGAGCTCGCGCATCCGATCGTCACCGACACCGTGCTCTCCGTCACGGACGTGCTCGGCAAGCAGAGCATCGACGTGCCGGTGCTCGACAACGTCTTCTTCGCCGACGGGCCGGTCTCGTCGCTCGGCGTGCAGGTGCTCTCCGGCTACGGATCGGATGCGACGGTCACCGGATCGAAGCGGATCCGGGTCGAGATCGGGCGGGTCAGCCAGATCATCCCGTTCGCCGTGATCCACCCGGACGACTCCTCCGTGCGCTCGTACGGCTTCATCCGCGTGCCCGGGCTCGACGACGCGCTGCCGCAGCTCGACACGAAGGCCCCCCGCATCACCGTGAAGAGCGAGCAGCGCCTCGAGATCGACCTCGACGACTACGTCGTCGCGATCGGCGGAGGGCGGATCAAGCTGGCCGACACGACGAGCGTCACGGCCACCCACGCGAACGGCGACCCGCTCGTGGTCGACGACCACACCCTGGCCTTCACGTCGGCGGACCACTACTTCGGGCCGGCGTCGATCAGCTTCGAGGTGACCGACGGCGACCCGGCGGATCCGGCAGCGCGTCGCGCCACGCTGAGCCTGCCGATCACCGTGCTCGCGCGCGACAACCAGCCGCCCGTGTTCCAGGGCGCGTCGCTCGACTTCGAGCCCGGCGAGCAGAAGGACATCGACCTCGTCCGGCTCACCAACTACCCGTACGAGAACGACCTCCCGGAGCTGGTCTACACGCTCGTCGACCCGCTGCCCCAGGGCTTCACCCTGCAGCCGAACGGGCAGCGTCTCGTCATCACGGCGTCCGACCGCGCCTCGAAGGGCAGCACGGCCTCCGTGACCATCGCCGTGAAGGACGCCACCAGCACCGGGCAGGCCGGCCGCATCTCGCTCCGCGTCGTGCCGTCGTCGCGCCCGCTCGCGAAGCCGGTCTCCGACAGCGTGATCGCCCAGCGCGGCCAGACCACCACCGTCGACGTGCTCGCGAACGACCAGGCGGGCAACCCGTTCCCGGCCACGCCGCTCAAGGTCGTGCAGGTGCGCGGCGTCGACTCCGGCGCGCTGCCGGACGGCATCTCGATCAGCCCGAACGCCGACAAGTCGAAGCTCAGCGTCACGGTCGCCCAGAGCACGGCGCCGGTCGACGTGAACGTGCAGTACCAGGTGCAGGACGCCACGGGCGACGTCGACCGCCTCGTCTGGGGCAACGTGCGGATCTCGGTGCAGGACCGGCCCGATCCGGTCTCCGGGGTGACCGTCACGGAGTTCGGCGACCGGATGCTCCGGCTGTCCTGGTCGCCGGGCGCCTCGAACAACTCGCCGATCACGGGCTACGAGGTCACCGAGCTCAACGCCGGCGACGGGTCGACCATCTCGACCACGACCTGCACGAGCGCGGCGTCGTGCGCCGTGACGACGCCGGGCAACGGCCCCGCGAACGCGGTCCGGCTCCGCGTCGTCGCGATCAACGCCGTCGGCAAGTCGGATCCGGTCGGCCTCGGCACCTCGATCTGGTCGGACATCATCCCGCCGTCGCCGACCGGGCTGTCGTCCACCCCCTACGACCAGGGCCTCCGCGTCGTCTGGGCGAAGCCGGACGACGGCGGCAAGGGCAGCCCGATCAGCTTCTACGTCGTCACGGTCGGCGGCGTCAGCCAGACGGTCGCCGTCGATCCGAAGGACGCCGTCGGCACGGTGTACGCGCGGGTCGTCACCGGCGCCTCCATCGTCAACGGCAGCGCGACCGCCTACTC
The DNA here is from genome assembly GCF_058809295.1 of Schumannella sp. GW821-FHT10F01. Classification (NCBI taxonomy): domain Bacteria; kingdom Bacillati; phylum Actinomycetota; class Actinomycetes; order Micrococcales; family Microbacteriaceae; genus Schumannella; species Schumannella sp. GW821-FHT10F01. The sequence goes on from NZ_JBXASM010000017.1 coordinate 42,617, forward strand.
GGTGAGCGCCCGCAACAGCGCGCCGAACTCGCTCGCGCGCTGGAACGCGGCCACCGGCACCGGCACGCCCGCCGGCGCCCCGATCCAGGTCGGCAGCCCGAGCGCGTCCACCCAGTCCGGCACGTCCGCGTCGATGAGCTGGGACGGCGTGTTCGCGCCGAACGGCGCCGCGATCTCGAAGTACTACGCCGTCGCGTACACGGGCGACGCGCCGACCTGCTCGGTCACCGGCGTCGACACGGGCTCGCCAACGCCGAACCCGCCGTCGGGCTCCGGCATGATCGTGCGCGCCAAGGACGTGGCCACGGCCGCGAACCCCACCTCGACGACGTTCACCGGGCTCTCGGCCAACACCACATACCGCCTGGTCGTGTTCGCCTACAACGGCCAGGGCTGCACGTCGTCGCCGACCATCGCCGTGACGCCGCGCCAGGCGCCGCCGACCCCGACGGGCATCAGCCTCTCGGCGCTCGACGACTCCGAGGGCGACGGCACCTACGACTACCGCATCACCGGGTTCACCTCCTCGGGCTCGAGCGACGCGACCCGGTTCAGCTACCGGCTCTCCGGCACCGGGGTCGACGGCACCGAGTCCGGGGCGGTCGAGCTCGGCACGAAGCTGACGACGAACAACAACTCGCAGTACGGCACCGCCGTCGGCGTGCAGATCCGCGCCTGCTCCGTCTACGCCGAGCTGTCCGCCCCGCTCTGCAGCGACTGGTCCGGCTCGTTCGCGGTCGGCGTGCCGATCTGGCTGCGGATGGACAACGTCGTGAACCAGACGACCTCGAGCGTCGTCACCTCGCGCACGGTCTACAGCTGGACGGGGATCGCCGGCGGCGACGGCTACACGGCGATCCAGGTGGACTGCACCGGCGGCGACGACGGCTGGGTCGCGGCGTCGACCGGACCCGGCGTCTGCGACACCGGCGACTACCTGCTGAACCAGCGCCCGCCCCTGCGGCTGCGCATCTCGACCGCGACCGACACCAAGACGAGAGACATCGCATGAACCCGAGCACGGATGCCGCCTCGCGGCCGATCATGACGCCCGAGCAGGCCACCTGGTACCAGGAGACCTTCGCGCGCCTGGTGGAGAGCGTCGAGCAGGTGCTCGTCGGCAAGACCTTCGTCGTGCGGCTCGGCTTCGTCGCGATGCTCAGCGAGGGCCACCTGCTGCTCGAGGACTTCCCGGGCACCGGCAAGACCTCGCTCGCCCGCGCCATCGCGCAGAGCGTCGACGGCACCTCGAACCGCATCCAGTTCACGCCCGACCTGCTTCCCGGCGACATCACGGGCGTCAGCATCTTCAGCCAGTCGACCAGCGACTTCGAGTTCCACTACGGCCCGGTGTTCGCCAACGTCGTGCTGGCGGACGAGATCAACCGCGCCTCCCCGAAGACGCAGGCCGCGCTGCTCGAGGTGATGGAGGAGGGGCGCATCACCGTCGACGGCGTGACCCACCAGCTCGAGGCGCCCTTCATGGTGATCGCCACCCAGAACCCGATCGAGCAGGCCGGCACCTACCGCCTGCCGGAGGCCCAGCTCGACCGGTTCCTGCTCAAGGCGTCGATCGGCTACCCGGACCACGCGTCGACCCTGCGCATCCTGGAGGGGTCCGCGAACCGCTCGCACGAGATCGTGCTGCCGACCGTCGTCGACGCCGCGCAGATCGTGGAGATGAGCCACCTCGCTCGCACCGTCCACGTCGACGCGTCGATCAACGACTACGTCGCCCGTCTGGTGGAGGCGACGCGCACGGCCGCCGAGGTGCGCCTCGGCGGCAGCGTCCGCGCCGCGCTCGCGCTCGTGCGCACCGCGAAGACGCTCGCGGCGGCCAGCGGACGGCACTACGTCATCCCGGACGACGTCAAGGCCCTCGCCGAGCCGGTGCTCGCCCACCGCCTCGTGCTCGACCCGGAGGCGGAGTTCGACGGGGTCACCTCGTCGAGCGTCGTGTCGCAGATCCTCATCGAGACCGCGCCGCCGAGCGACCGGCAGGCCGTGTGAGCCCGGTCCGCGAGCGACGGAGCGCGATCGAGCACGGCTCGTCGCGCCCGGCCGACGCGCCTGCGAGCAGCGGATCGGCGGGCCTGAGCAATACCCGCACCCGCCTCGTCGGCGCGCGCACCGGCGTGCTCGCGGATGCCGTCGTCGGCGTCGTCCAGACGATGGGCCGGCTGCGCGCGGCGCTCCGCGGCGCTGGACGACGGGTCGGCTCGGTCGTGACCGGCCTCGGCTGGGTGCTGCTCGCCGTCGTGCCGGCCGCGTTCGTCGCGGGTGCCGTGCTCGGCTGGGCGGAGGGCTGGGCCATCGGCTTCGCCGGCCTCGTGCTCATCGCCGCCGCGGCGATCGCGCTGGTCGGGCGCAACGCGTTCCGGATGCGGATCGACCTGCCGCATCACCGCGTGGTCGTCGGCGACGAGGCGGCGGCGTCGGTCACGGTCGAGAACCCCACCCGCCGCCGCATCCTCGGGGCGACCGCCGAGGTGCCGGTCGGACCGGGGCTCGTCGAGCTCGCGGTGCCGGGACTCCGCGGCGGCGCGGACTGGACCGCCGCCGTACCGGTGCCCACCCGCCGCCGCGGCGTCGTCGGACTCGGACCGGTGCGCACCGTGCGCGCCGACCCGATCGGGCTCGTGCGCCGCGAGCTGATCTGGACCGAGCGCGTCGAGCTCATCGTGCACCCGCGCACCATCCCGATCCCCTCCACGAGCACCGGGCTCATCCGCGATCTCGAGGGCGCGCCGACGAGCGACCTGACCCCGAGCGACGTCTCGTTCCACGCCCTGCGCGAGTACCTCCCGGGCGACGACCGCCGCCACATCCACTGGCGCTCGACGGCGAAGACCGGCACCTACATGGTCCGCCAGTTCGAGCAGACCCGGCGCAGCCACATCGTCGTCGGGCTCAGCGTCGCCGAGCGCGACTACGGCGATCCGGACGAGCTCGAGCTCGCGGTCAGCGTCGCGGGCAGCCTCGGCGTCCGCGCGATCCGCGACGGCCGCACCATCAGCGTCGTCGTGGGGGAGCGCACGCCCGAGTTCGCGAAGCGGCGGGTGCTCGCCGTCCGCCCGCTCTCGACCCTGCGCCCCGACCGGCTGCTCGACGACCTCGCGCTCGTCGAGTCCGCGAGCGGGGCCCTCGGCGTGCGCGACATCGCCCGTGTCGTCGCCGACACCGTGACCGGGGTCTCCATCGCGTTCCTCGTCTGCGGCTCCACCCCGACGCCCGCCGAGCTGCGTGCGGCGTCCGCCGCCTTCGGCCCGGACGTCGAGGTGCTCGTCGTGCGCTGCGACCCGGGCGGCACGGCCGGGCTGCGCCGCGTGCCGGGACTGACGGTGCTGCGCGTCGGACTGCTCGAGGACCTCCGCGCCATCCTCGCCCGAGCGGCGGCCACCTCGTGAGCGCCGCGGAGACCGCCGCGCGGCGCCTGCCCGTGCCGCGGAGCGCGGGCTTCGTCATCGTCTCGGCGCTGTTCGCGATGGCCGCGGCCGCCTGCGCCGCCGTCGCGTTCGCGCCGGTCTACCAGCACCCGCGCTACTGGGTCGTGGCGGGCGCCGCCATCGGCATCGGCACGTTCGTCGCCGTGCTCTGCGCCGTGCTCCGCCTGCCCGCCGCGCTCGTGCTGCCGGTGACCGCGCTGCTCTACGCGGCGACCGGGGTGCAGCTCGCGATCCCGAGCGCGGCGTCCGCGGGCGGCCTGCTGCCGACCGGCACCGGCGTCGTGCAGCTGCTGTCGGAGACCGCCCTCGGCTGGCGGCACCTCGTCACCATCACCCTGCCCGTCGGCGACTACCAGGCGCTGCTCGTGCCGGCCTACGCCGCCGTGCTGGCCGCGACGACCGCGTCCGTCAGCATCGCCCTCCGCGTGCGCAGCGGCGAGCTCGCCGCCATCCCGCCGGTGCTGCTCTACCTGCTCGCGATCCTGTTCGGACCGACCCGCGCCCCCGCCGCGGTGCCGCTCGCGCTCGCCTTCGTCGCGATCGTGCTGCTCTGGCTGGTCTGGCGCCGTGCCCGCCGCCGCCGCGACGCGCTCCGCGTGCTCACCGGCATCGGATCGCCGCGCGAGCGCACCGGCGCGGTGCGCACCGGGCTCGCGGCGGTGCTCGTGCTCGCGATCGCCGGCGGGGCGTCGGCCGCGGCCACGGCCTCCGCGCCGTCGACCCAGCGCACCGTGCTCCGCACGATCGAGGAGCAGCCGTTCGAGCCGCGCGACTACCCGAGCCCGCTCGCCGGCCTCCGCCGCTACCTCAAGGACGGCCGGGCAGACCAGTCCATGCTCACCGTCACCGGGCTGCCGGCCGGGGGCCGCGTCCGGATCGCCACGCTCGACAGCTACGACGGCGTCGTCTACGCCGTCGGATCGGCCAGCGTCGACGCGGACTCCGGGACCTTCGTGCGCGTGCCGACGAGCGTGCAGCAGGACGTGCCGGGGGCGAGCCCGGTCGACGTGACGATCGCGATCGACGGCTACCGCGGCGTCTGGCTGCCCACGGTCGGCGACCTCGAGACCGTCCGCTTCGCCGGATCGGATGCGGACGCGCTGGCGGGCCGGTTCTACTTCAACAGCACGACCTCCACGGCCGCCCTGCTCGGCGGAGTGCCCGTCGACGGCCGCTACGAGCTCACCGCCCTGCAGCCCGCCGCGGTCGCGCTCGACGACCTCGACGCGTCGACCCCCGGCTCGGCCCGGGTGCCGCGCATCGACGCGCTGCCCGACGCCGTCGGCACGAAGCTCGAGGAGTACACGGCCGGCATCGACGGGCCGGGCGCCCAGCTCGTCGCCGCGATCCGCGGCCTCCGCCGCGACGGCTACATCAGCCACGGGATCGACGCCGACGAGCCGCCGAGCCGCTCCGGCCACGGATCGGATCGGATCACCGAGCTGCTCAGCGGCACCCGGATGATCGGCGACGCGGAGCAGTACTCGGTCGCCGCCGCCCTGATGGCGCGGCAGCTCGGCTTCCCGGCGCGCGTCGTGTTCGGCTTCGCACCGCAGGAGACGGGCGGCACGGTCGTGCTGCGCGGTTCCGACATCTCCGCGTGGATCGAGGTGCAGACCGCCGATCGCGGCTGGGTCGTCGTCGACCCGGTGCCGCCGGTGCGCCCCATCCCGGATGAGCAGCCGAAGGACCCCGCCCAGGTGGCGCGCCCCCAGACGCCGGTCGAGCCGGCCCCGGACGAGCCGCAGCGCCGCGACGACCAGAGCCCGCCCGACACGCAGCAGAGCGACACGGGCGACCAGGACGCCGTGCTGCGCGTCATCCTCGCCGTGCTGCGGACGGCCGGATGGACCTCGCTCGGGCTCGGCCTGCTCGCCTCCCCGCTCCTCGTGATCGTGGCCGCGAAGTCCGGCCGGCGCCGCCTCCGCCGCCGCGCGCCGACCCCGCTCCAGCGCATCCGCGGCGCCTGGGACGAGTTCCACGATCAGGCCGTCGATCACGGCTGGGTCATGCCGCCGACGGCGACCCGCGCCGAGTTCGCGGACAAGGTCGGGCTCGAGCAGTCGAAGACCCTCGCCGCCGTGGCCGATCGCGCGGTCTTCGCGCCCGGGGGAGCGGACGGCGCAGAGGCCGACCGCGTCTGGGTCGCGTTCGGCGACCTCGCCGACTCGCTCGGACGCGGGATGACGCGGCGCGACCGCTTCCGCGCCATCGTGTCGCTCCGCTCGCTCGGCGGCTTCGACGTGCGCCGGCTGTGGGCGCGCCCCGGCGCCGACCGGACGGGGGACCGGCCGTGATCGCCTGCCGCCACTGCGGCACCGTGCTGCCGTCGGGTGCCCTGTTCTGCGGCGTCTGCGGACGCTCGACCGCCGCGCCCGCCCCGGGCGAGCGGACGACTCCGCGCCCGCGCTTCGCCCCGATCCCGCCCGCATCCCCGGCCGCGCGTCCGGAGGAGGTGACCCGGCCCGGGTTCCGCGACGTGGAGGTCGTGCCGGCCGCCGACGCGGGCGACACCGGGGTGGTGGAGCCGGTCGATCCTCCGGGCGAGGATGAGCGGGCCGCCGAGCCCGACGACCTGGTCGGTCCTGCCTCGGGCGCGGACGCAGCCGCCGCGGAACCGGCGGACGACTCCGGCTCCGCCGGATCGGACGACGAGCCCGACTGGGCGGACGACGCCCCAGCGGATCCGCCGGCCGCACCGGCCCTGTCCACCCGCCCCGCGACGCCGGCGCCGCCGATCCTGCCCGTGCCGACGACGGCGCCGCCGGCGTCCGATCGCCCTGCCGACCGCGACCGTGCGGCCGGAGCGCCCGCCGGCGCCCCGGCGGTGTGGGTGCTGCAGTTCAGCACGGGCGAGAGCGTGCTCGTGACGGGCACCGGGCTGGTCGGCCGGAATCCCGCCGCGGAGCCGGGGGAGTACGTCGACCACCTCGTGACGCTCTTCGACGCCGGGCGCTCGGTCTCCAAGACCCACCTCGAGTTCGGCCAGCAGGAGGGCCGGTTCTGGGTCAGCGACCGCTTCTCGACGAACGGCAGCGTCATCCGCCCGCCCGACGAGCAGCCGCAGCGCTGTACGCCGGGCCGCCGCTACCTCGTGCCGCGGGGCACGCGCATCGACATCGGCGAGCAGTTCTTCGTCGTGAGCTGACCCCTCCTCCACCGGGCGACCGCTCCGCCGGCTCCGCACGGATGCCGGCGATCGCGCGGCGGACGGGAGCACGCTGCGGTTGGCTGTCCGGATGGACCCCCTCGCCCCGACTCCGCTCCGCCGGACCGCGCCCCGGCTCCCGGCTCGCGAGCAGCGGGGCGGCCTGCCGCTGCTGGCCTCGCTCGCGCCGCTCGGACTCGCGCTCGTGCTCTGGGCGGTGACGGGATCGCCGAGCATGCTGCTGTTCGCGGTGCTCGGCCCCGTGATGGCCGCCGGCTCCGCCGCGGACCGGCGGATCCGCCGGCGCCGGGACGACCGGGTCGAGCGCGCGCGGCTGGCGCGGCGGCTCGCGGCGCTGGCGGCCGAGCTCGATGCCGCCCTGGACTCGGAGCGTTCGCGGCTCGCGCTCCTCGTCCCCGCCGCGGTCGAGGTCGGCGAGCTCCCGCCGTCGCTGCTCTGGCGCGACGCCCATCCGACCGCCGTGCGGATCGGCACGGCGGAGATCCCGAGCGGCGCGGCGCTCGACGGCGTCGACGAGCTCGTGGCGGGAGAGGAGGCCGTCACGGAGCTCGCGGACCGGGTGACGCGGCTCCGGGCGCCGCTCGCGATCGATGCCGCCGGCGGCATGCACGTGATCGGGCAGCCGGAGAGCGCGCGGGCCGTCGCCCGCGCGCTGGCCGTGCAGCTCTGCGCTCGCCTCCCGCCGGCACGGCTCCGGGTCGTCCGCCCGGAGGACGAGCGCTGGATCGACGCGCTGCCGGTGCCGGTCGAGGCCGGGCAGCACGACGCGTTCGAGCTCCGCGTCGACGACGCGACCGTGACGATCGGCTGGAGCGGCGGCGAGCCGCCCGGCCTCCGCGCGGCGACGGTGGTCCGGCTGGCGGGCGAAGGCCGCGCCGCGACGGTCGAGCGCGGTGGTGCGCCGGTCGACGCCCGGGAGCTCCGGCTCGATGCGATCGGCCGGCGGGCCGCGGCGGGTGCGGCCCGTCGC
>NZ_JBXASM010000018.1:0-43783 GCF_058809295.1 Schumannella sp. GW821-FHT10F01
GGCCGGCACCGCCGCGCCGAAGCCCCCACGCGCGCGCCGCAGCACGGCCGCGACCGGCGGCACGACGACGCCGCGCACCCCTCGGGCGCCGCGCAAGCCCCGCACGCCGCCGACGGACCCGCCGCCCGACGCCTCCTGAGGCGCGCCGCCTCAGCCCAGGAAGCCCCGGACGAGCTCCTCGGAGCCGGCCAGGTGCTCCCGCATGGCCCGGTCGGCCGCATCCCCATCGCCGTCCAGGATCGCGGTCACGACCGCGCGGTGCTGCGCCGTGGAGTGGTCGATGTTGCCGCCGAGCAGCGGGAACCGGTCGAGCAGCTCCGTCATCCGCGTGCGGCTGTCGACGACGAGCGGCACGAGCGGCGGGATGCCGGCGAGCTGCGCGATCACGAGGTGCAGCTCCGTGTCGGCGCGGCGGTAGTCGTCGGGGCCGGCCGCGATCGTGTCGTCGAGCGCCCGCCGGAGCGCGGCCTCCTCCTCCGCGGAAAGCGCCCGCGCTGCGGCGGCCCGCGCCGCACCGGGCTCGAGCACCGCCCGCAGCCCGAGCACCGCGTCGAGCTCCGCGGCCGAGACGGCGGCGGCCGGCGGCAGCGGGTCGACCGCGAACGTGCCGCCGTAGCGGCCGCGGCGGGTCACCACGTAGCCGGCGTCCCCGAGCTCGCGGAGGGCCTGGCGCACCGTGTCACGGCTCACGCCGAGGTCCGACGCGAGCTCCCGCTCCGGAGGCAGCGGCTGGCCGGGCGCGACGGCGCCGAGGCGGATCGTCTGCAGCAGCCGCGCGGTCGTCCGCTCGAGCGCGTTCCCCGCGTCCACCGGCCGGAGCACGACGCGTCGCAGCACCGGGCGGGCAGACCCATCGGCGTCGTCGGCGTGGGAGCTCATCGGCGGAGGGGTCGCCGGCTCAGAGCGGCGTGACGTAGGCGGAGCTGATGCCGCCGTCGACGAGGAACGTCGATGCGGTGATGAACGACGCGTCGTCGCTGGCGAGGAACGCGACGGCCGCGGCGAGCTCCTCCGGCTCGGCGAACCGGCCGACGGGCACGTGGATGAGCCGGCGCGCGGCGCGCTCCGGGTCCTTCGCGAACAGCTCCTTCAGCAGCGGCGTGTTCACCGGTCCGGGGCAGAGCGCGTTGACGCGGATGCCCTGGCGCGCGAACTGCACGCCGAGCTCGCGGCTCATCGCGAGCACGCCGCCCTTCGACGCGGTGTACGAGATCTGCGAGGTGGCCGAGCCGAGCACGGCGACGAACGACGCGGTGTTGATGATCGAGCCGCGGCCCTGCGGCACCATGTGCCGCAGGGCGGCGCGCGAGCACAGATAGACGCTCGTGAGGTTGACGAGCTGCACGCGGTCCCAGGCGTCGAGCTCCGTCGTCTCGATCGAGTCGTCGTCGGCGGGCGAGATGCCGGCGTTGTTGAAGGCGATGTCGACCGAGCCGAGCTCGCGCGCGGCGGTGTCGAAGAGCGCGTCGACCTGCCCCTTGTCGGCCACGTCGACCGGCACGAACAGGCCGTCGACCTCGGCGGCCGCGGCCGCGCCGGTCACCGGATCGCGGTCGCCGATGACGATGCGCGCGCCCTCGGCGTGCATCCGCCGCGCCGTGGCCAGGCCGATGCCGCTCGCGCCGCCGGTGATCACGGCGACGCGGCCGGCGAGGCGGGAGGTGAGGTCCATGGTGCTCCTAGTCGTCGGCGAGGAAGACGTTCTTCGTCGCGGTGAAGGCGAGCGGGGCGTCCGGCCCGAGCTCGCGGCCGAGGCCGGAGCGCTTCATCCCGCCGAACGGCGTGGTGTAGCGCACCGACGAGTGCGAGTTGACGCTGAGCGTGCCGGCGCGCACGGCGCGGGCGGCGCGCAGCGCGCGGCCGACATCGCGGGTCCAGATCGACCCGGAGAGCCCGTAGGCGGAGTCGTTCGCGAGCGCCAGCGCATCCGCCTCGTCGTCGAACGGCAGCACGCTCACGACCGGGCCGAAGATCTCCTCGCGCACGACGCGGTCGTCGCGCGAACCCGGCAGCAGCACCGTCGGCGCCATCCAGCAGCCGGGTCCGTCCGGTGCGCTGCCGCGGAAGGCGACCGGCGTGCCGAGCTCGAGGAAGGCGCTGACGCGGTCGTGGTGCGCGCGCGACACGAGCGGCCCCATCTCGGTCGCCTCGTCGCGCGGATCGCCGACCCGCCAGGCCGCGACCGCCGGCTCGAGCAGCTCGAGGAAGCGGTCGAGCACGCGCCGCTCGACGAGCAGCCGGCTGCGCGCGCAGCAGTCCTGCCCGGCGTTGTCGAACACGGAGCCGGGCGCCGTCGCGGCGGCGCGCTCGAGATCCGCGTCGGCGAAGACGATGTTCGCGCTCTTGCCGCCGAGCTCGAGCGTGACCGGCTTGACGAGCGCGGCCGCGGCGGCCGCCACTCGGGTGCCGGTCGCGGTCGATCCGGTGAAGACGATCTTCGCGACGAGCGGATGCTCGACGAGCGCCATGCCGGCCACCGGACCGCGTCCGGGCACGACCTGGAGCAGGTGCTCTGGCAGGCCGGACTCCGCCGCCAGCTCGGCGAGCCGCAGGGCCGTGAGCGGCGTCCACTCCGCCGGCTTCAGCACGACGGCGTTGCCTGCCGCGAGCGCCGGGGCGAAGGCCCACGACGCGATCGTCATCGGGAAGTTCCACGGCACGATCACGCCGATCACGCCGAGGGGCTCGGCGAACGTGAGGTCGACGCCGCCGGCCACCGGGATCTGCGCGCCGAGCAGCCGCTCGGGCGCGCCGGCGTAGTACTCGAGCACGTCGCGCACGTGGCAGGCCTCCCAGCGCGCGGAGGAGATCGGATGCCCGGCCTCGCGCACCTGCAGCTGCGCGAGCTCCTCGACGGCGCCGTCCACGGCCGCGGCGAAGCGGCGGAGCGCCCGGGCCCGGTCGACCGGCGCGAGCCCCGCCCAGCGGGACTGCGCGGCGACGGCGCGCGCGACCGCGGCATCCACCTCGGCGGGGCCGGCGGCCTCGACGGCGCGGACGAGCGTCTCGTCGCGCGGATCGACGACCTCGAGCAGGTCGGTCATGCGCCGACCGCCTGGCGCCGCGCGCTGCCGACGCCCTGCTCGCGGGCCGCGCGGTAGCCGCGCGCCGCCTCGACGAGGCCGGCGAACAGCCGCAGGTCGGAGTCCTGGTCCTCCTCCGGATGCCACTGCACGGCGACGCCGAACGGCACGTCGTCGAGCTCGACGGCCTGCACGACGCCGTCGGAGGACCGCGCCGAGACCTTCAGCCCCGCCCCCACCCGGTCGACGGCCTGGTGGTGATAGCTGCGCACGTCGATCGAGGCCTGGTCGTCGAGCAGGGCGCCGAGGCGCGAGCCGCCGTCGACGCCGGCCTCGTTCACCGTGAAGACGCCGCCGCCGGCGTTGTACCGGGTCGAGCCGAGCACGTCGGGCAGGTGCTGCAGCAGGGTGCCGCCGCGCAGCACGTTGAGCACCTGCAGTCCGCGGCAGATGCCGAGGAACGGCAGCTCCCGCTCGATCGCCGCGGCGAGCAGCGCGTCCTCCCAGTCGTCGCGGTCGCGGCGCGGCGGGTCGGTCTCCGGATGCGCGGCCTGGCCGTAGCGCGCCGGGTCGACGTCCTTGCCGCCGGTGATGATGAGCCCGTCCAGGCCCTCGAGCACGCGCTCCGCGACCCCGGGGTCGACCGGCTGGGGCGGCAGCAGCACGGCGATCCCGCCGGCGGCCGTGACGGCCGAGAAGTACACCTTCGGCAGGAACGCGGCGGGCACGTCCCAGACGCCGGTCTGCGCCTGCTCGAGGTAGGTGGTCAGGCCGATCACGGGACGCACGGCGGCGGCCCCGCCCGGCTCAGAAGCGCTCGAAGCCACGGACCCGCTCCCAGTCGGTGACGGCCGCGTCGAACGCCGCGAGCTCGACCTGCGCCGCATTGAGGTAGTGGTCGACCACGTCGTCGCCGAACGCGGCGCGCGCGAGGTCCGACTCCGCGAACAGGCCGGCGGACTCGCGCAGCGTGGCCGGCACCCGGGGCGCGTCCGATCCGTAGGCGTTGCCGACGAAGCGCTCGGGCAGGGCGAGCTCGTTCTCGATGCCGTCGAGGCCGGCCGCGATGATCGCCGCGACCGCGAGGTACGGGTTCACGTCGCCGCCCGGCACGCGGTTCTCGACGCGGAGGCCGGCGCCGTGGCCGACGACGCGGAGCGCGCAGGTGCGGTTGTCGGTGCCCCAGGCGACCGCGGTCGGCGCGAACGAGCCGTCCGCGTAGCGCTTGTAGGAGTTGATGTTCGGGGCGAAGAACAGCGTGAGCTCGCGCAGGTGGGCCTGCAGCCCCGCGATCCAGTGCTCCATGAGCGGCGAGAAGCCGTACTCGCCGTCGCCCGCCATCACGGCCTCGCCGTCGGCCGAGCGCACGGAGAGGTGGATGTGGCAGCTGTTGCCCTCGCGCTCGTTGAACTTCGCCATGAAGGTCAGCGCCTGGCCGTGCTGGTCGGCGATCTCCTTCGCGCCGTTCTTGTAGATCGAGTGGTTGTCGCAGGTGGCGAGCGCCTCGGCGTAGCGGAACGCGATCTCCTGCTGGCCGAGGTTGCACTCCCCCTTGACGCCCTCGCAGTACAAGCCGGCGCCCTCCATCCCGAGCCGGATGTCGCGCAGCAGCGGCTCCATCCGCGTCGATGCGAGCAGCGCGTAGTCGATGTTGTAGTCGGAGGCCGGGGTGAGGTCGCGGTAGCCCTTCGCCCAGGCGCCGCGGAAGCTGTCCTCGAAGACGATGAACTCGAGCTCCGTGCCGACGTGCGCGACGAGTCCGCGCTCCTCGAGCCGGGCGAGCTGGCGCCGCAGCACCTCGCGCGGGCTCTGCGGGATGGGCGTGCCGTCGAGGTTCTGCAGGTCGGCCATGACGAGCGCCGTGCCGGGCAGCCACGGGATGACGCGGAGCGTGTCGAAGTCGGGCTTCAGCACCATGTCGCCGTAGCCGGTCTCCCACGACGACAGCCGGTAGCCGTCGACGGTGTTCATCTCGACGTCGACGGCGAGCAGGTAGTTGCACGCCTCCGCGCCGTGGTGCGCGACGTCCTCGCGGAACAGGCGGGCGGAGACCCGCTTGCCGACGAGCCGAGACTGCATGTCGGCGAAGGCGACGATCACGGTGTCGAACTCGCCGCGGTCGATGCCCGCCTCGAGCTCCTCCAGGGTCAGGTTGCCGGAGCGCACGCCCATGCCGGTCCTCCTCGTCGTGTCGGGGAGCCGGTCGGACGACCGCTCACGGCGGCAGTGTAACCAGCCTTTAACATCCAAAGGTAGACACGACCTACCTTTGATCGGCACACTCGGGGTCACATCCCCCGGTGCCGTCCGCCGCCCCGCGGTCGCGGCCGTCCCTCGAAGGAAGGACGCTCCATGTCAGGTACCACCCAGCGCTCCGGCGCCACCTACTCCGCCCAGGGCGAGGACTACTTCGCGAAGCGGACGCTCAAGCGCTCCGCCGGCTTCTGGGGGATCTGGGGCATCGGCGTCGCGGCCGTCATCTCCGGCGAGTTCTCCGGCTGGAACTTCGGCACGGCGACCGCCGGCTTCGGCGGCATGGCGATCGCCACGGTGATCGTCATCGTCATGTACTTCTGCATGCTGTTCTCGATCGGCGAGATGTCGGCGGCCATGCCGCACACCGGCGGCGCCTACTCGTTCGCCCGTGCGGCGCTCGGCCCCTGGGGCGGCTTCGTCACCGGACTCGCGGAGTCGATCGAGTACGTCGTCACCACGGCCGTCGTCGTGTACTTCTCGGCCGGCTACCTCAACGGCGCGCTCGGCGCGTTCTTCGGCATCCAGCTGCCCGGGTGGCTGCTCTACGCCGGGCTCTACGTGCTGTTCGTGCTCGTCAACGGCCTCGGCGCCTCGATCGGCTTCCGGCTCGCGATCGTCGTGTCGATCATCGCGATCGCGATCCTCGCGGCCTTCGTGGTCGTCGCCTTCGCCACCGGCTCGTTCTCGGTCGACAAGCTCTTCGACGTGAAGCCGACGGACGGCAACTCGGCGTTCCTGCCGAACGGCTTCGGCCCGGTGCTGCTCGTCATCCCGTTCGCCATGTGGTTCTTCCTCGGCATCGAGGAGCTGCCGCTCGCGGCGGAGGAGACGCACGACCCGCAGCGGATCATCCCGCGCGCCGGCATCGTCGGGCTCATCACGCTCGCGATCTGCGCGGTGGCCGTCTTCATCGTCAACACCGGCGTGCTCGGCGCGACGGCGACGCAGGAGTCCGGCGAGCCGCTGCTCGACGGGTTCCGCGCGATGGTGCCGGAGGGGCTCACCGGCGTGCTCGCGATCCTCGCGCTCATCGGCCTGCTCGCCTCGCTGCAGGGCATCATGTACGCCTACGGCCGCAACCTCTACTCGCTCTCGCGCGCCGGCTACTACCCGCGGTTCCTCTCCCTCACCGGGAAGCGCCAGACGCCGGTGCTCGCCCTCGTGACCGGCGCGGTGATCGGCTTCCTGCTGCTCGTGATCGTCGACGCGATCACCGCCGCCAGCGAGGGCGTCGGCGCGGTCGCTGGCGCGATCGAGCTCAACATCGCGATCTGGGGCGCGGTCGTCTCGTACCTCATGCAGATGATCTCGTTCGTCGTGCTGCGGGTGCGCCGCCCCGACGTGGTGCGCCCGTACCGCAGCCCGACCGGCGTCGTCGGCGCGGTCGTCGCCGGCGTCATCTCCGCGGTGATCTTCGTGGCGTTCCTGTTCAACCCGGGCTACCAGATCGCCATCGCGGCCATCGCGGTGGTCTACGTGATCGGGCTGCTGGCCTTCGCCGTCTACGGCCGCCACCGCCTCGTGCTGGCGCCCGAGGAGGAGTACGCGCTCTCCGGCGGCGTGCACCGCGACCCGGAGGTCGAGGACTACGCGGCGGACGCGAAGGCCGAGCTCGACCCGACGAAGTAGCTCCGCACCGGCTCAGCGCAGCACGCGGCCGGCGACGGCGTCCGTCCGGACGCCGTCGTCGATCGCGATCCGGCCGCCGACGAGCACGTACGGGATGCCGACGGCCTGCCGCCGGGGATCCTCGAACGTGGCGCCCGGCGCCACCGTCTCGGGGTCGAGCAGCACGAGGTCGGCGACGGCGCCCTCGCGGACGACACCGCGGTCGGCCAGGCCGAGCCGCTGCGACGGGGTTCCGGCCAGGTGCCGCACGGCTTCCTCGAGGCTCAGCACGCCGAGCTCGCGCACGTAGCGGCCGAGGTACTGGGGGAATGTGCCCCACGCGCGCGGGTGCGGCCGCGCCCCGACGAGGATGCCGTCGCTCCCGGCGCAGTGGCGCGGATGCCGCATGATCGCGCGCACGTTGTCCTCGTCGCCGATGTGCATGAGGATGCCGGTGCCGAGCCGGTCGTCGCGCATGAGGTCGAGCGCGGCGGCCGTCGCGGGCCGTCCGGACCGCTCCGCGACCTCGGCGATCGTCAGCCCGACCGTCCAGGAGAAGTCCGCCCCGGCGACGCCGGCGACCTGCATGGCCGACCAGTCGACGACCTCGCCGTGGGCCCCGTCCGATCCGGTCTCGTCGAGCGCGACGCGGATGCGCTCCCGCTCCCCCGCGTCGGCGAGCCGCGCGAGCGTCGCGTCCGGTCCGCCGGAGTGCGCCCAGCTCGGCAGCAGGGCCGCGAGCGTGGTCGCACCGGGGAGATAGGGGTAGGTGTCGAGCGTCACGTCGACGCCGTCCGCGAGCGCGGCATCGACGAGCGCGAGCAGCTCGGCGGCGCGGCCGCGGTTCGGCGCGAAGTTCATGGTCGCGTGCGTCAGGTGCACCGGGCACCCGGATCGGCGGCCGACGTCGAGCGCCTCCGCGTACGCGGCGAGCGCCCCGCCGCCGTAGCCGCGCGTGTGCGGCGCCCAATAGCCGCCGGCCTCCGCGACGACCTCGGCGAGGGCGACGAGCTCGTCGGTGGAGGCGTACATCCCCGGCGTGTAGGTCAGCCCGCTCGACATCCCGCCGGCCCCGGCCGCGAGGCAGTCGCGCAGCAGGTCGCGCATGACGGCGATCTCGTCCGGCGTCGCCGGCCGGTCGTCCGCCCCGACGACGAGCAGCCGGAGATTGCCCTGCGGCACGAGCACGACCGCGTTCGTCGGGATGCCGTCGTCGAGCCGGTCGAGGTAGTCGGCCATGCCGCGCCAGTCGAAGTCCGCGTCGTCGAGGTCGCCGTTCCAGGCGGCGATCTGGCGGCGGACCAGCGCGAGCGCGGCGTCGTCCACCGGCGCGTAGCCGATGCCGTCCTGGCCGATCACCTGGGTCGTCACGCCCTGCGACAGCTTCGCCAGGTGGTCCGCGTCGGCGAGCAGCGCGAGGTCGGAGTGCGCGTGCATGTCGACGAAGCCCGGCGCGATCACCAGCCCGGTCGCGTCGATCATCAGCGCGTCGACCGCCGGCGCGTCGGCGGCCCGCGCATCGGCGGGGGCCCGGCCGGCGCCGCGCGGCAGCACCGCGACGATCCGCTCCCCCTCGACCAGCACGTCGGCCCGCTCGCGCGGCCGCCCGGTGCCGTCGACGACCTCGCCGCCGGCGAGCAGGATGCGCTCCATCGGCGGGCCTAGAAGACCGTCTCGACGAAGCCCACGACGCGGGCGTCCGCGCGGTCCGCGCCGTCGATCACCGGGATGACGCGCCACTTGTCGAAGGTGGTGCACGGATGCGAGAGCCCGAGCCGCACGACGTCGCCGACCGCGAGGCCGCTCTCGGCCGGCAGCTCGAGGAACGCGTGCTGGTCGTTCAGCGCGGTGATGCGCGCCCCGGGCAGCGGCGAGCCGTCCGAGGCGAGGGGCACCGGCAGATCGAGGTCGCTTGCGAAGTCGCGCTTGCCGCCGTCGAGCAGCGCGAGCGTCGGGGTCGGCCGCGACAGCACCCGCGCCCAGCCGCTGAGGGCGGGACGCAGCCGGTCGGCGAACGGCGACAGGTGCCGGTAGTGCACGTCGTCGTGCGCCTGGAACGCGCCGGAGCGCAGCACCCGCCGCACGCCCTCGCCGAGCGGCGCGAAGGCCTCGGCCACGAGGTCGGGGTAGGCCGAGCCGCCGGCGCTGATCATCGGGCGCTCGACCCCGATCAGCTCGAAGTCGACGAGCGTGCGCAGCAGCGCCACGAGCTCGTCGAGGAAGCCGCGCACCCGGGCGACGGACTCCGCGGAGCGGTCGTCGGCGAGCGCGCCCTCCCAGCCGGCGACGCCGAGCAGGCGGACGGACGGCTCGCGCGCCGCCGCCCAGGCGAGGGCGAGCGCGTCGTCGGCGCTCCGGAGCCCCGCGCGGCCGGAGGGGGAGCCGAGCTCGACGAGCACGTCGACGGGGCGCCGGCCCGGGGCGGAGGCGAGCGCGGCCAGCCCCGCGGGCGAGTCGATCCAGCAGGCGAACTCGAAGTGCTCGTCGGCGTCGAGCTCCTGCCGCAGCCAGGCGATGCCGGCCGGGTCGGCGATCTCGTTCGCGAGCAGGATGCTGCGCACCCCGGTCGAGCGGGCGACCTGCGCCTGCCACGGCGTCGCCACGGTCAGGGCCGTCGCGCCGGCGTCGAGGAGGTGCGCCCAGAGCTCGGGCGCCATCGTCGTCTTGCCGTGCGGGGCGAGCTCGAGCCCGTGCTCGGCAGCCCAGTCGAAGACCGCGCGCACGTTGGCGCGCTCGGCCTCGCGGTCGATCGTCACGAGCGGCGTCGAGAAGTCGGCGAGCGCCGGCCGCTCCTCCGCGACCTCGTCGGCGGCGCGCCCCCAGAACCGCGGGGGGATCGACTTCGTCCGTGGGCTGAGCGTGATCGGGTCCATCGCGATCAACGCTACCGGGCGGCTCCCCGGCGCTCGCCGGTAGCGTGGACTCGGAAGGAGCCTCCGACATGCTCAAGCACCGCATCGAGACCACCGGCGCGCCGGCCGCGCGCCCGGTCCTCTCCCAGGGCGTCCGCAAGGGCCAGTACCTGCAGGTCTCCGGCCAGGGTCCCGCCGATCCGGCCACCGGCGAGTACGTCGCTCAGGGCGACGTCGGGGCGCAGACGACCCGCACGCTCCGCAACGTGCTCGCGGTCGTCGAGGCCGGCGGCGGCACGTTCGAGGACGTCGTCATGCTGCGCGTCTACCTGCGCACGCAGGCCGACTTCGCCGCCATGAACGAGGCCTACGCCGCCTTCCTCGCCGAGCACGTGCCGAGCGGCGTGCTGCCGGCCCGCACGACCGTCGGCGCCGAGCTGCCCGATCCCGCCATGCTCGTCGAGATCGACGCGCTCGCGATCGTCGCCGACTGACCCGCTCGACGGCGCGGCCCGCGCGGCCGCGCCCGTCGACGCCCACCCCCACCACCGGACGAAGGAGTTCTCATGAGGATGCTCGACCTGCCCCAGACCGACCTGCGGGCCTCGGACGTGATCCTGGGCCTGATGCGCATCGACCAGATGGAGGCGCCCGCGATCCGGACGCTCGTCGACACCGCGCTCGAGGCCGGCATCACCTACTTCGATCACGCCGACATCTACGGCGGCGACCACGGCTGCGAGCGGCGGTGGGGCGACGCGATCACGCTGAGCGACGCCGAGCGCGCGTCGATCGTCATCCAGTCGAAGGTCGGCATCCGCGACGGCTACTTCGACTTCTCGCGCGAGCACATCCTCGAGGGCGTGCGCGCCTCGCTGAAGGCGCTCAAGACCGACTACCTCGACGTCGTGCTGCTGCATCGGCCCGACGCGCTCGTCGAGCCGGAGGAGGTCGCCGCCGCGTTCGACGAGCTCGCCGCCTCCGGCGAGGTGCGCAACTTCGGCGTCTCGAACCACACGCCGTACCAGGTCGACCTGCTCAAGACCGCGGTGGCGCAGCCGCTCGTGGTGAACCAGGTGCAGCTCAGCATCACGCACGCGCCGATCATCGCCTCCGGCGTCGCGACGAACATGCAGGGGCTCGACCAGTCGATCGACCGCGACAACGGCCTGCTCGACTACGCGCGCCTCAACGGCATCACGCTGCAGGCCTGGTCGCCGTTCCAGAAGGGCTTCTTCGACGGCGTCTTCCTCGGCGACCGCAAGGCCTACCCGGAGCTCAACGACGCCCTCGACGAGCTCGCGGCGAAGTACGACGTGACCCCGACCGGCATCGCCGTCGCGTGGATCTCGCGCCACCCGGCCGGCATCCAGACCGTGCTCGGCACGACGACCCCGTCGCGCGTGCAGGATGCCGCCGCCGGCAGCGACGTGCGACTCACCCGCCCGGAGTGGTACCGCCTCTTCACCGCGGCCGGCTACCGGGTGCCGTAGGGCCCGACGACCGCGCCGGGCCGGCCGGAGCTCTCAGTCCGCATCCTCGCGGGCGAACAGCAGCAGCTCCGGCAGGCTCGTCGCGAAGTAGTCGACCCGTCCGTCGTCGTGCCGGGCGACGGGCGGCACGGCGACCGGGCGCGCCTCGCCGAGGCTCTCCGGCGGGTCGCCGAGGCCGAGACCGAGCGCGTCCCGCGCACGGTCCCAGGCGCCGAGCACCCGCCCCTCCCCGCCCTCCCACGGCTGGAAGCGGCGCCCCTCGAGCAGCCCGAGCGCCTCGGCCGCGCGGCCGGACGCGGTGAGCAGGTCGGCGAACTCGACCAGCAGGTCGTCGCGCCGGGGCACGAGCCCGCGCCGCGCCTCGAGCCTGGCGAGCCGGATCGCGCCGGTCTCGCCGAGCCGCGCGGCGAGCTGGTCGCGCTCGAAGAGCAGCCGGGCGTCGTCCGGATCGGCGGTCAGCGCCCGCTCGTACAGCTCGACCGCGCGCCCGTCGTCGTGCTCGACGTTGTAGGCCGCCACGGCGGCGTTCCGCAGCAGCACCGGATCGTCGGCGCCCGTCTCGAGCGCGCGGCGCCAGAGCTCGACCGCCTCGCGCCGGCGACCGGCGTCGTAGAGCAGGGTGCCGAGCAGCTGCGCCGCCACCGCGTCGCCCGGCTCCGCCTCGAGCGCGGCGGCGAGGGCGTCGTGGGCGTCGAGCCCGGACGGGAAGCACCAGTCGCGGTCCGCGGCCCGCGCCATCGCCCGGCGCTCCGCGGCCTCCGCGGGCCGTCCGCGCCGGTCGAGCAGCGCCGCGGCGAGGTAGTGCGCGACGGGAGCGACGTTGCCGCCCGCACCCGGCGGGACGGCGATCGCCGCGTCGAGCACGGCGAGCGCCGCATCCGTCTCGCCGGCGCGGGCCAGGTCGAGGCCGACGTCGATCGCCGCGGCGTCCTGCGGGAGCACGCCGTCTGCCAGATGATCGAGCAGGGCGTCGAGCGGGACGGACGCGCGCGCCGCGGCGAGCGCGCGCGCGGCCTCCGCCTCCCGCCCCGACCGCCGGAGCAGGACGACGGCGAGCGCCGCGACACGCGGGTCGGCCGGCGCGGCCGCGAGGAGCGCGAGCGCGTCGTCGAGCGCGAATCCGGTCCGGCCGTCCGCGGCGTCGAGCCGCGCGGCCTCGAGGCGGGCGGGCACGGCCCAGCGGCCGTCCCAGGAGGCCGTCGCGAGGGCCCGGCGCGCGCCGTCGCGATCGCCGATCCGCACCCGGGCCAGCCCGAGCAGGTAGAAGGCCTCCGTGTCGCGCGGGTTGCCGTTGCGGAGCGTGAGCCGCCGGCACGCGGTCTCGAGGTGCGCGATCGCGGCGGCGTAGTCGCCCGCCCGCAGCGCGCGCTCCCCCAGCGCGACGTTGACGCGGCTGTCGCCGGGGTCGCGCCGCAGCGCCTC
This sequence comes from Schumannella sp. GW821-FHT10F01, assembly GCF_058809295.1. NCBI lineage: Bacteria > Bacillati > Actinomycetota > Actinomycetes > Micrococcales > Microbacteriaceae > Schumannella > Schumannella sp. GW821-FHT10F01. The sequence goes on from NZ_JBXASM010000018.1 coordinate 12,655, forward strand.
GCGCCAGTACGGCAGCGGCGACCGGGTCGGATGCCGGTACTGGGCGAGGTGCACGCCGGTCAGCCAGAGCTCCTCCACCGACTCCACCTCGGCGGGCGCGGGCGGCTCGGACGCCGTCCAGGGCTCGGGTCCGCCGACCGGAGCGGGCGGCGTCCAGCGCACGAGCAGCGCACCGCCGCGGTCGTCGTCCCGCAGCTCGACCGCGCCGACCGCCGCCGTCTCGGCCGTGCCGGCCTCCGGCGCGCGCAGCTCGAGCACCTCGCCCGGCTCGAGCGCCGCGCTCCGCAGCGCGAGCACCCGCCCGTCGGCGTCGAGCACCCGGAGCACCGCCGCGCCGACCGGGCGGGTCACCGCGGCGCGCGCGACGACGCCCTCGGCGCCCGTGTCGACGTGCAGCGCGGCGTCGAGGGTCGCCTGGTGCGCGACGCCGATCCCCGGCAGCGGGTACCAGTGCTGCGTGAAGCGCTTCGTCTCCCCCGGCAGCAGCCACGAGAAGTCGGGCTGGTTGTCGGTGTAGACGCCGGCCATGAGCTCGACGTACGGGCCGTCGTCGTCGGTGAGCAGCCGGTCCCAGGCGTGGCCGAACGGCGCGTCGCCCCAGGTCCACTGCTTCTTGCCCGGCGAGATCCGGCGGTCCGCCCAGTGCACGAAGCCGGCGCCGGCGGCGTGGTCGTAGCCGCCGAAGAACGCCTCCTGCGAGTCGACGATCATGTACGAGGTGGGCACCGGGATGTTCCGGTACCAGTCGATCCGGTCGGCGCCGGGCCGCTCGGCGGCGCGCGCCGGGTAGTCGACGCCGTAGTACGGCCGATCCGCGGCGGGGAACGCCGTGATCGCGCGGCGGGCGTGGTCGGCGACGAATCGCACGTCCTGCGGGAAGAACGACTGGTAGTCGTCGTGCACCCGCACCGCGGCGTTCGCCCACCAGAGGAACGACTGCCGCTCGCTCGTGCGGTTGTGCAGCACCACCTCCACGTCGAGCACGGCGCTGTCATCGCGGAGCCGGATGCCGTGCGTTCCGCTCATGCGCGCGAACGGATCGTGGTCGGAGCACCACACGGTCACCTCGCCGTCGACGCCCTCGTCGATCCGCCAGCGGACGGGCAGGTAGGTGGCCGGGCGGTGGTGCTGCGGCCAGTTGAACTCGATCCCGCCGCTGATCCACGGCCCGGCGAGGCCGACCAGCGCCGGCTTGATCACCGAGTTGCGGTAGAGGAAGTCGTAGCCGGTGCGCTTGTCGTAGCCGATGTGGATGCGCCCGCCGAGCTCCGGCAGCACGACGAGCCGCATCCACCGGTTCTCGAGGTGCACCGCCTGCCACGTCCGCGGCACCGGCTCCGACGCGATCCGCTCGACGAACGGCAGCGGGTACACCCGGCCGCTCGACCCCTGGTAGACGCGGTGGTCGAGGAACATCGGGTAGCGGCTCGGCTCGTCCGGCTCGTAGGTCGGGATGGTGATCGGCTCGCTCCAGATCACCGCGTGACCCGCGTCGAGCCGCGCGCGCAGGGCGGGCGGGGGCTCCGGCAGCACCAGGCCCTCGCGTGCCGGCGTGCGCATCCGGTCGGTCATCGCGGGGACTCCGCCGCGCTCACTTGCTCGATCCCAGGGTGAGGCCCGAGACGAACTGCTTCTGGAAGGCGAAGAACACGATCGCGGTCGGGATGGCGGCGACGAGCGCGCCCGCCGCGACGACGTTCCACTGGCTCACGAAGCCGCCCTGGATGTTGAGCAGCTCGGCCGTGATCGGGAACTTCGTCTCGGTGCGCAGCACGGTCAGCGCCCAGAGCAGGTCGTTCCAGATCCAGGTCGTGGCGAGCGCGCCGAGCGCCGCGAGCGACGGGCGGGTGAGCGGCAGCACGATCCGCAGGTAGGTGCGCAGCTCGCCGGCGCCGTCCACCTTCGCTGCCTCGAAGATCTCGTCGGGGATCGAGCGCATGAACCCGTGCAGCACGAACGTGTAGAAGCCGAGGCCGAACGCGACCTGCACGAGGATCAGCGCGAACAGGGTGTCGGCGATGCCGTAGCCCTCCGCGATCCGCGCCACCGGGATCAGCAGGATCTGCGGGGGCAGGAGGTTGCCGGCGAGCATCGCGAGCAGGATGCCGCGGCGGCCCGGGATGCGGAAACGGCTCAGCGCGAACGCAGCCCACGACGAGAGCAGCAGCGAGAAGAACACGGTGAACACCGTGACGATGACGCTGTTGAGGATCGCGCCGCCGCCGAGTCCGTCGGTGAAGACCGTGACGAGGCCGTCGAGGCTGAACGAGGCCGGCAGCGCGCCGAGCCCGTTCCGGGTGATGTCGGCGAAGGAGCGGAACGCGACGATCGCGACGAACACCATCGGCGCGATCCAGAGCAGCGACAGCGGCGCCATGATCGCGTGGAACAGCCAGGGCGCGCGGGTGCGCCGCACGACGGTCGCGGCGCGACCGGCCGGCGCGCCGGAGGTGAGCGGGGTGGCGGTCATGTCAGTCCTGCTCCTTCGTCGCGTTGGCGAGGTAGCCGATGATGAAGACGATCGCGAGCAGGAAGATCACGACCGCGATCGCCGACCCGTAGCCGAGGTCGACCACGCTGAAGCTCGTCTGGTACATGTACGTCGACAGCAGCTGGGTCGAGTTGTACGGCCCGCCCCGCGTCATCGCCCAGACGATGTCGAACGTGCGCAGCGAGTCGATGACCGTGACCGCGAACACGACGGCGTTGACGCCCTTGAGCTGCGGCATGACGATCTGCCAGAAGCGCTGCCAGCGGCTCGCGCCGTCGACCGCCGCGGCCTCCTCGAGCGTCGGGTCGACGCCCTTCAGCCCCGCCAGGTACAGCACCATGATGTAGCCGCACTGACGCCACACGGCCGCGACGAGCACCGCCGCGAGCGCCGTGGTCGGGTCGGCGAGCCACTGCCGCTCGAGCGAGCCGAGGCCGACCGCGCCGAGCAGCGTGTTCACCGCGCCGTCTGGCTGGTAGAGCAGCCGCCAGAACAGCCCGGTCACGGCGAGCGAGAACACCATCGGCAGGTAGATCGCGCTGCGGTACAGCCCGACGCCGCGGCGGGGCCGGTTCAGCGCGACGGCGAGCGCGAGGCCGATCACGATCGAGAGCCCGCCGAAGCCGACCACCCAGATCACGTTGTTGAGCAGCGCCTGGCCGAAGATCGGGTCCGACAGCAGGTTCTGGAAGTTCCGCAGCCCGATGAACTCCGGGGCGCCGGCGCCGTTCCACTTCGTCAGCGACACGTAGAAGCTGTTCACGGCCGGCCAGAACACCCAGGCCAGCTCGAGGCCGAGCGGGATGAGCAGGAACAGCCAGATCACCGGCGGCACGCGCCGGAGCAGCCGCCGGCCCCGCCGCGGCGCGGGGCGGGCGGGCGTCGAGGCCGCCGCGCTCCGCGCCGGGGCGTGCACGGCCGAGGTCACGAGCCGAAGACCTTCTTCGCCGCGGTCTCCCAGTCCTTGAGGATCTGGCCGACATCCCCCGGCGTCGCGAGGAACTTCGTCAGCGCGGTGTCGGCCGTCGTCTGCAGCGCGTCGGACGAGTCGCGGTTGAAGAACTGCGTGATCTGGTCGGTCTCGTTGAGCATCTTCAGGCCCTTCTGCACGAGCGGCGAGAACTTCGTCGCGTCGACGTCGGGCGCCGTGGGGAGGTTCGACGACTTCGAGTCCTCGATGAACTTCTGCTGCGATGCCGGGTCGGCGAGGTAGGACAGGAACGCCTTCGTGGCCTTCACGTCCTTCGTCTTCGAGCTCGCGAAGTAGCCGTCGGTCGGCGCCTCCTCGGCCTTCGGGATGGACTTGTCGATGATCGGCACCGTGAAGAAGTCCAGGTCGTCCGGGTCGCCGTCGGTGATGTTCTGGCTGATGAACGCGCCGGTGAGGTACATGGCGTTCTTGCCCTGCACGAGCGGCGTGACCGCGTCCTGCCAGGCGTACGAGGTCATGTTCGGGTCGAAGTAGGGCACCAGCTCGGCGTACTGCTTCATCACGTTGCGCACCTCGGTCGAGTCGAACGAGTGCTTGCCCGCGAGCAGCTCCTTGTGGAAGTCGGCGCCGTTGATGCGGAGGTCGAGGATGTCGAACCAGCCGGACGCCATCCACGGCGTCGAGCCGATCCCGTTCGAGAGCGGGTTGATGCCCTGCTTCTTGAGCTTCTCGCAGAGCGCGAGGAAGTCGTCCCAGGTCTCCGGCGGGGTCACGCCCCACTTCGAGAACGACGACTTCAGGTAGAAGACGCCCCACCAGTAGTAGTTCGTCGGCAGGAAGATCTGGCGGCCCTTCGCGTCCGTCGAGAGGTCCTTCAGCGCGGCGGAGTACTTCGAGGCGGCCCCGCTGCCCGTCCACATGTCGGACAGGTCGAGCAGGTACCCCTTCGATGCGTAGTCCCGCGCCACCGAGCCGGCGTACCAGGTGAGCACGTCCGGCGGGTTGCCCGAGCTGAGGTAGGTCGAGAGCTGGGCGCGGAACTGCTCGATCGCGACCGTGTTGAGCGTGACGTCGCCCGAGTACGCCTTCACCAGCGACGACAGCGCCGCCTTCGGTGCGGGATCGGAGAGCGACGACTGGAGCGTGAGCCCCGTCTTCGCGGCGCCGCCGCCGGAGCCGGCGGTGACGCAGGAGCTGAGCAGTGCGGCGGATCCGAGGGCGAGCGCCCCCGTCATGAAGCCGCGGCGGGTGAGTTCTGCTGTGGGTGCCAAGATGTCCTCCTCGACTGGCGGGTCTGCGTGCAGTGGTGGTGCCGGCCGCGGTTCCGTCCTGGCGGCCTCCTCGCGGTGCTCGACGGTGAGCACGCCGCCAGAGTAGGCACCGGGGCGGGCAGCGCTGAATGGCGGATTGGACTGATCGCCTGGACGATCCGCTGATGCGGCGTAGCATGCCGGCATGCTCGTGCGCGACGGCTTCCCCGGTGAGCGGCTCCGCGTGCTGCCGGCGCCGCTCGTCCGGTCCGCCCTCGCCGCCCCCATCACCGCCCGCCTGCTCGTGACGGATGCCGGGCACTTCCCGCACGCGGCCTCGCACGGACGAGTGCGTCCGTCCGGGGCGCGGGAGGCGATCGTGCTCGTCTGCACCGACGGCGCCGGGCGCCTGCTGGTCGACGGCGTCGAGCACCGCGTGGGCCCCGGCGACGCCGCCGTGATCCCGCCGGGCGTCGCGCACAGCTACGTCGCCGACGAGTCCGAGCCCTGGACGATCTGGTGGCTGCACGCGACCGGCACCGACGCGGCGGAGCTCGTGGCCGCGATCGCCGGGGAGGACGGGCGGGCGATCGTCGTGCCGCTGCGCGACGCGCTCGGCGCCGTGGCGCTCGTCGAGCAGGCGGTCGTCGCGCTCGAGCGCGACGACACCGCGGCGAGCCTCTACGCCGCGGCCGGCGCCGCCTGGCGGCTGCTCGCGCTCATGGCCGCCGACCGGCTGCAGGGCCCCGCCGGGTCAGCCGACCGCATCCGGATCGCGCAGGACTACCTGCGCGACAACCTCCCGCGGCCGATGGCGGTCGGCGAGCTCGCGCGCCTCTCCGGGCTCAGCACCTCGCACTTCTCCGCGCTGTTCCGCGCCGCCACCGGCTTCGGCGTCGTCGAGTACCTCCGCCGGCTGCGGATCGCGCGGGCCCGCGAGCTGCTGCTCACGACCGACCTGCCGGTGTCGGAGGTGGCCGCAGCCGTCGGCTACCCGGATCCGTTCTACTTCTCCCGCCAGTTCCGCGCGGTCGGCGGGGTCAGCCCCACCCGGTTCCGCGAGCGCTCGCGCCGCGACCACCTCTGAGGCGGGCTCAGCCCGCGTCGGCGGCGCCGGTCGATGCCCGCGCGACCAGCTCCGGCTGGAACTCCACGCGCTCGGGCTCCCGGCTGCGATCCGCGGCCTCCTCGACGAGGATGCGGACCGCGGCCGACCCGATCTGCTCGGCCGGCTGGCGCACGGAGCTGATCGGCACGACGGCGGAGGCCGCCCAGCCGATGTCGTCGAAGCCGATGAGCGCGATCTCCTCCGGCACGGCGGCCGCGCGCTGCAGGCCGAGCACCTGGAGCACGCCGATCGCGACGAGGTCGTTCGCGGCGAACACCGCATCCGGCCGGTGACCCGGGGCGCGCGCGGCGATCCGCTCGCCGATGCGGCGGCCCTCCGCCACCGTGAGGCCGGCGGTCACGATGGCCTCGAGCGAGGCGCCGGGCGTGCCCGCCACCTCCGACTCCGCACCCTCGAGCCGGTCGGACACCTGCCGCAGCGAGAGCGGACCGCCCACGAACGCGATTCGGCGGCGTCCGGTGTCGAGCAGGTGCCGCGCGGCGATCGCACCGCCGGCCACGTCGTCGACCGAGACCGAGCTGAACTCGCCCGTCGAGCTGAGGCGGTCGACGAGCACGGCGGGGGTGCCGGCACGGCGGAGCCGATGCAGCCGGTCGGTCACGTCGCCGATCGGCGAGATGAGCAGGCCGAGCAGCCGCTGCTCCTCGAACAGGTCGAGGTACATCCGCTCGCGCGACGGATCCTCGCCGCTGTTGCCGAGCAGCACGCCGTGGTGCCCGAGGGCCGCCTCGGCCTCGGCGCCGCGGGCCACGTCGCTGAAGAACGGGTTGGCCGCGTCGAGCACGATCATGCCGATCGACCGGCTCGTGCCGGCGCGCAGCTGGCGGGCCGCGTCGTTGCGCACGAAGCCGAGCTCCTCGATGGCGGCGAGCACGCGATCCCGGGCATCCGGCGACACGCGCTCCGGCCGGTTCAGCACGTTCGAGACGGTGCCGACGCTGACCCCGGCGCGCTGCGCGACGTCCCTCACGCTCACGCCCATGCGGTCACGATAGCGATCGCCGAGCCCGTCGTCGGACCCCCGCGACGCGAGTTGACGGTTCCGCGTCTTCGCCCTAGTGTTTGAAACGATTCACCCAGAGTCCGTCACGACCACCATCTGCTCCAGGACACGCTCCCAGGACAACGCCGTCATCGGAGGCATGCATGACCATTCTCGATCCCGTCGCCGACCGGCTCGCGGAGCTCGCCATCGAGCTGCCGTCATGGGCCTTCGGCAACTCCGGCACCCGCTTCCGCGTGTTCCCGCAGAAGGGCGTGCCCCGCGATCCGTTCGAGAAGGTCGCGGACGCGGCGCAGGTGCACAAGAACACGGGACTCGCCCCGACCGTGGCGCTGCACATCCCGTGGGACACCGTCGACGACTACTCGGTGCTCGCCGCGCACGCCGCCGAGCACGGCGTGCAGCTCGGCACGATCAACTCGAACACGTTCCAGGACGAGGACTACAAGCTCGGCAGCGTCACGCACGCCGACGACCGCATCCGCCGGAAGGCCATCGACCACCACTTCGCGTGCATCGACATCATGCACGCGACGGGCTCGCGCGACCTCAAGATCTGGCTCGCCGACGGCACGAACTACCCGGGCCAGGACGACATGCGCGCCCGCCAGGACCGCCTCGCCGACTCGCTCGCGCAGATCTACGCGCGGCTCGGCGACGATCAGCGGCTCGTGCTCGAGTACAAGTTCTTCGAGCCGGCGTTCTACCACACCGACGTGCCGGACTGGGGAACGAGCTTCGCCCAGGTGAGCGTCCTCGGGCCGAAGGCGATGGTCTGCCTCGACACCGGCCACCACGCGCCCGGCACGAACATCGAGTTCATCGTCATGCAGCTGCTGCGGCTCGGGAAGCTCGGCTCGTTCGACTTCAACTCGCGCTTCTACGCCGACGACGACCTCATCGTCGGCGCGGCCGACCCGTTCCAGCTGTTCCGCATCATCGCCGAGGTCATCCGCGGCGGCGGCTTCGGCAGCCCCGACCTCGCGTTCATGCTCGACCAGTGCCACAACATCGAGGACAAGATCCCGGGGCAGATCCGCAGCGTGCTCAACGTGCAGGAGATGACGGCGCGCGCACTGCTCATCGACCAGGACGCGCTCGGAGCCGCACAGGCGGCCGGCGACGTGCTCGAGGCGAACACCGTGCTCATGGACGCGTTCCAGACCGACGTGCGCCCCGCGCTCGCCGAGTGGCGCGCGTCGCGCGGCCTGCCGGAGGACCCGATGCGCGCGTACGCCGCGTCGGGCTACGCCGCGCAGATCGTCGCGGACCGGGTCGGCGGCACCCAGGCGGGATGGGGCGCGTGACCCAGCGGGTCTGCTTCCGGCTGCAGGTGCGGCCGGATCGGATCGCGGAGTACGTGGCGCGGCACCGCGCCGTCGAGCCGCAGATGCTCGCCGCGATCCGCGACGCGGGCCGCCGCGACTACTCGCTCTTCCTCGGCGACGACGGCCTGCTCGTCGGCTACTACGAGACGGATGACGACGCGGCCTCCGCCGCCGCGCTCGCCGCCGACCCGCGCACCGCCGCGTGGGAGGCCGCCTCGGCCGAGCTCTTCGCGGAGCTCCCCGGCGCCCGCGCCGACCAGGCCGCCCCGCACCTGACCGAGGTCTTCCACCTGGAGGACCAGCTCGCGGCCCTGCCCGGCCGCTGACCCCGACTCCCCTGCGCGGACGTGGTGGCCGCGCAGGGCCTCTTCTCGAAACGGACGATCCCATGAGCACCGCCTCCGACCTCCTCGCCCGCAGCAACCGGCTCGGCGCCGATCCCCGCGTGACGAACTACGCCGGCGGCAACACCTCCGCGAAGGGCAGCGCGCCCGACGCGGTGACCGGCGAGCCGGTGGAGCTGCTCTGGGTGAAGGGCTCCGGCGGCGACCTCGGCACGCTGACGGAGGCCGGACTCGCCGTGCTGCGGCTCGACCGCGTGCGCGCGCTGCGCGGCGCCTACCGCGGGGTCGACACCGAGGACGACATGGTCGCCGCGTTCGACTACTGCCTGTACGGCAAGGGCGGCGCGGCCCCGTCGATCGACACCGCGATGCACGCCCTCGTCGACGCCGCGCACGTCGACCACCTGCATCCGGACGCCGGCATCGCGTTCGCGACGGCCGCCGACGGCCCGGCGCTGACCGAGGCCGCCTTCGGCGGGAAGGTGCTCTGGGTGCCCTGGCGGCGGCCCGGGTTCCAGCTCGGCCTCGACATCGCCGCGCTCCACGACGCGCATCCGGAGGCCATCGGCTGCATCCTCGGCGGCCACGGCATCACCGCGTGGGGCGACACGAGCGAGGAGGCGGAGGCGAACAGCCTCTGGATCATCCGCACCGCGGAGCAGCATCTCGCCGAGCACGGGAGCGCGGCGCCGTTCGGCGGCGAGCGCGCCGGGTTCGGGGCGCTCGCGCCGGCCGAGCGCCGCGCCAAGGCGGCCGCGCTCGTGGCCACGATCCGCGGCATCGCCTCGCACGATGCCCCGGCGGTCGGCCACTTCACCGACACCGACGACGTGCTCGAGTTCCTGGCGTCCGAGAAGGCGCCGGCGCTGGCCGAGCTCGGCACGAGCTGCCCGGACCACTTCCTCCGCACCAAGGTGAAGCCGCTGCTGCTCGACCTGCCCGCCGACGCCTCGATCGAGGACTCGATCGCACGGCTCCGCGAGCTGCACGAGGCCTACCGCGCCGACTACGCGGCGTACTACGAGCGGCACGCGACGCCGGACTCGCCGCCGATGCGCGGCGCCGACCCGGCGATCGTGCTCGTGCCGGGCGTCGGCATGCTGTCGTTCGGCCGCGACAAGCAGACCGCCCGCGTCGCCGGCGAGTTCTACGTCAATGCGATCCACGTCATGCGCGGCGCGGAATCCGTCTCGACCTACGCGCCGATCGACGAGGCGGAGAAGTTCCGCATCGAGTACTGGGCGCTCGAGGAGGCGAAGCTGCAGCGGATGCCGAAGCCGCGATCGCACGCGACCCGCATCGCGCTCGTCACCGGCGCCGCCTCCGGCATCGGCAAGGCCATCGCCACCCGCCTCGCCGCCGACGGCGCCTGCGTGATCATCGCCGACCTCGACGCGGAGAAGGCCGCGGCGGCCGCGGCGGAGATCGGCGGCACGGACGTCGCGGTCGGCCTCGCCGTCGACGTCACGGACTCCGCGGCGATCGCCGCGATGCTCGAGGACGCCGTGCTCGCCTTCGGCGGCATCGACATCGTCGTGAACAACGCCGGCGTCTCGCTGTCGAAGCCCCTGCTCGAGACGACCGAGCGCGATTGGGACTTCCAGCACGACATCATGGCGAAGGGCTCGTTCCTCGTCTCGAAGGCGACCGCGCCGATCCTCATCGAGCAGGCGCTGGGCGGCGACATCGTCTACATCTCGTCGAAGAACAGCGTCTTCGCGGGGCCGAACAACATCGCGTACTCCGCGACGAAGGCGGACCAGGCGCACCAGGTACGGCTGCTCGCGGTCGAGCTCGGCGAGCACGGCGTGCGCGTCAACGGCATCAACCCGGACGGCGTCGTCAAGGGCTCCGGCATCTTCGCGTCGGGCTGGGGCGCGAACCGCGCGGCGACCTACGGCATCCCCGAGGAGGACCTCGGCAGGTTCTACGCGCAGCGCACCATCCTCAAGCGCGAGGTGCTGCCGGAGAACGTCGCGAACGCGGTCTCCGTGCTCACCGGGCCTGACCTCTCCCACACCACCGGCCTGCACATCCCCGTCGACGCGGGTGTCGCGGCGGCCTTCCTCCGCTGATGGCGCGGTCTGCGATGAACGGCGTCCGGTGACGGGCTCGGTCGCCGTCGCCGCGGTCGACCTCGGCGCGACCTCCGGCCGGGTCGTGCTCGGGCACGTCGGCGAGGACGGCATCCGGCTCGACGAGGTCGCACGCTTCGAGAACCGGCCCGTGCGCACGCTCGACGGACTGCACTGGTCGGTGCTCGAGCTCTACCGCGACGCGGTCGAGGGGCTCGCCGCGGCCGCCCGCGCCGAGCCGGACCTCGCGGGCATCGGCATCGACTCCTGGGCCGTCGACTACGGCCTGCTGCGCGGCGGACGGCTGCTCGGCACGCCCTACGCCTACCGCGACGACCGCACCGAGCCGGCCGTCGGCCGCGTGCACGACCGGATCGGCCCGGCCGACCTCTACCGGCACAACGGGCTGCAGCACCTGCCGTTCACGACGCTGTTCCAGCTCGACGCGGACCGCGAGGCCGGCGTGCTCGCGCTCGCGGACCGGATGCTGCTGCTGCCGGACCTGCTGGCCTACTGGCTCACCGGCACCGAGTCCGCCGAGCGCACGAACGCCTCGACGACCGGGCTGCTGTCGGTGGAGGACGGGGCATGGGATGCGACGCTGCTCGACGCCCTCGGCATCCCGGCCTCGCTGCTCGCCCCGCTCGTCGAGCCCGGCACCGACCTCGGCGGCATCGCGCCGGCGGCCGCGCGCGGCATCGGCGCCACCCGGGCCCGCGTGCTCGCCGTCGGCTCGCACGACACCGCCTCGGCCGTCGCCGCCGTGCCCGCGCTCGAGCCGGGCTGGGCGTACATCTCGAGCGGCACCTGGTCGCTCGTCGGCGTGGAGACGGAGCGCCCGGTCGTCACCGAGGCCGCCCGGCTCGCCGGCTTCACGAACGAGGGCGGCGTCGACGGCCGCACGCGCTTCCTCCACAACGTCATGGGCCTCTGGCTGCTCAGCGAGTCGATCCGGGAGTGGGAGCGCGACGGCGCCCCGATCGACCTCGGCGCCCTGCTCGACCAGGCCGCCGCGGTCACCGCGCCGGTGCCCGTGTTCGACGCGGACGACCCGGCCTTCCTGGCCCCGGGCGGCATGCCCGGGCGCATCGCCGACTGGCTCGTCGCGCACGACCTGCCCGTGCCGGGAACCCGCCCCGAGCTCGTGCTCAGCATCCTGCGCAGCCTGGCCGAGGCCTACGCTCGAGCCGTGCGCGCCGCAGCGGAGCTGTCCGGCCGCCCCGTCGGTGTCGTGCACATCGTCGGCGGCGGCAGCCGCAACGCGCTGCTCTGCCGGCTGACCGCCGACGCCACCGGCCTGCCGGTGCTCGCCGGCCCGACCGAGGCGACCGCGATCGGCAGCGTGCTCGTGCAGGCGAGGGCGCTCGGCGCCGTCACGGGCGACCTCGAGTCGCTGCGCGCGCTCGTCGCCCGTGCGTTCCCCGTCGAGCGGTACGAGCCGCGCACCTCCGCCCCGCGCTCCCCGGCGCCGAGTCCCACGGAAGGCTGACCCATGGTGCAGCGCCAGCTCCCCAAGCCCGACCAGCTCTTCGAGCTGATGAAGTTCAAGAAGCCCGAGCTCGACGGCCGCAAGCGCCGGCTCGCCGCCGCGCTGACGATCGCCGACCTCCGGATGATCGCGAAGCGCCGCACGCCGAAGGCGGCCTTCGACTACACGGACGGCTCCGCCGAGGAGGAGATCTCGCTGCGGCGGGCGCGCCAGGCGTTCCGCGACATCGAGTTCACGCCCGGCATCCTGCGCGGGCTCTCCGACACCGTCGACACGAGCCGCGAGATCCTCGGCGGCCCGTCGGCGCTCCCGTTCGCCATCGCGCCGACGGGCTTCACCCGCCTCATGCAGACCGAGGGCGAGGTCGCCGGCGCCGGCGCGGCGGGCGCCGCCGGCATCCCGTTCACGCTGTCGACGCTGGGCACGACCTCCATCGAGGACGTGAGGGCCGCGAACCCGCACGGGCGCAACTGGTTCCAGCTCTACGTGATGCGCGACCGCGACATCTCCTACGGGCTGGTCGAGCGCGCCGCCGCCGCGGGCTTCGACACGCTCCAGTTCACGGTCGACACCCCGGTGGCGGGCGCCCGGCTGCGCGACAAGCGCAACGGCTTCTCGATCCCGCCGCAGCTCACGCTCGGCACGATCGTCAACGCGATCCCGCGGCCCTGGTGGTGGATCGACTTCCTCACCACCCCGCCGCTCGAGTTCGCATCGCTGTCCTCGACCGGCGGCACCGTCGGCGAGCTGCTCGACGCCGCCATGGACCCGTCGATCTCGTTCGCCGACCTCGACGTGATCCGCGGCCTCTGGCCAGGGAGGATCGCGATCAAGGGCGTGCAGTCCGTCGAGGACGCGAAGAAGCTCGCCGACCTCGGCGTCGACGCGATCATCCTGTCCAACCACGGCGGCCGGCAGCTCGACCGCGCGCCGATCCCGTTCCACCTGCTCCCCCACGTGGTCCGCGAGGTCGGCGGCGATGTCGAGATCGGCGTCGACACCGGCATCATGTCCGGTTCGGACATCGCCGCCGCCGTCGCGCTCGGCGCCCGCTTCACGATGATCGGCCGCGCCTACCTCTACGGGCTCATGGCGGGCGGGCGCCCCGGCGTCGACCGCGCGATCGAGATCCTCGCCGACCAGCTGCGCCGCACCATGAAGCTGCTCGGCGTCGGATCCCTCGACGAGCTCGAGCCGGGCCACGTGACCCAGCTGCAGCGGCTCGCGCCGGTGCGGCTGCCCGGAGGGCTGCCGGCCGGCGACGCGCCTGCCGCATCGCCGCTGTCGCCCGCACCGGAGCCCCGCCGGGCGCCGCGGTCGCGTCCGGCCCGCCGCACGACCACCGGATGACCCGCCCCGGGTAGCCGCCGGTCGGCGCCCGGCGACCGACTCTCGTTGCACTCTCAGGCTTTCGGTGCAAAACTGCACTTCATGTCCGAGAGTGCACTTTCGCTGCGCGAGCAGAAGACCGCGCAGACCGCGCGGCAGCTGCGGATGACCGCGCGCGCCCTCACCGCCGACCGCGGCCTGGCGGGCTTCACGATCGAGGAGCTCTGCTCGGAGGTCGGCGTCTCGCGCCGCACGTTCTTCAACTACTTCGCGTCGAAGGAGAACGCGGTCATCGGCATCCCGCTCCGAGCAGACGACCGCGACCTCGACGAGGCCTTCGCCGAGTCGACCGGTCCGCTGCTCGACGACTTCGTCGGGCTGCTCATCGCCCGATGGGAGCGCCTCGAGATGACCGGCGACGAGGTCGGCGACCTCATCCGGGCGCTCGAGCGCGATCCGAAGCTCGTGACGCACGTGCTCGGGCTCGGCGCCGAGGCCGAGCGGGAGGATGCCGCGCTCGTCGAGCGCCGCGAGGGTGCCCAGCCCGGTGACGTCCGCGCGGCCACCGCTGTCCATGTCGCGAGCGGCATCATGCGCGCGACCACCCAGCAGTTCTTCGACCCGGCGAACGCCGAGCCGTTCGGCACCATCGCCCGTGCGCGCCTCGCGGCCGCCCGATCGCTCCTTGCGCGCTGACCGGCGCCCGCAACCATCACCAGGAGAAGGACACCGTGACCTCCGCCACGACCGCCACCGGACCGCTGCTGCTCACGAAGCGGCGCATCTGGATCATCTTCAGCGCGCTCATCGCGGGCATGCTGCTCTCCAGCCTCGACCAGACCATCGTGTCGACCGCGATGCCGACCATCGTCGGCGACCTCGGCGGCGTGCAGCACCAGGTCTGGATCACGACGGCCTACCTGCTCGCCACCACGATCGTGATGCCGATCTACGGCAAGTTCGGCGACGTGCTGGGCCGGCGGCGGCTCTTCCTCGTCGCGATCGCGATCTTCACGCTCGCCTCCGTCGGCTGCGCCTTCGCCGGCGACTTCTGGATGTTCGTGGTCTTCCGCGCGCTGCAGGGCCTCGGCGGCGGCGGGCTGATGATCCTGAGCCAGGCGATCATCGCCGACATCGTGCCCGCGAACGAGCGCGGCAAGTACCTCGGGCCGCTCGGCGCCATCTTCGGCCTCTCGGCCGTGGGCGGCCCGCTGCTCGGCGGCTTCTTCGTCGACCACCTCACCTGGCAGTGGGCGTTCTACATCAACATCCCGGTCGGCATCGCGGCCTTCGTGATCGCCCTCGTCGCGCTGACGCTGCCGAGCAAGCGGGCCGAGAAGCCGATCGACGTGCTCGGCGTGCTGTTCCTCTCCGTGGCCACGACCTGCCTGATCTTCTTCACCGACTTCGGCGGCGACGACGCCCACGGCTGGAGCGCACCGGAGACCTGGGCGTGGGGCGCCGGGCTGCTCGCGGCCGTGCTCGCGTTCGTGCTCACCGAGGCGCGCGCCGCCGACCCCATCATCCCGCTCGGCCTGTTCAAGAACCCGGTCTTCATCAACGCGACCGCGATCGGGCTCACCCTCGGGCTCGGGATGTTCGCCGCGATCGGCTTCGTGCCCACGTTCCTGCAGATGTCGTCCGGCACCTCCGCGGCGGCCTCCGGGCTGCTCATGCTGCCGATGATGGCGGGGCTCATGATCACCTCGATCGGGTCCGGCATCCTCATGTCGAAGACGGGGCGCTACCGGCTGTTCCCGATCCTCGGCACCCTCATCGTCGGCGCGGTGATGGTCGTCATGACCACGCTCGCGGCGTCGACGCCGATCTGGCTGATCTGCGTGTACCTGTTCGTGTTCGGCGCCGGGCTCGGCCTCATCATGCAGGTGGTCGTGCTCGTGGCCCAGAACGCCGTGCCGGCAGCCCAGCTCGGCACCGCGACCAGCACGAACAACTACTTCCGCGAGGTCGGCGGCGCGCTCGGCACGGCGGTGTTCGGCACCATCTTCACCACCCGCCTCACCGAGGGGCTCACGAAGGTGTTCTCGGATGCCGGCGCCAGCGCGTCCGACGCCTCCTCCGCCACGTCGAGCCTCGACCCGCAGACGCTGTCGCAGCTGCCGGACGCCGTGCGCGAGGGCATCGTCAACGCCTACGCCCACGCACTCGCCCCGGTGTTCTGGTACCTGCTGCCGTTCATCGGCGCGGCGTTCATCCTGTCGCTCATCCTCAAGCAGATCCCGCTCTCCGACACCGCCGGGCTCGTCGCCCGCGGCGAGGCGATCTCGGGCGAGGAGGCGGAGCGGATGGAGGCGGAGCGGCTCGGTCGCGCCCCGGTCCCGGCCGGCGGGGCGGGAGCCTCGCCGGCGACGCGGGATGCCGACGGCGTGACCGCCGCGACGGCAACGCGCGCGGCAAGTCCGGGCGCGTCGGCGTCGGACGCGGAAGACTAGGCACGACGCCGACTTCGAGGAGGACGCCGTGCGCCGTGTGGGAGTGATCGTGGGACCCGACCGGGTCGAGGCCGCGCTGACCGAGGAGCCCGACTACCTGGAGCCGGCGATCTCCGGCGGCCTCGTGCAGCGCGGCGAGGACGGGCGCTGGACGCTCGATCCGGTGTTCGCCGGCCGACGGCATCCGTCGTTCGCGCTGCTCTTCCCCGGCGACCTCGCGCTGTCCGACCCGCGCGTGCCGCTCGATCCGGTGTGGGACTACCTCGACCAGGTGCTGCCGCTCGTCGCGTCGGTCGCCGAGCCCGGTGCGCGGATCGTCTTCGGCTCCGGCACCGCGCGCCGCATCCCGGACGACGTGGACGACGCCGCGGGCCGAGAGCGCTTCGCCGAGACCCTGCGCGGGGTGCGCGACCGCGCCGCCGAGCACGACCTCGTGATCATGCTGGAGCCGCTCAACACGGGCGAGACGAACCTCATCGCGACGATCCAGGAGGCGCTGGCCTTCCTCGACGAGCACCGCATCCACGCCGTGCCGGTGGTGGCGGACCTCTTCCACATCATGGCCGCCGAGGAGCCCCTCGTGATCGTCGGCCGGAACATCGACCGCATCGGCCACGTGCACCTCGCGGACGGCGGCCGCCGCTTCATCGGCGCCGGCGGCTACCCCTGGCGCGAGCTGCTCGACGTGCTCGACGCCGCCGGCTACTCGCTCGGCCTCACGCTCGAGTGCAACTGGGGCGACGACTTCGCGGGCGAGCTGCACACGTCGCTCGCGCTCGTGCGCGGGCACTCGGCGCGCTGACGATCAGTCGTCCTCCCAGGTCCGATGCGCCGTCGCGTCGTCCGGCGGACGACGGAGCGTCGGCCGAGGTGCGGGTCCGAAGCGATCGCTGCGCGGGTGGCGCAGGGTCGCCGGGAAGGTCTCGACTGGGGCGTCTGCGTCGAAGCGGGGGTGACGGACCGCCCAGATGAAGAAGGCGCCCAGTCCGATGCTGAGGGCGCAGAGGACGAGCCCCGCGATGCCGAGCGCCGCGGTGCCGGTCCCGAATCCGAACACGGCGATGGACAGTCCTACGGCGAGATGGACACCTCGCCAGACGAGCGCGCGCAGGAAGATCCGCCGCGCCGTCGTCGTACCCACGTCGTCAGTATCCGCGAGGACCGGGAAATGCGAAAAGCCCCGCGAACTGGCGAGAGTTCACGGGGCGATCCGTACACCCCCCGGGACTTGAACCCGGAACCCACTGATTAAGAGTCAGTTGCTCTGCCAATTGAGCTAGAGGTGCTCGTCGTTCTCACGACGGGCCCGGCGAACCGGACCGAGGAACCACGATAGCACCTCGTGCGCTCGGCTCGCGACGCGCGGCCCGTCCGCGACGCGTTTAGGCTCGGCACGTGACCCGACTCGAGCCCGGCGACGCCGCCCCCGCCTTCACGCTGCCCGATCAGGACGGCGCCGCAGTCGCACTGGAGGAGTTCCGCGGCCGCCGCGTCATCCTCTACTTCTACCCGGAGGCCATGACCCCGGGCTGCACGACGGAGGCCTGCGACTTCCGCGACAGCCTCGAGCCGCTCGCGGCGGGCGGCTTCGTGGTGCTCGGCGTCTCGCGCGACTCCGAGGAGAAGCTGCGCCGGTTCCGGGAGCAGGAGCACCTCACGTTCCCGCTCCTCAGCGACGCCGACCGCGCCGTGCACGAGGCGTACTCGGTGTGGGGCGAGAAGCAGCTCTACGGCAAGACCGTCACCGGCGTCATCCGCTCGACGTTCGTCATCGACGCCGAGGGCCGCATCGAGCAGGCGTTCTACAACACGAAGGCGACCGGCCACGTCGCCATGCTGCGCAAGCGGCTCGGCGTCGCGGCCTAGCCCCCGCTAGACCCGGACGGCGCGCAGGCGCACCAGCACCTCGGGCCCGCGGCGGTCCAGCATCCGCCCGCCGATGAGGATGCCCGCCGTCAGCGCGACCGGGCCCATCACCAGGCCGGTGACGAGCGCCGCCCAGCCGAAGGCCGGCACGCCGCCGAGGATCGCGACGAGCGCGAGCGCGATCTCCGGCAGCGCGAGCGCGGCGGTGATGCCGGCGACGGCATACGACGCCACGACGGTCGTGGTGCCGGCACCCGCCGACGCCGAGAACGGGTTCCGCCGCGAGCGCGGCACGGGGAAGACGAGCCGCGCCGACGACACCGCCACGACCCCGAGCGCCGACAGCAGGAGTCCGATCGAGACGCCGAGCAGCGCCGGCAGCTGGGATCCGGCGCCGACCACGATCGCCGCGACGATCTGCACCATGAGCACGGCGGGCAGCGCGATCGTCGCGAGCCCGAGCGTGCGCCCGATGCGGTCGTGCACGCCGCGGACTCCCGCCGCAAGATGCGCGGACCACGCCGTGCCGTCGTAGGAGATCCCCGCGAACACGGCGAGCGGCAGGGTGGCGGCGACCATCGGCCCGGCCAGCAGCGCGAGCCCGTCGTTGTGCAGCAGCCGGCTCCAGAGCAGCGTCAGCACCGGCAGGACCGGGATCACGGCGAGCTGCCGGGCGTAGCGCGGGTCGCGCACCCAGTAGATGAGCGAGCGCGCCCAGATCGCGCCCCAGGGGGTGGCGGGCGTCCAGCGGAAGGCGGAGAGCCGTCCGCCCGCCGCCGAGCGGGTCGCGCCGCCGCCGCGCCGGGTCAGCGAGGCGCGGAGCGCGGCCCACCACGCGACCACGATCCCGACCGCCGTGACGACGGCGATGGCCCCGGAGACGGCTGCGGCGCCGCCGAACCCGGCCGCGACCCAGCCGGGCACGGCCCAGATCGCGCCGACCGGCGAGAAGGCGAGCACGTCGGCCGCCATCCGGAATCCCGAGTCGCCGCCGGTCAGCCCCACGGCGACGGCGGCGACGGCCGGGCCGGCCGCCACGGCGACGAGCGCCCCGAGCACGCCGATCCGCACCCGAAGCGCACGCCCGGCGAGCAGGTTGCCGGTCAGCGTCGCCACCATGCGCGAGGTCGCGATCGCGGTCAGCGCCCCGACCAGGCCGCACAGCGCCGCGATCGGGGAGACGCCCGGCGCGTAGCGCCAGGCGATCGCCGTGAGCAGGCCGACGATGATCGTGGTGCCGCCCGGCACCCAGGTGATGCCGACGAGCAGCTGGGCGCGGAGGATCTGCCCGGCCGACAGCGGGAACGGCGCGAGGCGCATCGGATCGAGCGTCTGCTCGACGCCGTTCACGATGATCGGCACCACGGTCCAGCCGAGCACGACGGCGGTGCCGCCGATCACGATCGACGAGTAGGGCACCGAGATCGGCAGCTGGGGCGAGACGCCCGGCAGGATCCAGAGCACGGTCACGGCCGTGAGGATGATCGGCGGCGCGACGAGGGCGCCCGCGATGACCGCGATGAGCTGCACGGGGTTGCGCCGGAGGGTGTTTGCGAGCACCCGGAACCGCAGCCTCAGAAGGAGCGCAGCCACTCCGGTCCCTCCCCGTGCCGGCGACCGCCGACGAGATCGAGGAAGCGGTCCTCGAGGGTCTGCCCCTCGCGCACCTCCTCGATCGTGCCGCTGACCAGCACGCGCCCGGCGGCCATGATCGCGACGCGGTCGCACATCCGCTGCACGAGATCCATCGAGTGGCTCGACACGACGACGGTGCCGCCCGCGTCGACGAAGCCGTGCAGCATGTCGCGGATGTTCGCGGCCGAGACCGGGTCCACCGACTCGAACGGCTCGTCGAGCACGAGCAGCCGCGGCGAGTGGACGAGCGCGCAGGCCAGCGCGATCTTCTTCGTCATGCCGGCCGAGTAGTCCGCGACCTGCCCGCCGGCGGAGGCCCGGAGGTCGAGCACGTCGAGGAGGTCGGCCGTGCGCGCGGCGACGACGTCGCGCTCCAGCCCGAACAGCAGCCCGGTGTAGGTGATGAGCTGCTCGCCGGTGAGCCGGTCGTAGAGGTCCACGCCGTCAGCGAGATTGCCGATCAGCCGCTTGGCCGCCAGCGGGTCGCTCCAGACGTCGAGGTCGTGCACGCGGGCCGTGCCCGCATCGGGCCGCAGCAGGCCCGTGGCCATCGAGAGCGTGGTCGTCTTGCCGGCGCCGTTCGGCCCGACCAGCCCGAAGAACGAGCCGACCGGCACGACGAGGTCGACGGAGTCGACCGCGACGGCGCCGCCGAAGCGCTTGACGAGCCCGGTGAGCTCGAGGGCGGTGCCGCTCATCCGCGCGCGGCGTTGTAGACGACCGACTCGCCGCGCGCGACCCGGTCGGCGAACTCGGCCAGCCCGGCTCGGGCGGCCTCGACGGCGTGCCCGCCGGTGACGCGGATGCCGCGCTGCTCGAGCTGCGCGCTCCAGTCGGCGGCGATCGGGCCCTCGTCGAAGCCGGTGATGCGCTCGACGTCGGCGCTCTCGAGGGCGTAGTCCAGCGCGGTGACGCCCGACCAGACGACCGCGCCCGTGCACATGGCGCACGGGGCCGCGTTGACCGCGATCCGCACCGGTCCGGCCGCGCCGAGATCCCATCCGCCGCGGACGGTCTGCGCGAACGACAGCGCGACGACCTCCGCGTGCATGCTCGACAGCCCGGTGGCGAGCACGAGGTTGACGCCGGCCGCGATCACGGCGCCGGTCGCCGACTCGGTCACGACGGCGGCGAACGGACCGCCGGTGCCCTCGGCCACATTGCGCCGGGCCAGCTCGACGGCCGCGGCGACGGCGTCGGCGGGGCCGAGCTCGCGGGGCAGCGAGGCGGTCTCCGCGACGAGCCACCCGGGCGCGCGCACGGCGAAGCCCATCGTCATCCGTGCTCCCGTCGTGCCGTCCACGCCTGCACTCCCGGCGTGAAGAGCAGCACGATCAGTATCGCCGCGAGCGCGATGAGCGGCCACCCCAGAACGGGTTGCGCGCCGGGTCCGGTGAGCGCGCTGATGCCGACGACGAGCTGCAGCAGCTGCCAGACCACGATGGCCGCGCGCACCCAGAACCGGCCGCGAAGGAGGCCGGTGACCATGAGCACCGATCCGAGCAGCGCGAGCGCGGCGATCACGAGCAGCGCGACGGCATCCGGACCCGACGTCTCCCGTGCCGCGATCAGCTCGCCGAGGAGCACGCCGCCGGCGACGAGCACCAGGAGCCCCTCCACTACCAGACCCGCGGCGAGGGTCGGAACGAGGGCCGACCGCCGGTCGTGATTCACAGTGAAACCCCATCCCGACCTCTTGATCAGTCGTAACAAGTATGAAACAGTTGCTGTCGGTTGAATGACGCCTGCAGGGTCGCAGGTCGATCGAGATTCGATCCCTCCCCTCATCATCACCGCTCCGGTTCGACGTCCTATCGACGCGCCTGGACGCGGGCCGGGCGTGCCCGGACGACCTGAGCACCACACGAAGGAGCACCACGCATGGATTGGCGCGACAAGGCCGCCTGCCTCACCGCGGACCCGGAGCTGTTCTTCCCGGTCGGCAACACCGGACCCGCCGTCGACCAGATCGAGAAGGCGAAGACGGTCTGCGGTCGCTGCGCCGTCACCGAGATGTGCCTGCAGTACGCCCTCGAGACCAACCAGGACTCGGGCGTCTGGGGTGGTCTCAGCGAGGACGAGCGTCGTGCGCTGAAGCGCCGCGCGGCCCGCGCCCGCCGCGCCTCCTGACCGTCCGCGTCAGCTCGTCTCGAGCCGGGGCGTCAGTTCTTCTCGCGAGAGAACTCAGTTCTTCTCGAGAGAGAACTCAGTTCTTCTCGAGGTAGAGCAGCGGGATGTCGATGGTCACCTCGGTGCCCTCGCCCTGCATCGTGTGCCAGTCGATGGTGCCGCTGAGCTCGCCCTGGATGAGCGTCCGCACGATCTGCGTGCCGAGGCCGGCGCCGACCTGGCCCTCCGGGAGCCCGACGCCGTCGTCGCGCACCTTCACCTCGAGCCGGCCGTCGAGCCGCTGCGCCGCGATCTCGACCGTGCCGTCGCGATCGGCGAGCCCGTGCTCCACGGCGTTCGTCACGAGCTCGGTCAGCGCGAGCGAGAGCGGCGTGGCGTACTCGCTCGGCAGCACGCCGAACTGCCCCGACTTCGTCGGGCGCACGGTCGTGTTGGTGCCGGAGGCGACCTCCGTGATGAGCATGAGCACCCGGTCGAACACCTCGTCGAAGTCGACGTTCTGACTCAGCCCGGTGCTCAGCGTGTCGTGCACGACCGCGATCGCCGACACCCGGCGCATGGCCTGACGCAGCGACTCGCCGGCCTCCTCGCTGCGTGAGCGGCGGGCCTGGATGCGCAGCAGCGACGCCACCGTCTGCAGGTTGTTCTTCACCCGGTGGTGGATCTCGCGGATCGTCGCGTCCTTGGTGATGAGCTCCTGCTCCTGGTGCCGCGTCTCCGTGACGTCGCGCACCAGCACGAGGGCGCCGACGCGCTCCCCGCGCTCGCGGAGCGGGATGGTGCGCAGCGTCACGGTGACCCCGCGCGCCTCGATGTCGGTGCGCCACGGCGCGCGTCCGGTCACGACGAGCGGCAGCGACTCGTCGACGATGAGCTTGCCCTTGAGCAGCCCGGTCGTGACGTCGGCGAGCGACTCCCCCTCGAGCTCGCCGTCGAAGCCCATGCGGTTGAAGGCGCTGAGCCCGTTCGGGCTCGCGAAGGTGACGATGCCGTCGACGTCGAGCCGGATGAGCCCGTCGTTCGCGCGCGGAGCTCCGCGGCGCGGCCCCGCCGGCGCCTGCAGGTCGGGGAAGTCGGCGGTGGCGATCATGCCGAACAGGTCGTTCGCGCACTGGTTGAAGACGAGCTCCTGCCGGCTCGGCGTCCGCGCCTCGCTGAGGTTGGAGTGCCGGGTGATCACCGCGATCGGGCTGTCGGCCACCTCGCGGCTCGACGGCGTCGGCCTGCGCATCACCGGCACCGCCCGCACCCGGGTCGGGGTCTCCTCGAACCAGTCCGGCGCCGCCGTGTCGACGATCTGCCGGGTGGCGAACGCCTCGCCGACCTGATGCGCCCACTCCGGCTTGATGCGCTGGCCGACGAAGTCGCGGTAGAACAGCGTCGCCGCCGACGACGGACGCGAGTGCGCGACGGCCACGAACCCGTCGTCCTCGGCCGGCACCCACAGCAGCACGTCGGCGAAGGCGAGATCGGCGAGCAGCTGGAGGTCGCCCACCAGCACGTGGAGCCAGTCGATGTCGGCCTCGCTCGACCGCCCCTGGGCGTGGGCGATGTCGGAGAGGGTGGTCACCGCTCCAGGCTAGCCGCCCGCGACCGCCGCGCCGATCGGCCGCCGCGGCCGCCGCATCCGCCGTTCCCGGCGGCGCGCGGGAGCGGGATCGGGCTCCTGCGGCAGCAGTCGCGCCGCGACGAGATCGCGAAGGGCCGCACGCGCCGCGCTGTGCGGCGCGACGTCGGCCAGCGGCCGTCCGCTGAGCAGCGCGGCGTCGAACGCGCCCGGGTCGGAGGGCACGAGCACCGGATCCTCGATGCCGCCGAAGCGCAGCAGCGTCTGCCGCACCTGCCCGGCAGGGTCGAGCCCGATCGCCGACGCCCGCACCCGGTTCACGACGACGCTCACCCGCTCCGGGTCGACGAGCTCGAGCAGCTCGGCGTGCCCGCGCAGGTAGCGCGACAGCCCGATCGGATCGGCGCTGCCGACGGCGATCACCGCGTCCGCCGAGCGCAGGGCGGTGACGCCCGCGGCGTTGCGGCGCGGTGCGAGCAGGTCGCTCGAGAGCTCCTCGTCCTGCTCGAGCGGCGCGGCCACGTCGACGACCACCCAGTCCGCCCAGCCGCGCGCGATGCGCAGGGTGGTCTCGACGCGGTCGGCGGAGAGCTCCGGCCAGCGGCTCGGCCGACCGAGCCCCGTCAGCACCCGGAACGCCCCGCTCCGGGTGCGGCACACCGCCGCGAGCCGGTCGAGCTCGCCGGCGTCGAGCGCGTCGGTGCCGGCGAGGCGGCACGCGGCCGCGAAGCCGGGCGCCTCGTCGAGCAGCCCGAGCGCGGGTGCGACGGCCGCGGCGTGCGTGTCCGCATCCGTGAGCACGACGGCGGATCCGGCCGCGGCCAGCTCCGCGGCGATCGCGATGGCCAGGGACGTGCGGCCGGGAGCGCCCGCAGGACCCCAGACGACGACCACCCGGCCCCGGCGCGGCGCGACCGTCGGCACGGGCGGGAGCCCGGCGGCGCGTCCCGTGGTGCGGGAGGCCGGGCCGACGTCGACGCCGACGTCCGCACCGCCGGCGAGGTCGCCGTCACGGGGCGGCCGGCTCGACACGTCGTGCCCGCGGGTCGGCACGAGCGCGGGCCAGTCGGCCGGGCCGTCGACCACGTCGAGCAGACCGAGACCGCGCGCGAGCCGCGGGTCGCCCGCGACGGCCACGATCCGCACACCGGCGGCATCGCACGCGGCGACGAGCGCCGCGTCGAGCCGCCGCGGATCGGCGGATGCCACCGCGACCTCCGCTCCGCTCCCGGCGACGGTCGCGGCCGCCTCCGCGGCGCCCGCGCAGCGCGCCACGACCCGGTGGCCGTGATGCGCGGCACTCGCGACGAGCCGGGCGTCGTCGTCCGGCGCGAGCACGAGCAGCACGTCGGTCACGAGCCGCCGCCCGCGATCCCGGACGGCACGACCGACAGCCGTGCGCCGTCCGCCTGGGCCTGCAGCACGCGCGCGACACGGCCCTGCGGCAGCAGGAGCTCGACCGCGACGCCGTCGTCGGCCACGAGACCGTCGCGGCTGCGCACCTCGACCACGACCGCCCCGGAGACCAGCACGCTCGGCGGATCGGCCGGCTGCTCGAGCGAGCCGCTCGTCGGCGCCGCCCAGAGGTCGGCCTCCGCGCCCGCCCGGATCTGCGACGGCACCTCGCCGTCGACCGACACGACGACGGAGGTCAGCCCGGACGCCGCCGCGTCGCCCACCGCCGAGGACGGCACCAGCTCGCCGCGCGCGACGGGGGTCCGCACGACCAGTCCGGCCGCGGGCAGCGACCCGACCGCGAGGTAGTGGGCGTCGGCGCCGTCGAGCACGACGTCGCGCCGCACGAGGTCGGTCTCGGAGATGCGCTGGCCCGGCACGAGCGCCGCCGACGCCGCGTAGACGCCGATCGTCGTGTCGGCGGCTCGCAGCAGTGCGACCACGCCGGCGACGGAGGCCAGCACGAGCACGAGGCCGACGACGAGCCGGGGGTCGGGCAGCCGGCGGCGGCGGGTCCGCGGGATCACGGGCACGAGCGCGGGCGCCCCGGCGGTCGGCACCGCTCGGGGCGGGACCGCGGGGGCGCGCATCGCGGACGTCGGCACGGCGGCTCCTCTCGCGTCCGTCACGGCGGCGGACGGCACCATGGTGCGTCCTCGCGGCCGACGGCGCGTCGAGTTATCCACAGGGCCGTCCACGGCCCCGTGCCGGCTCCATACTCGTCGCATGACCGGTGCCGACGAGCCCTCCGGGCCGAGCGCGAGCCTCCCGGACGGCACCGAGCCGCTCGGGCGCTTCCTCACGCTCGCCGACACGGCCGAGCTGCTCGCCATCTCGGCCGGCCAGGCCTACGCGCTCGTCCGCTCCGGCGAGCTGCCTGCGATCAAGGTCGGCGGCGCCGGCCACTGGCGCGTCGAGCGCACGGTGCTCGAGTCGTACATCGAGGCGAAGTACGAGGAGTCGCGCCGACTCAGCCGCTGGAACCAGTCCGACCTCGCGGACCTGCCGGAGCTGTTCGGACGCTGAGCCCTCCGGCCCCGCCGATCCGCATCGCCGACCGCGCGGATCGCGTCGACGGCTCCTCGTGCCGACCGCGCCGACGACGTATCGGCGACCGTGCCGGTCGCCTCAGAACCGCACGAGCAGCAGCTCCGCGAACGGCAGCAGCCGGGTCTGCCGCACCGTGCCGGCCCGGCGGGCCGCGCCCGGCTCGTGCTCGGCGAGATCCAGGTGATCACGGCCGATCCGGTCGATCGTGCCGTGCAGCCGGGCCCAGGACGTGGTCACGTCGACGGGCGCGCGGCGGCGGCAGAGGTCGCGGAGCACGAACGCGATGCCGAGCCGCGCGGCCAGCGCGGCGCCCGGCCGATCCGGGTCGCCGAGCGGCGCGGCGCCGACGCTCGCGGCGAGCTGCCCGGCCCGCGGCACGACCGACGCGATCGCGCCGATCGGCACGACGCAGCGGTGCCGCACCCGGCCGGCGCCGAGCACCGCCCCCGCGATCCAGTCGCGTCCGGACGACTCCGGCACGACCGCGAGCGCGCTGCCGTCGCGGAGCACGAGCTCCACCTCGTGGCGGACGCCGTCGGCATCCGCTCCGGTGCCGCACATCGCGGCGAGGCGGTCGCGGAAGGCGAGCCGCCCGAGCCGCAGCCGCTCCTCCTCCGCGAGCAGGTCGACGCGCTCGGCGTCGAGCTCGTGCTCGAGCTGGCTCTCGAGATCGTCGAAGAGCTCGTCCCAGCGCATGGCGGCACGGTAGCCCCGCGGGCCGGTCGCGCGACCGCGTTGTCCACAACCTGAGATCCGCTCTCGACACGACCGGACGGCGTCTGGTTGAGTGAGCCCACCCCCGGACGGGGGTGGACCACCCCGGTGTCCGATGGGAGTGAGATGCCCGACCCGAACGCCGCCTCCGGTTCCCCGACCGTGGACGGCAGCACCGCACGAGCCCCTCGTCCGCGCTTCGACTCCGAGGACTTCTTCGGCCGTCAGCGCTCGTCCACCGACGACCTCCCCGATCCGACCCCGCTCCTGGAGAACCTGACCCGCTGCGTGATCGAGGTGCTCGCCGGCGCCCGCGAGCTCGAGCAGCTCTCGCGCTGGGTCTCCGACGACGTCTACCGGCACCTGCTCAAGCGCGTGGTGCTGAGCACCCGGGCCCGGAGCGCGCGCCGCGCCACGGTCGTGCGGCCGCAGCTCGTGATCGGGTCGATCGTGCAGTGCCGCCCGCGCGACGGGGTCGTCGAGGCGACGGTCATCGTGCGCAGCCGCACCCGGGCGCGTGCCGTGGCGTTCCGGCTCGAGGGCCTGGACCGCCGGTGGCGGGCCACCGCCATCCACGTGCTCTGACGGCCCGACGACCCGGCGGCTCGCCGAGCGCACCCGCGTGCGGACTCGGACCGTTCCGGCGCTCTCGGACGGATACGCCCGTCCCGAGGCGCCGGAACCGGCCGGATCGCGCTACTTGCGGCGCTCGGCCGCGCGGCGCTGCTCGCGGTTGAGCGGCGCGTCGCCGCTCTGCACCTTCTGGCCGAACGCGCCGCGCGAGGCGGGCTGCGCGGGCTCCTCCGGCTGGGTCTGGCCTGCGGCCTCCCGCTCGGCCTGCAGCTGCTGGGCCTTCGCGGTGGCGGCGCGCTCGAGGCGTCCGCGCTGATCGCGCACCTCGACGTCGCCGGACGCGTCGTCCGACGGGGCCGAGTAGCTCAGGGCCTGCTGCGGGGCCTCGCCCTCCTGCAGGCCGCGGGCCGCGACGTGGGCGCCGTCGGCGCCACCGGTCACCTCGACCTCGAGGTTGAACAGGAAGCCGATGGTCTCCTCGCGGATCGAGCCCATCATCTGCTGGAACAGCGAGAAGCCCTCGCGCTGGTACTCGACCAGAGGATCGCGCTGCGCCATCGCGCGGAGGCCGATGCCGTCCTTGAGGTAGTCCATCTCGTAGAGGTGGTCGCGCCAGCGGCGGTCGATCACGCTGAGCACCACGCGGCGCTCGAGCTCGCGCATGGCGGGCGAGCCGAGCTGCTCCTCGCGGCGCTCGTAGGCGATCTTCGCGTCGGAGACGAGCTCCTCCTTCAGCGACTTCGCGCTGAGCTTGCCGCGCGTGCCCGCATCCGTGACGACCTCGTCGATCGTGATCGAGACCGGGAACATCTGCCGCAGCTCGCTCCAGAGCGCGTCGAGGTCCCAGTCCTCGCTCTGACCCTCGGACGTCTGAGCGTCGACGACCTCGGTCACCACGCCGGAGAGGAAGTTCTGCACGCGCTCGTGCAGGTCGTCGCCCTCGAGGATGTGGCGGCGGTCGCCGTAGATCGCCTCGCGCTGGCGGTTGAGCACGTCGTCGTACTTGAGCACGTTCTTGCGGATCTCCGCGTTGCGGCTCTCGACCTGCGACTGCGCGGAGCGGATGGCGCGGGTCACGGTCGACGACTGGATCGCGGTGTCGTCGGGCGCGCGCGACATGAGCATCTCGGCCGCACCCGTGTTGAACAGGCGCATGAGGTCGTCGCCGAGCGACAGGTAGAAGCGGCTCTCGCCGGGGTCGCCCTGACGGCCGGAGCGTCCGCGCAGCTGGTTGTCGATGCGGCGGGACTCGTGGCGCTCGGTGCCGAGCACGTAGAGGCCGCCGGCGTCGACGACCTTCTCCGCCTCCTCGGCGACCTGCTCCTTCTGCGCCTCGAAGACGGCCTCCCACTCCTGCTCGTACTCGTCGGGGGTATCGGCGGGCGAGAGGCCGCGCTTGTTCATCTCGGCGACGGCGAGGAACTCCGCGTTGCCGCCGAGCATGATGTCCGTGCCGCGGCCGGCCATGTTCGTGGCGACCGTGACGGCCTTGAGGCGACCGGCCTGGGCGACGATCGCCGCCTCGCGGGCGTGGTTCTTGGCGTTGAGCACCTCGTGCTTGACGCCCTTCTTCGCGAGCAGTCGCGAGAGGTACTCGCTCTTCTCGACGCTGGTCGTGCCGACGAGCACCGGCTGGCCGGCCTCGTGCCGCTCCGCGATGTCCTCGACGACCTGCGCGAACTTCGACTCCTCGTTCTTGTAGATGAGGTCCGGCTGGTCCTTGCGCACCATGGGCTTGTTCGTCGGGATCGGCACGACGCCGAGCTTGTAGGTCGACATGAACTCGGCGGCCTCGGTCTCGGCCGTGCCGGTCATGCCGGAGAGCTTCGAGTAGAGGCGGAAGTAGTTCTGCAGGGTGATGGTGGCGAGGGTCTGGTTCTCCGCCTTGACCTGCACGCCCTCCTTCGCCTCGATCGCCTGGTGGATGCCCTCGTTGTAGCGGCGTCCGACCAGGATGCGGCCGGTGTGCTCGTCGACGATGAGCACCTCGCCGTTCATGACGACGTAGTCCTTGTCGCGCTTGAACAGCGCGGCGGCCTTGATCGAGTTGTTGAGGAACGAGATGAGCGGGGTGTTCGCCGACTCGTACAGGTTGTCGATGCCGAGGTAGTCCTCGACCTTCTCGATGCCGGGCTCGAGCACGCCGACGGTGCGCTTCTTCTCGTCGACCTCGTAGTCGGACCCGGAGACGAGGCGCGTGGCGATGGACGCGAACTCGGTGAACCACCGGTTCGCCTCGCCCGAGGCGGGGCCGGAGATGATCAGCGGGGTGCGCGCCTCGTCGATGAGGATCGAGTCGACCTCGTCGACGACCGCGAAGTAGTGGCCGCGCTGCACCATGTCCTGGGCCTGCCAGGCCATGTTGTCGCGGAGGTAGTCGAAGCCGAACTCGTTGTTCGTGCCGTAGGTGACGTCGGCGGCGTACTGCTCGCGGCGCTCCTCCGGCGTCTGGCCGGAGATGATGCAGCCGGTGGTCATGCCGAGCGCACGGAGGACGCGGCCCATGAGCTCCGACTGGTAGCCGGCGAGGAAGTCGTTGACGGTGACGACGTGCACACCGCGCGAGGCGATCGCGTTGAGGTACGCGGCGAAGACCGCGGTCAGGGTCTTGCCCTCGCCGGTCTTCATCTCCGAGATGTTGCCGAGGTGCAGGTTCGCGCCGCCCATGACCTGCACCGTGAAGGGCCGCATGCCGAGCGTGCGCTTCGAGGCCTCGCGGACGGCGGCGAACGCCTCCGGCAGCAGGTCGTCGAGCGACTCGCCGTCGGCGAAGCGCTCGCGCAGCTGGCGGGTCTCGTCGCGGAGGTCGTCGTCGCTGAGCTCCTCGAAGGCCTCCTCGAGCTGGTCGACCGCCTCCGCGTAGTGCTTCAGCCGGCGCAGGATCCGTCCCTCGCCGACGCGGAGGATCTTCTCGAGCACGTTCGCCACGTAGGGCTCCTTCTTCGGTCCGTCGGGTCGCGCGGCAGGGCCGCGGCACCAGCGCGCCACTCTACCAATCCGCCGCGATTGCAGGCTGGACGCACCGCGCCCCGGCCCGAACTGGGGCCGGGGCGCGGTGGCGGTGCTCAGAGCTCGGTGTCGAGTCCGATCACGCCGTAGTCCCAGCCCTTGCGCCGGTAGACCACGCTCGGCCGGTCGGTCTGCGCGTCGATGTAGAGGAAGAAGTCGTGCCCGACCAGCTCCATGTGGTCGACTGCGTCCTCCTGCGTCATCCGGCTCGCGGGGAACACCTTTTGGCGGATGACGACCGGGCTCCAGTCCTGGTCGGCGTCGTCCGCGAGCACGGGGATCTCGCCGGTGGCGACCTTGTCGAGCACGTCGATGCTCGCGGCCTGCACGCCCGATCCGGCGAAGCCCGAGGCGCTGGCCTCGCGCAGCGAGGTGGGCCGGTGCTGGCCACGGTGCACCTTGCGGCGGTCCTTCGACTGGCGGATGCGCTCCACCATCTTGTCGAGCGCGAGGTCGAACGCGGCGTACTTGTCGCCCGCTCCCGCCTCGGCCCTCACCACCGGTCCCGGCCCGATCAGCGTCAGCTCGACGCGGTCATCGCCGCTCGCGCCGTTCGTTTCGTGGTGGCGGCATACCTTGATCTCGAGTGCGAGGGCCTTCTCCGCGAGACGGGCGACCTTGTCGGCCTTCTCCGTCGCGTAGTCCTCGAATCGTTCAGGGATGCCGACCCCCCGGCCGGTGATCGTGATGTCCATGCTCGACCTCCCATATCCCGGCGTGCCGCCTGCGGGATCCAGGCGGTCGTCTGATCCACGCCTTTCGGGACAACGTAGTCCCGCCTCCTGCCCCCGTCCACCGCGGACCCTGAGGATGTCCCCGGCGTCGCCTCGGCGCCGCCGGTCGGCTCGGCCGCGGATCCGTCGCGCCGCGGGGTGGAGAGCGCGACGGCCGCGCCGAGCACCTCGCCGCCCGCGGCCCGCACCGCCCGGGCGGCCTCCGCGAGCGTCGCGCCCGTCGTCGCGACGTCGTCGATGAGGAGCACGGCGAGCCCGTCGAGGCGCCGCCGGGCGCGCATCCGCCCGGCCGCGTTGCGCACGCGGTCGTCGAGCCCGAGCGCCTTCTG
The DNA here is from genome assembly GCF_058809295.1 of Schumannella sp. GW821-FHT10F01. NCBI lineage: Bacteria > Bacillati > Actinomycetota > Actinomycetes > Micrococcales > Microbacteriaceae > Schumannella > Schumannella sp. GW821-FHT10F01. The sequence goes on from NZ_JBXASM010000018.1 coordinate 43,539, forward strand.
CGCACGACCGCCGCCGCGGTCGATGAGCAGGGCCGGCGCCCGCAGCCCGGCGCGCCGGAGCAGCACGCGGACCGGGTCGACGCCGCGCCGTCGACGAGACCGCGGCGATGCCGGGACGGGGCAGAGGACGACGCGGCGCGGCGCGTCGCCTGCCGCGGTGCCTGACCTGCCGGACTCGCCCGAGCCGCCGGCGTCGCCCGCGCCGAGGTCGGCCCGGAGGCGCACCGCGGCGGCGAGCGCGGGCG
>NZ_JBXASM010000019.1:0-38103 GCF_058809295.1 Schumannella sp. GW821-FHT10F01
GCGAGACCGGCTGCGCGGACGGCGAGGCCGGCTCGGGAGCGACGGCGGGCGCCGGCTCGACGGGCGGCTCCGCGGGTGCCGGCGGCTGCGGCGGCGCAGACGGCGCGCCGGCCCAGGGGTTCGAGACGACGACCCCCTCCGGCCCTCCGCCCATCGCGGCGGCGATGCCGGACGGCTCCCCGGACGGACCGGCGGAAGCCTGCTCCGAGGACGGCAGCGCCGCGGGCGGACCGACGGGCGGCGCGGGCGGACCGGCGGGCGGCGCGCCCCACTGCCCCGCACCCGGCGCGGCGGGTGTGCCCGGGTACGCCGGCTGACCGGACCAGCCGCCGGTGCCGAGCGGACCGGTCGCGCCGACGTGCCGGTCGGCCCCGAGCTGGGGCGCCACCGGGCCGTCGGGCTGCCAGCGCGCCGACGTCGACCAGGAGTCCGCGTTCGGCGAGGCGGAGGCGGCACCCTGCGCGACCTCCGGGGCGCCGGAGACGAGGGGGCCGGTCGCGGCGGCGCCGGACATGATGCCCGCCACGCGCCGGTCGTACTCGGGGTCCGGCTGCGGCGAGCCCCACGCGAGCAGGCTGGCCCAGACGGGAGGAAGCAGGATGCCGAGCGCGGTCGCGCCGGCACCGCGGCCGAACGGGGCGTTGATGCGGTGGACGGCGAGCGCCTTGAGGTAGATGCCGTAGATCTGCAGCACGGGCACGAACAGGAAGACGACGTACCAGGCGGGCTGGCCGCCGCGGGCGAAGATCTCCGCCTCGTTGAGGATCGGCACCCAGGCGCGCCAGCTCTCGGCGCCGAGCTTGCGGAACAGCGCCGACAGGGCGAGCGCGTACCAGACGTACACGCCGACGGCGATCGCGAGCGGGATCAGGATGGCGAGCAGCAGGCCGAGGACGGCGCCGGAGGAGTCGCTCACGTGAGCTCCCTTCTGCGGAGGCCCGTGCGCAGATGCTGGAGCACGGATCCCGGATCGAGGTGGCGCAGGAACGACACCGGGGTGAGGGCGGCGGCGAGCCTCCTGCGCAGCGGCAGGGTGCGGCTCAGGTCGCGGCGCTCCGCGTCGACGAGCTCCCAGCTCATCTCGGCGGCGTCGCGGGTGGGCGGATGCTCGGCGAAGACCGCGGAGTCGGCGAGCAGGGCGAGCGTCTCCGCGTTCGCCCGCTCGGAGGCGCGGGCGGCGTCGAGGCGCGTGACGCCGGCGATGTCGATGCCGCGATCGGCATACAGGTCGAGCAGCTCGTCCCAGGCGCCGACGACGGCCACCTCGGGCACGGGCGCCGCGCGGCGCTGACGCCGGCGCACGGCCTTCGCGATCACGAGCACGAGCAGCGGCAGCAGGAGCAGCAGGAGGGTCAGCGACGACAGCCCGACCACGCGGAGGATCGGCCAGAGGGCGTCGAGCCAGCTCCGCTCGTCGGACTGCCCGGATCGCGCCGCGTCGTTCGCGTCGCGCTGGGCGGCCGGCGGATCCGCCGACTCGGCCTGCGGCCGGTCGGGCACGGTGGGGTTGCGCGGCAGCTGCTCGCCCTCCTGCAGGAGGGTCGGGGCGATGCGGAACTGCGGCGTCGTGTCGAAGGCGGTCCAGTCGCCCCCGGGGGTGCGCGCCTCGACCCATGCGGTGACGTTGCGGCCGGTGCAGGTGCCGTCGCAGGCGGGCACGCCGGTGTCGTCGCCGCCGGCCAGGCGCACGCCGAGCACGACCCGCGACTCGTAGCCGAGGTAGCGGGCGACGAGCGCGGCGGCCACGGCGAACTGCTCGTCGTCGCCGACGCCGGCCACGAGCATCTCCGGGGTGGCGTCCTCGCCCGCCCGCTTCTGCTGGTCGACGAGCTCGGTGAAGAGGTCCTCGATACGCGATGCCGAGTGCCCCGCGTAGCTCGACTGGAACTGGTACGGCGCGTCGGAGGAGAGGGCGGAGATCCACTTCTGCGCGGCGTCGTCGTCCTGCAGCGCGTGGCTGAGGTAGCCGCGCGAGCGGAGCCGGTCGATGAGCTCGGCGAGACCGGCGGCGTCGCGCGGCTGCTCCTGGCGCTTCACCCAGTCGACGAGCTGCGGGTAGGCGTCGCCGTCGAGGTCGGAGCTTCCGCCGGCGCCGAGCGCGCCCTCCGCCGGGGGGATGGCGGCGGCGATGTAGCTGTCGCCGGGGCGCAGGCCGCGCGGCGAGCCGGGCGCGACGTCGATCGCCGTGCCGTCCGACTCGCTGAGGTAGAAGCCGTCGGCGAGGGCGGCCGCGCGCGACCCGGTGAACTGCGGGGCGGCATCCAGCCCGTCCGGCACCGGCATCCACACCGCGCGGTAGCCGGCGCCGATCGTGATGCGCACCTCGTCCGCGCCCGGGGAGGCGGTCGTGCGCGGCAGCCGCACGAACCGGCCGGCGTCCCCCTGCTCGGCGACCGTGAAGGTCTGGCCGTCGTAGGTGTCGAGCGTCGCGATGCGGATGCGGTCGACGCCCTTCGGCGCATCGACCGTGAAGAGGTCCTCGTCGAAGCGGTCGCCGGTGAACCAGCCGCGGTAGGCGGAGAGCGGGCTCGGCTGCGCCTGCACGACGAGCCGCGGCTCGACGCCCTCGCGGAGCGTGCGGCGCTCGGTCAGGGCCGCGGCACCGGGTGCGACCACGACGCCGACGACGAGGGCGCCGACGAGCAGCGCGCCGCCGAGCACGTTGCGGCGCACCGCGATGCCGACGGACTCGCCGCGCTGGCGGACGGTGGCGGTGCTCGCCCGCGCGGCCTGGAGCGCGCCGCGACGGGCCAGCCGGGTTCGCAGCACGAGCCAGCCGAGGGAGAGCAGCACGAGCGCGAGCCCGAGCACGGCCTCCCGCGCGTCCGGGATGCCGAGCGGGCCGAGCTGCAGGGCCGCGCCCGCATCCGTCGCGCCGAACACGATGCCGAACAGCCCGAGCGCGAGCACGACCGGCACGGCCAGGGCGCCGAGGCGGCCCTCCGAGACGGCGAGGGGCGCGGCGATGAGGGTGCCGGCGAAGACGAGCAGGAAGAACGGCACGAGGACGGCCTGGTAGTCGTCGAGCGGCAGCTCCAGCGTGAGCAGCTGCTTCCAGCCGAGCACGATGCCGGTCAGGCCGTCGCGGATGCCCTGCACGAACTGGGCGGGCGAGCCGAGCGACGACGGGATGGCGACGGGCGCGACCGCGAGCGTGTAGACGACGGCCGCGGCGGGCGGCACCACCCAGGCCGGCAGCCGGAGGGCCCGGACCGCGAGCGGGATGGCGGCGCCGAGCACCGCGGCGACCGCGGCGACGAGCGCGAGCCGCGGGGTGTCGTAGATGGGCCAGGCGAGCGCCGTGGCGATGGCGACGCCGGGCAGCACGTAGGCGAGCCCCACGAGCACCGCGAGGATGCCGGAGCGCGCCCGCGTGCGGGTGCGAGCCCGCCGCTCGGCGCTGCGCCCGCTCATCGCACGGCCCCTCTCGCCATCATGTTCTTGAGGTCGTCGAGGTGGCCGAGCGTCATGACCGACAGCGAGCCGGCGGCCCGGAGGGTCGGCTCCGCGCCCGGCTCGCAGCGCACCGCGACCGTGGAGATGTTCGACGGGAACTTCAGCGAGGCCGCGCGGAGGCGGTTCAGCGGCAGCAGCGATCCGGTCACGAGGAACGCGATCGAGAGCTCCGGGTTGGCCTGCGCCACGATGCTCGACACGTCCTCGAGACGGGTCGCGCGCTCGGCGATCTCCACCTCCGAGAAGCCGTCGAGCATGCTCTTCTCGGTCGTCGTCGACAGCTCGCGCACCGAGAGCATCGTGCCGCGCACCAGCTCCGGGATCTCGGCGCTCGCGGCGACGAGCACCTCCCGGCCGTCGCGGATGCCCTGGCGGCCGAGCGAGGCGGCGGCGCTGACCGCCATCTCGAACTCCTCGCCCTCGGCGTCGTCCGCGTACTCGTCGGTCGCGATGCCGAGCACGATCGCGAGTCGCGAGCGCCGCGTCTCCTCGTACTGGCGCACCATCAGCCGCCCGGTCTTCGCCGTCGACTTCCAGTGGATGTGGCGCTGCGAGTCGCCGGTGACGTACTCGCGGATGGCGTGGAACGACAGGTCGCTCGCGACGATGTCGCTCGAGGGCAGCCCCTCGAGGTCGCGCACGAGGCCGGCGCTCGTCGACGGGATGGGGGTGGTCACCGGATGCACGAACACGGTCTGCACCTCGGGCCAGCTCAGCTCGCGCCGCAGCACGCCGATCGGGTCGCCGCGCGACACCGTCATCGGCCCGACCTGGATGACGCCGCGGCGCCGGGCCGAGATGGTCAGCTGCTCGACGTGCGAGTGCCCCGACCGCAGCAGCGGCACGTGCGCCTCGACGAGGCCGGAGCCGACGGGCACGTCGATCGTGCCCGGCAGGGCGATGCGGGCGGAGCGGTTCACGATGTCGAGCCGGCCGCCGACCTCCGTGCCGGCGACGACGCGCTCGCGCTCGAGGTCGAGCCGCACGCCGTAGTCGTGGCCGCCGAGCAGGAACGGCACGCACACGACGAGCAGCACGGCCGCCGCGACGCCGACGAGCCAGCCGACCGCCCAGCCGAGCAGGGCGCCCGCGAGCAGGCCGAGCACCGCGCCGCCGACCACGAGCCAGCCGGCCGCGGTGACGGTGTCGCGCACCCAGCGGGCGGCGTCGCCGGCCCGTCGGCCCGCCGCCTGCGCGGCGACCCGTCCCCGGAACACCGTCCGCGCGACCGCGCCGGTGGGCGCGTTCGACACGCGCGTCACCGTCTGGGCGCGCGTCCGCGTCCCGGTGGACGTGGCCGTCCGGGAGAGGCGGGAGGAGGTGTCGGTATCGGTCATGGGTGCGTCAGGCGGCGCCGTTCTCCACGGGCGCGGGCACATCCAGCAGGATCTGGCCGATGACGGCCGTGGCGGTGACGCCGTCGAACTCCGCCTCCGGCTCGAGGATGAGGCGGTGCGAGAGCGCGGCGACGGCGAGGTCGCGCACGTCGTCCGGGGTGACGAACCCGCGGCCGTGGGCGGCGGCCCAGGTCATGACGATCTTCGAGAGCGCCATCGCGCCGCGCACGCTGACGCCGAGCCGCACCTCGGACGCGCGGCGCGTGGCCGAGACGATCCGCATGATGTAGTCGAGCACGAGCGGGTTCACGTAGACGCCGCGTGCCATCTCGGCCATCGTGACGAGGGTCTGCGTGTCGACGATGCCGGGCACCCCGTGCTTCGGCAGCTGCACGCCCTGGAGGATGCGGATGGTCGCGGCGTCGTCGGGGTAGCCGATCGACGTCTTGATCATGAAGCGGTCGAGCTGCGCCTCCGGGAGGCGGTAGGTGCCGGCCTGCTCGACCGGGTTCTGCGTCGCGATGACGAGGAACGGGTCGCCGACCGGGCGGGTGACGCCGTCGACCGTGACGTTCCCCTCCTCCATCACCTCGAGCAGCGCGGACTGGGTCTTCGGCGACGCGCGGTTGATCTCGTCGGCGAGCACGACGTTGGCGAAGATCGGCCCGGCGTGGAACTCGAACTCGCCCTTCTTCTGGTCGTAGACCGTGATGCCGGTCACGTCGCCGGGCAGCAGGTCGGGCGTGAACTGGATGCGCGAGTTCGAGCCGGTGACCGTCTGCGCGATCGTGCGCGCCAGCGCGGTCTTGCCGGTGCCGGGGTAGTCCTCGAGCAGCACGTGGCCGCCGCTGATCGCGGTCGCGAGCACGAGCTCGACCACGTGGCGCTTGCCGAGGATGGCCTGCTCGACGTTGTCGGCGAGCAGGCCGAAGGTCTGCGTGAACCAGGCGGTCTGCTCAGGGGAGATCGTCATTCGCGGTGTTCCTCGTTCTCGGGGTCGTTCGTCGGGTCAGCAGTAGGAGCGGGTCACGGCCGGCGGGCTCGTCAGCTTCGACCAGTCGCCGCTCCAGTGGAACTGCAGCTGCGCCACGTGCCGGTTGCCGTCCGGGTCGGTCGGGTCGACGATGTCCTTGCCGTCGATGTACCAGCTGCCGCTGCCGTTCGCGCCGGAGGAGACGCTCGCCCGGTCGCGGTCGTTCCAGTCGACCCCGCCGAGGATGTCGCGCTGGACGCACTCCGGGGCGTAGGTGACGGTGGCGGTCGTCGCCGAGGTCGTCGCCGAGATCGACGTGGGCAGGCTGCACACGTCCGAGCGCGACGCCGTGCACACCTTGGCCTGCACGTCGTAGGGCACGGTGTCGTCGGACAGCGAGAAGCTCGTGCTCCAGTTGCGACCGCCGTTGAGCGAGTACCAGACCTGCTGGTCGGAGGCCGCGGCGATGCTCGGCGCCCGGGTCAGCGACCACGTGAACCGCGAGCCGCTGCCGCCGTAGCCGGCGCCGACCGTGTAGCTCGAGCCGGCGGGCTGGCCGATCGGCGTGCCGAGGAACTCGGTCTTCGCGTCGGTGCGCACCGCGCCGTAGCCGTTGCTGAAGCAGGAGACGACCGTGTAGTCGCGGTAGCGGGTGAGGCCCGTGAAGCGGTTGGAGGCCTGCCCGCCGTTCATCTGCGGCTGGCCGGCGTCCGTCATCGAGCAGTCCGGCACGCCGCTGCCGCCCGGCACGATCGCGTACAGGGTGCCGTTGTTCGGCCCGATCCGCGTGCTGCCGTTCGCGTTGAACGCGGCGCCGTCGAGGCGCATGACGGTGTCGGACTCCACGACGGCCACGCCGGAGCTCGCGACGATCGGGCTGCCCGCCGCGGTGACCACGATCTCCGCGCGGGTGCCGTCGCCGCCCGTGCCGCCGATCGGCGGCTGGAACTGGCTGATCGGCGTCACGGAGATGCGCCGGTCGCCGGGCGAGACGTCGAGCGTCGTGGTGGTCGTGGTGCCGGCACGGTTCACGGTCTGCACCGTGCGGCCGTCGACCTGGATGCGGAACGCCTGCACGTCCGCCTCGCCGTCCATCGAGAGCTGCACGACGCCGTTCGTGGTCGACGTGCGGCCCGCCTGGTAGACCGGCTCGCCGTGCACGTTCGCCACGACGGGGGCCTGGTACGCGGAGGTGGCGACGCCCGTGGTGTCGAGCGACTCCCCCACCGCGTTGACCGCGCGGGCGGTGTACTGGTGCGGCTGGCCGTTCTGGAGGCCGCTCACGGTGCAGCTGTACCCGGTGGGGCCGCCGGCGCGGCACGCCGTGTTCGGCACCACGGCGCCGGCCTCGTAGATGCGCACGCCGGTGACGCCGGGATGCGCGTTCGCGGCCTCGCCGAGGTTCACGCCGAGCGTCACCGAGGCGCCCGTGTAGCCGGTGGTGACGATGCTCGCGGGCGCGGCCGGGAAGCCGAGGATGTCGAAGGTGACCTCGCCGGCGCCGGTGCGGTCCTGCGCGTCCGACACGGTGTACGGCACGGTGCAGGTGCCGCCGGCGGGCTTCGCGCCGGCGGCCCAGGTCGCCGTGATCGACGTGGCGCCCGAGCCGACCGCGGTCGCGATGCCGCAGGCCACGGTGCCGGCGTCGCCGACGCGCACGAGCTTGAGGCCGGAGCCGGCCTTGCCCTCGAACGGGTCGTACTGGCCCGCGTGGCCGATGACGCCGACCGTGCAGCTCGCGCCGGAGGTGACCGTGCACGACTGGGTGAAGACCGCGCCCCGCGGGGCGTCCGCCGGGGCGACGCCGACGATGAGGGTGATCGTGGCCTGGAGCCCGCCGTAGCCGGTGGTCGTGATCGCGACCGTCTCGCGGGTGCCGGGGCGCGCATCCGCCCGGGTGTCGATCGTCACCGTCGTCGTGGCGGGCTGCGCCACCGCGAACGAGCTGCCGGAGGCGGCGATGCGGTAGTCGAGCTTCCCCTTGTCGCCGACGCGGCCGCCCTCCCAGCTGGTGAGGTCCTTGTAGAGGTCGACGGTCTGCGAGGCGCCCGGCGCGATCGTGCGCGTGATGGAGGCGAGGATCGCCTGCGGCGCCTTCGGGATGACGACGATCGGCACCACGACGATCGTGTACGCCTTCTGGCCGGCGACGCGGACGGGCACCGAGCAGGAGTCGGTCCACGGAGCCTCGCGGCCGGCCGTGTAGGTCGCGGAGCCGCCCGACGGCACGCAGGTCGAGTTGGCGCGCTGCACCGCGTAGTCCTTCTGGCTGCGGATCTCGAGACGGTCGGCGCCGCCGAGCTGCACGAGGTCGCCGATCCGGAACGAGATCGACTTCTCCTCGCCCACCTCGATCGGCTTGACGCCGGAGCGCAGCTGCACGCGCATGTCGTCGAGGGCGGGAATGCGCAGGAACCCGTAGCCGGTCTGCTTCTCGCCGGTCACGCTCGTGCCGGTCACCGCGAACGGGATCGTCGCGCCGGCCTTCGGCAGCGGGCCGGCGATCCGCGACCCGGAGACCGTGTAGCCGTCGCCCGCGGAGCCCCAGAGCGCGAGCTTCAGCGTCGACAGGTCGCCGGAGGTCCAGTCCACCTTGCCGGCGAGCACGTCGACCCCGGAGGCGAGCTGGTCGCGGTCCTGCACGGTGAGCACGGTGTCGGCGACGACCGGGCTGTCGGGGGCCTTGTCCTCGCTGACGTTCACCACGATGAGGCCCTCGGAAGTGCTCGAGGTCGTCGTCGAGCGCACCGTGTAGATGTACGAGTGCGCGCCGAGCACGTCGCCGGCGAGCAGCTTGACGGCGCCCTTCTTGAGGTCGGTGCCCGCGTCGATGAGGGCGGCGAGCCGCTGGTACTCCGGGTTCTCCTTGCTCTGCGGCGCGTTCGGCACGAGCGAGACGAGCTCGAGGGTGCCCTGCGACGGGTCGCGGTCGTTGGCGAGGGGCGTGATCTCGATCGGGGCGGTCGCGCCGGAGCGCACGCGGGCGTAGTCGGTGTAGGTCACCGGCACGAGGTCGCTGGCGTCGGCCGGCAGCACGCCGACGCGCACGACGCCGCGCGCCTCCGCGCCCTGCGGGTCGCGCACGCGGTAGTCGAAGGAGACCTGCCCGCCCTGCACGCCGGAGCCCGGGGCGGTGTAGACGATGGTGGCGCCGTCGGCGGCGATGCTCGCCGTGCCGGATCCGGCCTTCGGCTGGTCGACGGACGACAGCACGACGCGGTCGCCGTCAGGGTCGACGCCGGCGGAGGGCACGGTGATCCGCACGCTCTGGCCGCTGAGCACGCGGCCGGAGAGCACCGGCGGCTGCGGGCTGCGGTTCGCGCCCTCGGGCAGCACGGTCACGGTGATCGCGGCGCCGTCGAGGCGCGACGGGTCGCTCTCGAGGTAGATCGAGTAGCGCACGGTGTAGGTGCCGGGCGTCTTCGGCGCGAGGTAGCGCACGTCGTCACCGGCGGCGAAGGCGAGCTCGCCGGCCGTGCCGGAGCCGGCGACGTCCGGGTGCACGACGATGCGCTCGCCGCGCGGGCTCACGTCGTTGTCGGTGACCGGGATGTCGACCTGCGTGCCGGCGCGGACCGTCACCGCGTCCGGCACCGCGATCGGGCCGATGCCCGTGGTCGAGGAGACGAGGAACACGGTCAGCGAGCCCTCGACCGTGGCGCCGGTGCCGTCGGTGACGCTGACGAGCGCCGTGCCGACGCGGCCGGGCGCCCCGTCCGGCGTGGTGCCGCTGACCCGCACGCGGGAGTTGCCGACGACGTCGGCCTTGAGGCCGGGGGCGTCCGTCCGCACGGCGGACACGATGAGCACGCGGCCGGTCGGGTTCTGCACGCCCGCCAGCACGTCGACGGTCGTGTCCTCCTGCGCCCGCACGAACGTCGTGAGCGGCGCGATGGCCAGCCCGCGGCCGGCGACGACGCTGACCCGGATGACGGCGGAGTCCTCGGCCCGGGTCTGGGCGTCCTGCACGGTGTAGGTCACCACGTAGTCGCCCGCGGCGCTGCCGCTGACGTCGATGGTGCCGCTGGCGGCGTTCGGCACGACGGTGAGGTCGCTCTTCGAGGCGCTCGAGGCGACGGCGTCGAGCAGCGAGTAGGAGCCGGAGCCGCCGCTCACGTGGTCGGCGATCGCGATCGTGGTCTTCTCGCCGACGCCGCTGACGACCGCGGCCGGCTGCACGTCGAGCACGGGCGTGCCGGTGACCTGCACCGAGAGCGCGCGGGTCGCGGACGCGCCGCGCGCATCCGTCACCGTCACGGTGACCGGGATCGCGCCGGACGCGCCGTTCGGGTCGTTGTGGCGGATCGCGACGCGGCCGTCGCCGGTCGCCACGACCGAGACGGGGGCGGACGAGTCGTCCTTGCGCGCGTCGGTGAGCACGAACGGGTCGCCCTCGGGGTCGACCCAGCCGCCGAGCACCGACACCGTGGTGCTGCCGCCGGCCGCGATGGACGGCTTCGGCCACGGCTGCACGCAGCCCTCGACGCCGCACCAGACGGGCGCGCTGTTCTGGCTCTCGGGCACGACGGTGAGCGTGACCGTGGCGGGCGCCGACGACTGCTGGCCGTCGGTCACCTGGTAGCTGAAGGTCGCGCTGCCCGAGGTCGCGCGCACGGTGACGCTGAGCTGCTGGTCGTTCGCGACCAGGCTGAGATCGCCGAACCCGGGATCGCTCAGCGCGCCGAGCGAGTCGGGCGCGATCGTGAGCACGTCCTTCTTGTTCGGGTCGTGGTCGTTGAGCAGCACCGGCAGCAGCACCTGGGCGCCCGCCCGCACGCCGAAGGCGTCCGCCTCGGCGACCGGCGGCTCCTCCTCGGCGACGTCGTCGACCTGGACCGTGCCCTCGGTCTTCTGCTTCTCCTCGATCTTCCACTGGTCCAGCGGCACCGGGGTGCCGTCGGGCAGCGTCCAGAGCATGCCGGAGGAGGTCTCGTTGAGCACCGCGCGGGCGCCGTTGCTGCGGATGACGGGCGCGATCGCGTCCGCCTGCTTCAGCGCGTCGCCCTCCACCGTGAGCGCGCGGGTGCCGCTGCGGTCGGACGACCAGAGCCGTCCGGCGCCGGAGGACAGCCAGGCGGCGTACACGACGCCGTCGACGCGGGTCGGCGCGGCCGGGGTGCCGGACGCGGCCGCGACGCGGCGGGCGGTGCGGTCGTCCAGCGCGACCGCGACGAGGCCGTCGCCGTCGGCGAGGTAGGCGGTGTCGCCGTCCGCGGTGCCGGTCTCGAGGCGCGCGTCGACCTTCGTGCCGGCGCGGATCGGCGTCGCCGAGCCCTGCACCCAGACCCGGGCCTTGGCGGCGTCGCTGAGCACCCACGAGCCGCCGACGACGCTGAGCTCGAGGCGGGCGTCCGTCGCGGGCGCGGAGTCGATCTTCTCCGCCGAGGCGCGGAAGTCGCCGGACTGCCCGTCGTAGAGGCGGACGGCCTTCTCCTTGGCGGAGTACATCGCCATCCGGCCCTCGTCGTCGATCGCGATCGCGGAGGCGACATAGCCGGAGGCCTTCTTCTTCGAGCTCGCGGCCGCGGCCAGCGGATCGATCTGCGTCGGCTTCGCGGCCGCGCGCGGGTCGTCGATGCGGCCGATGTAGACCCGGCCGGTGTCGGTGAGGTAGCCGACCCAGGCGCCCGAGGACACGACCGAGCGGGTGCCGTTCGGCGTGGTGTTCGCGGCGGCCCCGGAGGCGGCGGCCGCGTCGACGAGGTCGGAGGGCTGCGCGGCGTCGACGTTCCAGATGCGCCGGTAGCCCTGGGTGTAGACGACGCTGTGCGAGCCGGTCTGCGTCACGCCGCTCGGGTCGTCGGCGTTGCGCACCGTGTCGAGCTCGGCGAGATCGGTGTTGACGCGCGCGTACTGGCCGGAGTCGCGGGTGACCCAGACCGAGTCCTCCTGACGGGGCACCTGCTGGGCGTCGTAGCCGAGCGCGAGGATCGCCCCCGCGACGACCGCGGCCACCGCGGCGACGGCCGCGACGGCCTTGATCGCGCCCGAGCGGCGCGACGGGTCCGCCGTGGTGCGACGCGACCCGCCGCGGACCGGCGTGCCGCGTCCCGCGCCCCCGCGCGCCGCCATCAGAGCAGCCTCGTCACGAGCAGGAGGGCCGCGCCGCCGAGCACGAGCACCGCGACGCCGACGCCGGCGCCGATGAGGCCGGCGCGGAGACCGGACCCGCTGCGCTGGGGCCGGGAGGAGAGCAGCAGCCCGTCGCGGTCGACCTGCTGGTCGGCGAGGGCCTTCTCCGCGCGGGCCGCGCGGCGCGAGTTCTTGTTGACCGTGCTGATCACGGGGCCGCGGGCGCTGCCGTCGCGGAAGTCGATCGGCACCGCCGCCTGCGCCCACTCGGGCGCTGCGACCTCGAGGGCGGTCGGCGGCAGCCCGAGCTCGTACTGCGCCCAGCGCAGCTCCTCGGCGAACTGGTGCATGGTCGGCTGGCGCTTCGCCGGGTCCTTCGACAGCGCTCGCGCGAGCACCGCCTCCACCCGCTCGGGCACGTCGGCGCGGCGGATCGGCACGTAGTCGGCCTTGATGATGCGCTGCGTGATCTGGTCGCGCGCGTTCTTGTCGCGGGTGTCGAGCTCGAACGGGCTGCGGCCGGCCAGGAGCGTGTACAGGGTGGCCGCGAGGCTCCAGACCTCGCTCGGCACCGAGCCGGTCACCTTCTCCTGCAGCACCTCGGGGCTCGACCACGGCACGCTCATCGCGAAGAGGTCGCTCTCATCCCCCGTGAGCGCCGCCGCGATGCCGAAGTCGGCGAGCACCGGGGTGCCGAGGCTCGAGATGAGCACGTTCGAGGGCTTGATGTCGCGGTGCAGCAGGCCGGAGCGGTGCGCGGTCTCGAGCGCCGCCGCGACGCGGACGCCGGTGTCGAGCACCTCGGGCAGGGCGAGCGGGCCGCGCTTGTAGCGGGCGCTCATCGTGTCGGGGCAGTACTCCATCACGAAGAACGGGCGGCCGTCGGCGGAGATCGACGCGAGGTGGATGGTGACGATGGAGGGGTGCGCGCTGAGGCGGGCCAGGATGTCGGCCTCCGCGTTGAAGGTGCGCAGCACGTCGGGGTTCACCGCGTCGCTCGCGAGCACCTTGACCGCGACCACGCGCCGCGGCATGTCCTGCTCGTAGAGGAAGACGTCGGCGAAGCCGCCGGAGCCGAGCGGCCGGATGTAGGCGTACCCGGGCAGGACCGGAGGGGCCGCGGTCGCTCGCTTCGGCACGCGCTTCGTCCTCCTCCGCCGCTCCCGGGTCGCGACGATCGAATGTCCGGGGTCGGACCCGAATCAGCTCCGCGCGCTGATGACCACGCGGAACGCCTCCCCCAGGTCGAGGATATCTCCCGATCCGACCGTTGTCGTACCCCCATGATGGAGGAGGCGGGGCGGTCGGGATCCGGTCAGCACGAGGGTGCCGTTCGTCGAATCCAGGTCGCGCGCGTGCACCTCGCCGTCGACGACGGCCAGCTCGAGGTGCACGCCGGAGATCTCGCGGTTCGGGCTCGGCGCGATCACGTGGACGGCCGGCTGCTCCGAGGTCCCCGCCCACGGACGCCGCCCGAACACCACGGGCACGCTCGCGTCGACCTCGCGGCCGTCCGGCAGCAGGTAGATGAGCGCCGAGCTCTCCTCCGGGATCGCTTCTCGGATCCCTGAGCCCCCTTCTCGGATCTCTGAGCTCCCTTCTCGGATCCCTGAGCTTGTCGAAGGGTCGTCCACCGGGGCTTCGACGGGCTCAGCCACCCGGCTGTCGTCGTCCACCGGGGCTTCGACGGGCTCAGCCACCCGGGGGTCGTCCACCGGCAGCACGGCGCGCACGCGGGCGCTCGGCTTCCGGACGCGCGGCGGCGTCGCCGGCTCCGACCGGTCGAGCACCCGCTGCACGGGGATCTGCCGGGTCGGCGCCGCGGCGTCATCGGCGGGCTCCAGGTCGGCGGTCGGGATGGCGGCCTCGTCGACGGCGATCGAGCGCGTGCGCACCACGCCGCGGCGGATGGGCAGCGCGGCGCCCTCCTCCTCGTCGGCGGTGCCCAGCGCCAGCGCGAGGAACGCGACGCCGTGCGCCTCGCTGCTGATCCAGTTCGTGGCTCCGGGGCCGGACAGCCGGCTCGAGGTGACGCCGCCCATCTCCACGGCGACGTCGCCGCGCACCGCGACCGAGAACACCCGGTCGCCGGCCTCGACGACCTCGATCACGGCGACGCGGCCCACCTCGTCGTGGGCGGCCAGGGCGTCGAGCACCTCGGGCATGCGGGTCGCCGGCGCGTCGAGCAGGCGGTAGAGCTCGGCGGCGATCTCGGGTCCGGCCTCGGGGCCGAGCAGGCCGAGGAACCGGTCGGTGACCACCGCCCAGCCGGCCGTGTCGGCGGCCGGGGCGAGACGATACGCGAACACGGATCGCAGTGTATCCGAGTGCGAGTCAGCTCCTGCGTCGCGCGAGGATGCGGAGCGCCGTCCAGGTCGCGACGACCGCGACCGCCGCCACGACGGCCGCCACCACGGTGAAGGGGCTCGTCGCCTGGACCGCCAGCAGGCGGAGTCCGGCGACGAGTCCGCTCGCCACGATGAGGAGGTACACGGACGCCGCCGTGACGAGGGCGGGCAGCATCGGCGAGGACGCCGGCGCTCCGAGCGCGACGCCGAGCCAGACGACGACGCCGGCCGCCGCGAGGGCGAGCAGCCCGTAGTACGGATCCACGCCCGACGGCACCGGGTCGCGTCCGCTGCCGACGGCGATCAGCCCGTCGACCGCGAAGACCACCGCCGCCCAGGAGACGGCGACGAAGAGCGCGACCGTCCAGGCGGGACAGACGGGAGCGCCGGGCCCCGGCGCGGACGACGGGGCGCCGTCGCCGTCCGACTCAGCGGACGGGGGCATCCGCTCCGCGCGCCTCGGCGTCGGCGAGCTCCCAGTCCTCGCGCTCGCGCCGGTTGCGGGCGGTCACGCGACGGCCGCGCGCCGCGGTCGCCAGTCCCGTCCACAGCGCCACCTCGCGGGCGGCGAAGCCCGCTGCGATGAGCTCGGGCCGGCTCAGGGCGGCCGCGATCGCGCTGCGCGCCTGGTCGGGCGTGAGCCCGATCACGCCGTTCAGCAGCAGGATGACCGCCACCGAGCCGGCGTAGACGAGCGCGCCGAGCACGAGGCTCAGCAGCACGTGCGCCCACCAGCCGGCGCGGTTCACGAGCAGGGCGATCAGCACCGCGAGCACCGCGAACACCACGACCGGCACGATCAGCACGTCGGAGCGGAGCACGGCCTCGAGCGCGTCGGGGAACTCGTCGGACCGGGTGCGGTAGCCGACGAGCAGCGCGATCAGCCCGGCGTACGCCGCGGCGAAGATGAGCGACGAGAGCAGCGCGATGCCCACGCCGAACCCGCGGTTGCTGCGGGGTCGGGGCGGATCGCCGGCGGACGCGATCGCGATCGCGCCTCCCGCGACCACCGGCGACGCGATGCCGAGGGTCGGCGGCACGGCGGCCGGCTCGACCGGGGTCTCCGCGGCGGGGGTCTCCGCGACCGGAGCGGCGGGCGCCGGCGCCTCGCCGAACTCGAGTCCGTCGGGGTGGGCGGCGGCCTCGGCGTCCGCGAGGGCGGCGGCCTGCGCGGCCTCCGCGTCCGCCGCGGGGGCGTCGTCCGGCTCGACGAGCGCCGGCGGGGCCGACGGATCCGGCACCGCGATCGGGGCGGGCTCCGGCTCGGGCTCGACGACCGGCTCGGGCTCGACGACCGGCTCCGGCTCGGGCTCGGGCTCCGGCTCCGGCTCGACGACGGGCTCCGGCTCGACGACCGGCTGCGGCTCGACGGACTCCTCGACGGCGTCCTCGAAGGAGGACGGGTCGGCCGGCTCCCCGGTGTCCTCGACCGGCTCGGCCGCCGCGACGGGCTCCTCCGGATCGGGGCCGCCCGCGAGGTCGACGCCGGCCTCCCCGTGGTTCGCGTGCTCGCGTGCGGGCACCGCGGGGTACTCGACGGACTCGTCGGACTCGTCGTCGGCGCGGCGGCCGGCGTCGGGGGGCAGCGTGCTCATGGCGCCTCCTGGTTCGGGGGTGGCCCCAGGGTAGCCGCGGGAGGGCGCCGCCCCGGGGATGCCGGGGGCGCGGCGGGCGCGCCGTCGCGGCCTCCGGGGGACGGCGAAGGGCCCCGCGGACGGATCCGCGGGGCCCTCGTGCGCCGATGGCGCGAGCGTCAGCTGTAGGTGCCGCCGCTCGACGAGCCGCCGCCGAAGTCGTCACCCGTGCTGAAGGTGTCGAAGTCGACGAAGCTCAGGTCGCTGTCGCTGAAGACCGCGTCGTCGGAGAAGATGCGGTTCGGGTAGCGCTCCGCCTTCGCCTCCTCGGTGGCCTCGACGGTCACGTTGCGGTAGTGCGCGAGACCGGTTCCGGCCGGGATCAGCTTTCCGATGATCACGTTCTCCTTGAGGCCGACCAGGGAGTCGCTCTTGCCCTCCATGGCGGCCTGGGTGAGCACGCGGGTCGTCTCCTGGAAGGAGGCGGCCGACAGCCACGACTCGGTCGCGAGCGAGGCCTTGGTGATTCCCATGACCTCCTGGCGGGCCGAGGCCGGCTTCTTGCCCTCGGTGATCGCGCCGCGGTTGATCTCGGTGTACTTCGAGCGGTCGACGAGCTCACCCGGGAGCAGGTCGGTGTCGCCGTGCTCGACGACGGTGACCTTGCGCAGCATCTGCCGCACGATGACCTCGATGTGCTTGTCGTGGATCGGCACGCCCTGCGAGCGGTACACGCCCTGCACGCCGTCGACCAGGTGCTGCTGCACGGCGCGGACGCCCTGCACGCGCAGCACCTCCTTCGGGTCGAGGTTGCCGACCACGAACTGCTGGCCGAGCTCCACGCGCTGCCCGTCCTCGATGAGGAGGGTGGCGCGCTTGAGCACCGGGTACACGTGGTCCTCGTCGCCGTTGTCGGGCGTGAGCACGATGCGGCGCTGCTTGTCGGTGTCCTCGATGGTCACCCGGCCGGCCGACTCCGCGATGGGCGAGGCGCCCTTCGGGGTGCGGGCCTCGAACAGCTCGGTGACACGCGGCAGACCCTGCGTGATGTCATCCGCACCCGCGGTACCACCCTGGTGGAAGGTGCGCATGGTGAGCTGCGTGCCGGGCTCGCCGATCGACTGGGCGGCGATGAT
This sequence comes from Schumannella sp. GW821-FHT10F01, assembly GCF_058809295.1. Classification (NCBI taxonomy): domain Bacteria; kingdom Bacillati; phylum Actinomycetota; class Actinomycetes; order Micrococcales; family Microbacteriaceae; genus Schumannella; species Schumannella sp. GW821-FHT10F01. The sequence goes on from NZ_JBXASM010000019.1 coordinate 16,897, forward strand.
GCCGACCGCCTCGCCGATGTCCACGAGCTTGCCGGTGGCCAGCGAGCGGCCGTAGCAGGCGGCGCAGACGCCGACCGCGGACTCGCAGGTCAGCACCGAGCGGACCTTCACGGTCTCGATGCCGGCCCCGACGAGCGACTCGATGAGCACGTCGCCGACATCCGAGCCGGCCTCCGCGATCACGGCGCCCTTCGCGTCGGTGACGGCCTCGGCCAGCGTGCGGGCGTAGGCCTGGTTCTCGACGTTGGCGTCGCGGACGAACGTGCCGTCCTCGAGCTTCTCGGCGATCCGGATCTCCAGGCCGCGCGTCGTGCCGCAGTCGTCCTCGCGGATGATGACGTCCTGCGAGACGTCGACGAGACGACGGGTCAGGTAGCCGGAGTCCGCGGTGCGGAGCGCCGTGTCGGCCAGGCCCTTGCGCGCGCCGTGCGTGGCGATGAAGTACTCCGCCACGCTCAGCCCCTCGCGGTACGAGGAGATGATCGGACGCGGGATGGTCTCGCCCTTCGGGTTCGCGACCAGGCCGCGGATACCCGAGATGTTGCGCACCTGCAGCCAGTTGCCTCGAGCGCCCGACGACACCATCCGGAAGATGTTGTTGCCCGGCTTGTAGGCGTCCTGCATGGACGCGGCCACCTCGTTGGTCGCCTCGGTCCAGATGTCGATGAGCTCCTGACGACGCGCCGCGTCGTCGATGAAGCCCTTGTCGTACTCCGACTGGATCTTCGCGGCCTGCTTCTCGTGCTTCGCGATGATCTCGGCCTTGTCGACCGGGGTCACGATGTCCGAGAGCGCGACGGTCACACCCGAGCGGGTCGCCCAGTAGAAGCCGGCGTCCTTGATGCGGTCCAGCGTCGCCGCGACCTCCACCTTGGGGTAGCGCTCGGCGAGGTCGTTGACGATCGCCGAGATGCGGCCCTTGTCGGCCACCGCGTCCACGAAGGGGTAGTCGGCCGGGAGCGCCTCGTTGAACAGCGCGCGGCCGAGCGAGGTCTCCTTCAGCGCGGTCGAGCCCTGCTCGAAGCCCTCGGCCGCGACGGACTCGTCGAGGTAGAGGTTCTCGAGGCGGATCTTGACGATCGCGTTGAGGTCGAGCGTGCCCTGGTCCTTCGCGAGGATCGCCTCGGCGACCGACGCGAACGCGCGGCCCTCACCCGTCGCACCCTCCTTGACCGTGGTCAGGTGGTGCAGGCCGATGATCATGTCCTGCGAGGGCAGGGTGACCGGACGGCCGTCGGACGGCTTGAGGATGTTGTTCGAGGCGAGCATGAGGATGCGGGCCTCGGCCTGGGCCTCCACCGAGAGCGGCAGGTGCACGGCCATCTGGTCGCCGTCGAAGTCCGCGTTGAACGCGGCGCAGACGAGCGGGTGCAGCTGGATGGCCTTGCCCTCCACGAGCTGCGGCTCGAACGCCTGGATGCCCAGACGGTGCAGCGTGGGCGCGCGGTTCAGCAGCACGGGGCGCTCGCGGATGATCTCCTCGAGCACGTCCCAGACCTGCGGGCGCGAGCGCTCCACCATCCGCTTGGCGGACTTGATGTTCTGCGCGTGCTGCAGGTCGATGAGGCGCTTGATCACGAACGGCTTGAACAGCTCGAGCGCCATCTGCTTCGGCAGACCGCACTGGTGCAGCTTGAGCTGCGGTCCGACGATGATGACCGAGCGGCCCGAGTAGTCGACGCGCTTGCCGAGCAGGTTCTGGCGGAACCGGCCCTGCTTGCCCTTGAGCATGTCGGAGAGCGACTTCAGCGCGCGGTTGCCGGTGCCCGTGACGGGACGGCCGCGGCGGCCGTTGTCGAACAGCGCGTCGACGGCCTCCTGCAGCATCCGCTTCTCGTTGTTCACGATGATCTCCGGCGCGCCCAGGTCGAGCAGGCGGCGGAGGCGGTTGTTGCGGTTGATGACGCGGCGGTACAGGTCGTTGAGGTCGGAGGTCGCGAAGCGGCCGCCGTCGAGCTGGACCATCGGGCGAAGCTCCGGCGGGATCACCGGCACGACGTCGAGCACCATCGCGGCCGGCGAGTTGCCGGTGGCGAGGAACGACGACACGACGCGCAGGCGCTTGATCGCGCGGATCTTCTTCTGGCCCTTGCCGGTCGCGATCTGCTCGCGGAGCAGCTCGCCCTCGGCGGCCAGGTCGAAGGCCTGGAGGCGCTTCTGGATCGCCTCGGCGCCCATGTAGGCCTCGAAGTACGAGCCGAAGCGGTCCTGGAGCTCGTGGAAGACGCTGTCCTCCGGCTTCAGGTCGCCGACCTTGAGCGTGCGGAAGTCCTCCCAGACGCGCGTGAGCTGCGCGAGCTGCTCGTCGACGCCCTTGCGGATGAGGGACATCTCCTTCTCGCCCGCGTCCTTGACCTTGCGCTTCTGGTCGGCCTTGGCACCCTCGGCCTCGAGCTCGGCGAGCTCCTTCTCGAGCTGCTCGGCACGCGCGTTGATGCGCGAGTCGCGGGCCTGCTCGAGCTGCTTGATCTCGAGGTTGATCTCGTTCTCGAGACCGGGGAGGTCCTGGTGACGGCCCTCCTCGTCCACCTCGATCACCATGTAGGCGGCGAAGTAGATGACCTTCTCGAGGTCCTTCGGCGCCATGTCGAGCAGGTAGCCGAGGCGCGACGGGACGCCCTTGAAGTACCAGATATGGGTGACCGGCGCGGCCAGCTCGATGTGGCCCATCCGCTCGCGGCGGACGGAGGACTTGGTGACCTCCACGCCGCAGCGCTCGCAGACGATGCCCTTGAACCGGACTCGCTTGTACTTGCCGCAGGAGCACTCCCAGTCGCGCGAGGGTCCGAAGATCTGCTCGCCGAACAGGCCGTCCTTCTCCGGCTTCAGGGTGCGGTAGTTGATCGTCTCCGGCTTCTTGACCTCGCCGAAGGACCAGGCGCGGATGTCCGCGCTGGTGGCAAGGCCGATCCGGATCTCATCGAAAGCAGTGGCTTCGAGCACGTGCTGTTCTCTCTTTTCCTGAGTAATAGAAGTCTGTGATGAGGTCCGGATCAGATGTCGTCGATGGACGACGACTCGAACCGGCTGGAGATGTTGATGCCGAGCTCCTCCGCTGCGCGGTAGACCTCGTCATCGGTGTCGCGCAGGCTGACGGCAGAGCCGTCGGCGGCGAGCACCTCCACGTTCAGGCACAGCGACTGCATCTCCTTGATGAGCACCTTGAAGCTCTCGGGGATGCCGGGCTCCTGGATGTTCTCGCCCTTGACGATCGCCTCGTAGACCTTCACGCGGCCGAGGATGTCGTCGGACTTGATCGTCAGGAGCTCCTGCAGCGCGTACGCCGCTCCGTACGCCTCGAGGGCCCACACCTCCATCTCGCCGAAGCGCTGGCCGCCGAACTGCGCCTTACCACCGAGCGGCTGCTGGGTGATCATCGAGTACGGGCCGGTGCTCCGGGCGTGGATCTTGTCGTCCACGAGGTGGTGCAGCTTGAGGATGTACATGTAGCCGACCGACACCGGGTCCGGGAACGGCTCGCCGGAGCGGCCGTCGAACAGGCGGGTCTTGCCGGTGGAGCCGATCAGGCGCTCGCCGTCGCGGTTCGGCAGGGTCGACTCGAGCAGTCCCTCGATCTCCTCCTCGGAGGCGCCGTCGAAGACCGGCGTCGCCACCTTGGTGCCGGGAGGGGCCGAGTGGGCCGCCTTCGGCAGTCGCTTCGCCCATGCCGGCGATCCCTCGACCTCCCAGCCCTGCTTGGCGATCCACCCGAGGTGGAGCTCCAGCACCTGGCCGAAGTTCATGCGGCCGGGGATGCCGAGCGGGTTGAGGATCACGTCGACCGGGGTGCCGTCCTCCATGAACGGCATGTCCTCGACCGGCAGGATCTTCGAGATGACGCCCTTGTTGCCGTGACGACCGGCGAGCTTGTCGCCCGCGGTGATCTTGCGCTTCTGGGCGATGAGCACGACCACGCGCTGGTTCACGCCGGAGCCGAGCTCGTCGTCGCCGTCCTGGGCGTCGAAGACCTTGACGCCGATGATGGTGCCCTCCTCGCCGTGGGGCACCTTGAGGGAGGTGTCGCGCACCTCGCGGCTCTTCTCGTTGAAGATCGCGCGGAGCAGGCGCTCCTCGGCGCTGAGCTCGGTCTCGCCCTTCGGCGTGACCTTGCCGACGAGGATGTCGCCGGGCGCGACCTCGGCGCCGATGCGGATGATGCCGCGCTCGTCGAGGTCGGCGAGCAGCTCCGGGCTCACGTTCGGGAGGTCGCGGGTGATCTCCTCCTTGCCGAGCTTGGTGTCGCGGGCGTCGACCTCGTACTCCTCGATGTGGATCGAGGAGAGGACGTCGTCCTTCACCAGGTTCTGGCTGAGGATGATCGCGTCCTCGAAGTTGTGGCCCTCCCACGGCATGAACGCCACGAGGAGGTTCTTGCCGAGCGCGAGCTCGCCGTTCTCCGTCGCGGGGCCGTCCGCCAGCACCTGGCCGACCTCGACACGCTCGCCGGCCTCCACGATGACGCGGTGGTTGTACGAGGTGCCCTGGTTGGAGCGGCCGAACTTGCGCAGGAAGTACTCCTGGGTGCCGCCCTCGTCGAGCTGCACGGTGACGACGTCGGCGCTCACCTCGAGCACCACGCCCGCCTTGTCGACGGTGACGACGTCGCCGGCGTCGATCGCGGCGTAGCCCTCCATGCCGGTGCCGACGAACGGCGAGTCGGAGCGGAGGAGCGGCACGGCCTGGCGCTGCATGTTCGCACCCATGAGGGCGCGGTTCGCGTCGTCGTGCTCGAGGAACGGGATCAGCGACGTGCCGACCGACACCATCTGGCGCGGCGAGACGTCCATGTAGTCCACGCGGTCGCGCTCGACGAGCTCCACCTCGCCGCCCTTCGGACGGACGAGCACGCGCTCCTCGGCGAAGTGGAAGTCCTTCGTCAGCGGCGCGTTGGCCTGGGCGACGAGGAACTCGTCCTCCTCGCTCGCGGTGAGGTAGTCGATCTGGTCGGTGACCTTGCCGTTGACGACCCGGCGGTACGGCGTCTCGATGAAGCCGAACGAGTTGATGCGGGCGAATGACGCGAGCGAGCCGATCAGGCCGATGTTCGGGCCCTCCGGGGTCTCGATCGGGCACATGCGGCCGTAGCGCGACGGGTGGACGTCGCGGACCTCGACGCCGGCGCGGTCGCGGGAGAGGCCGCCGGGGCCGAGGGCCGAGAGGCGGCGCTTGTGGGTCAGGCCCGCGAGCGGGTTGTTCTGATCCATGAACTGCGACTGCTGCGACGTGCCGAAGAACTCCTTGATCGCGGCGCTCACGGGGCGCACGTTGATCAGGGTCTGCGGGGTGATCGCCTCGATGTCCTGCGTCGTCATCCGCTCGCGCACGACGCGCTCCATGCGGCTGAGGCCGGTGCGCACCTGGTTCTGGATGAGCTCGCCGACCGCGCGGATGCGGCGGTTGCCGAAGTGGTCGATGTCGTCGACGTCGATGCGGATGTCGACGGCCTTGCCCTCGCGGGTGCCCTCGATCGTCGTCTGCTCGGCGTGCAGGGCGACCAGGTACTTGATCGTCGCGACGATGTCGTCGACCGACAGCACCGAGTCCTTCAGCGAGGCCTCGAGGCCCAGCTTCCGGTTGATCTTGTAGCGGCCGACCTTGGCGAGGTCGTAGCGCTTCGGGTTGAAGTAGAAGTTGTCGAGCAGCGCACGCGCGGCCTCGGCGGCGACCTGCTCGCCCGGACGCAGCTTGCGGTAGATGTCCTTGAGCGCCTCCTCCTTGGTGAGGATGGCGTCCTTCTCCAGCGTGGAGGCGATCGACTCGTAGCCGGCGAACTTCTCGAGGATCTCCTCGGAGGTGAGGCCGAGGGCCTTGAGGAAGACCGTGACCGACTGCTTGCGCTTGCGGTCGATGCGCACGCCCACCTGGTCGCGCTTGTCGATCTCGAACTCGAGCCACGCACCGCGGCTCGGGATGACGCGCGCCGAGTAGACGTCCTTGTCGGAGGTCTTCTCCGCCTCGCGGGAGAAGTAGACGCCCGGCGAGCGGACGAGCTGCGACACGACGACACGCTCGGTGCCGTTGATGATGAAGGTGCCCTTCTCGGTCATGAGCGGGAAGTCGCCCATGAAGACCGTCTGGGTCTTGATCTCGCCGGTCATGTGGTTCATGAACTCGGCGTTGACGTACAGCGGCGCGGCATAGGTCTTGCCGCGCTCCTTGCACTCGTCGATGGAGTACTTCGGCTCCTCGAGCTCGGGGCTCGAGAAGCTGAGCTGCATCGTCTCGCCGAGGTCCTCGATCGGGGAGATCTCCTCGAAGATCTCGTCCAGACCGGTCGTCTCGGGCACGCCGGCGTCGCCGGCGGCCTGCGCCGCCTCGACGCGAGCACGCCAGGCGTCGTTGCCGACCAGCCAGTCGAAGCTCTCCGTCTGGAGCGCCAGCAGGTCGGGGACCGTCAGCGTGTCGGTGATCTTGGCGAACGAGAGGCGGGAAGCTCCGCGACCGTTCTTAGGGGTGTCGTTCTGGGATGCGGAGCGCGCAGCAGCCAAAGGGAAACAACCTCCGAGAGGACTGGGCCGTCCTCGTGGTTATCGATGGTGGATACGAGAGCTCACCGGGATGATCACCGGCCCCGCCGCTATTCTCGGGGCGCACCAGCCGACCGCAATATGAGGGCATGGGGGAAGTGGGAGCGCAAGGATCGACTATAGCCCCATCCGACTCGCCATGTCCACCACATGCTTGACCTTTTTCTGGGACGGGTCTATAAGCAGCGGATCAGGGGGCGGTGCGGTGCACCAGGGCCATGGTCTCGGCGCGCGTGCGGGTGCCGAGCTTCGCGAAGATCGCGTTGACGTGGGTCTTCACCGTGGCCGTCGAGACGAAGAGCCGCACCGCGATCTCGGGGTTCGCGAGGCCGTCGGCGATGAGGCCGAGCACCTCGCGCTCCCGGGCGGTGAGGCCGGGGAACCGCTCGGGCGACGCACCCCCGACGCCGCCGGCGCGTGTCGCCGCGACGTCCGCTGACGGCGGGGCGGGCTCCGACGTCAGCCCGCCGATGAGCCGCGCGCCGACCTCCGCGGCGAGCGTCGTCTGCCCGCTGTGCACGGCGCGGACGGCGGCGGCGAGCTCCGCGCGGCCGGCGTCCTTCGTGAGGTAGCCGCGCGCCCCGGCCCGCAGCGCGCCCATGATCGACGCGTCGTCCGCGTAGGTCGTGAGCACGAGCACGGCCGTGTCCGGCGCGGTCTCGCGCAGCCGGGCCGTCGCGGCCGCCCCGTCGAGCACCGGCATCCGGAGGTCCATGAGCACGACGTCCGGCCGCAGTTCGGCGGCGAGCCGCACCGCCTCGGCGCCGTCGGACGCGAGCCCGACCACCTCGATGTCGGGCTCCAGGCCGAGCACGGTCGAGATGCCGTCGCGCACGATCGCCTGGTCGTCGGCGACGAGCACGCGGATCATGCCGGCACCTCCGCCCGCACAGCGAACACGCCGTCGCGGCGCCCCGCCTCGAGCGAGCCGCCGTCGAGCTCCGCCATCCGCTCCTCCATCCCGGGGATGCCGTGGCCGCCGCCGGTCGCGGCCAGGTCGTCCGCGGTCGCGCTCGTGGTCGCGCTCGTGTCGGGCGCCTCCGCCGGGTTCTCGACCCGGAGCACGAGCCGGCCGGCCTCCGCCCCGAACCGCACGGTGACCGGCTGCCCCGCCGCGTGCTTGCGCGCGTTGCTCAGCGACTCCTGCAGCGTGCGCCGCAGCGCCGAGGCGGCCGCCGCCGGCACGGGCCCGGGTGCCGGGTCGAGGCGGGCGTCGACGACCCCGCCGAGTCCGCGGTGCGCCCCGATCAGCTCCTCGAGCGAGCCGGCGAGCTGCTGCGGCGGCACGGGCGGCGCGACCGCGTCGTCGGAGCGGAGGGCGTCGACCGCGCGGCGGGCGTCGCGCAGCCCGTCCACGGCGAGCGCCCGCGCGGCGCGCACCCGGTCGGCCGCCTCCCGCTCGCGGCCGGCCTCGAGCAGGGCGTCCACGGCGTCGAGCTGCACGACCAGCCCGCCGAGCCCGTGCGCGAGCACGTCGTGCAGCTCGCGGGCCACCCGGGCGTGGTCGTCGAGCCGCTCGGCCCGGCGCCGCTCCTCGTCGAGCTCCTTCGTGCGCAGCTCGGCGGTGCGGCTCTGGCGCCGGCTCAGCCCGACGAGCGCCGCGATCGCGAGGGTGGAGAGGCAGCCGAGTGCGAGGCTCGGCGCCTCGGAGGCCGGGCGCGTGGACAGCAGCGCGCCGGCCGCGAGCGCCGCGAGCGCGAGCGGCAGCGCGGCCAGTCCGAGCGCCAGCGGCCGCTGCGGCCGCCCGATCAGGAGGATGACGCCCACCGCCAGCGGCACCCCGCCGAGCACGCTCGCGGAGAACGCCGCGACGCCGCCGGCCACGATCATCACGAGCTCGAGCGCGATCTGCAGCCGGGCGCGGCGGTCGGGCGTCACGGCCCGCGCGACCCAGACGGCGATGCCGGCCGCGCAGACGATCCAGACCCACGCCGGGCGGTCCTTGTCGAGCGTGAGCCAGATGCCGATCGAGAAGATCGCCGCCCACATGACGTTGAGGAGCAGGCGGACGGCGCCCCGTCGTCCGCCGGCGTCGTCGCCGTCCGGGAGCGGTCGGAACATGGTCACGAGGCCATCATCCCGCCGCTCCCGGACGCCGGCACCGAGCGGCGCCGGCGGATCGGGGACGCGCTCACGCCGCCAGCGCGAGGTGGTGGCGGCTCATCCGCAGCTGCAGCAGGGCCGAGCGGCACAGCCGGTTGACGCCGACGACGAGCAGGATGGCGCCGGTCGAGGCGACCAGCGGGCCGAGACCGGAGCGCTCCGCCCAGACGTCGATGCCGACGCGCACCGCGATGAGGGCGATCCAGAGCACGAGGCCGGCCCAGCCGGTGCGGGTCTGCCAGATCACCCGGCGGCCGCGGCCGTCGACGATCTCGTTCTCGAGCCGGCGGAACCTGGTGATGAGGCCCATCACCAGGCCGATGCCGACGCTGAGGGCGAGCTCGCCGAGCAGCACGCCGACGGCGCCCGGGGTGACGTCGGCCGCCTTCGTCGCGCCGGTGATCGTGACGAGCCCGATGCCGGTGAGGAGGGCGGGCATCATCCAGACCGAGCGCTGGGTCAGGTTCTGCCAGGTGAGCTGGCGGACGCCGATCCAGACGACCACGACGAGGGCGATGGCGAGGGTGAGGAGGCTCTGCGTTGTCATGCCTCCACGGTGCTCCGGTCGTGCGTCCGGGCCCACCGCCCTGGGGTGGAGACGGGGTGGAGATCGGCGGTGGGGATGGGAGCCCGCGCCGCGGGCATGCGGGTGGAGGTTGCCGGTGTCGGTGGTGCGGGCGATAGTGGACACTGTTCACATCCGAGGACGGGAGACGCCATGACCGACGCCGACCACGCGCCCGCCGACGCAGCCGGCATCTCGACGGGAGCCCCGACCGGGTCCTCGACCGCCGCTGAGCTGCCCCGCTGGAAGCGCAACGCGACGCTGTTCCTCGCCGGCCAGACGGTCTCGCTGTTCGGCTCGATGGTCGTGCAGTACGCGGTCATGTGGTACGTGACGCTCGAGACGAAGTCGGGCCTCGCGGTCGCGCTCTACGCCGTCGCGGCGTTCCTGCCGCAGGGCATCGTCTCGATCGCGGGCGGCACGCTCGCCGACCGGGTGAACCGGCGCGTGCTGGTCATGGTCTCCGACAGCGCGATCGCGCTCACGACCCTGGCGCTCGCGCTCGTCATGCTCGCCGGCGTGCGCGACCTCTGGATCATCCTGGTGGCCGTCGGCATCCGCTCGGTCGGCGCGGGCTTCCAGACTCCGGCGGTGCAGGCGATGATCCCCCAGATCGTGCCGGGCGATCAGCTCATGCGGATCAACGGCACGTTCCAGACCATCCAGTCGGCGCTCGCGCTGCTCGCGCCGGCCGCGGCCGGCGTCGTGTACGGCGTGCTCGGCATCGTGCCGGTGTTCTTCATCGACGTCGTCACCGCGGTGATCGGCGTCGGGCTGCTCGCGCTCGTCGCCGTGCCGACGCTCGCGGCGGTGGCCGCGAAGGCGACGAGCTTCCGCGCCGACCTCGTGGACGGGGCGCGGTACATCTGGCACCACGCGTTCATCCGCTGGCTCATGGTCCTGTTCGCGATCATCTTCCTGCTCAGCGCGGCGCCGTCGTTCATCACCCCGCTGATGGTCGCGCGCACCTGGGGCGACGACGTGTGGATGGTCACCGTGCTCGAGATCGCATTCAGCGTCGGCATGCTCGGCGGCGGCGTGCTCACGGCCACGGTGCTCGCCAAGCGGTCGCGGATCGCGCTCATCGTGATCTCGTCGTTCGCGTTCGGCGTGCTCACCGCCGCGACCGGGCTCGCGCCGGAGCTCTGGCTGTTCTACGGCTTCATGCTGCTGTTCGGGCTCACCGTGCCGCTGTTCTCGGCGCCGTTCATGACGCTCGTGCAGGAGACCGTGCCGGCCGAGCGCCAGGGCCGCGTCTTCAGCTACGTCAGCATCGTCATGGCGCTGTCGGTGCCGCTGTCGATGGTCGTGTTCGGGCCGCTCGCCGACGTCGTGAGCGTGCAGTTGCTGCTCGTGATCGCCGGCATCGCGACCGTGATCGTGACGGCGATCGCCGTGCTCGTGCCCTCGGGACGCTCCGCGATGCGCGCGGCGAGCGCGGGACGCGCCCCCGAGGCCGGGCCGGACCCCGCCGCCGGCTGAGCCGCAGGGTCCGCGTGGCGCACGACCCGGCGGGTTGCGGCGCTTCCGGATGGCTGTGCCTGTCCGGAAGCGCCGGAACCCGACGTCACGCGCCGCGGGTCAGGGGATCAGCGGATCAGAGGTGCGAGCCGAAGACCTCGGCCGCGATGACCGGCTTGAGCCGCTGCTCGAGCGTGCGGTCGACGAAGTACGTCTTCAGCTTGTCGTGCTGCACGGCGTTGAGGATCGCGCCCATGATCATCGACTGGTCGAGCGACAGGTAGCGCTCGGCCTTCGTGCCCGACTTCGTCGCGACCGCGTCGTAGAACCCGCCGGGTCCGTACGCGCCGAGCTTCGACTCGATGCCGGCCAGGTTGTCGAGGGCCGCCTGGCGGTCGTAGGGCAGCGCCAGGAACGAGGCGTGCGGGGTGACGACGCCGTCGCCGTAGGTCGGCGCCGGGTTCGTCGCGTCGCGGCAGCCGGCGTAGCCGACATCCGGATCCGTGCGCTCCTCGTCGCTCGTGTAGCCGTTGTCCTGCATGCCGATCAGGTCGACGCCGTACTCGCGGTAGCCGCCGGCCGGATCGGAGGCGGGCGAGAAGCCCCAGTAGCCGTAGCCGGCCTCGTCGATGCCGTGCTCGATCTGCGCCCGGACGGTGGCCGGGTGGTTGACGCCCCAGGAGGCCGGGCCCCACTTCGCCTCCGGCACGAACAGGTCGGGCATCAGCGCCTCGAACATGGAGCCGCCCCACGCCGGGACGAGCTGCATGCCGCGATAGGCGTAGGTGCCCTCGTAGACGGGGACGCCGCCGTAGCTGCGGGTGACGCCGGTCGGCTTCTGCTCCTGCCAGCCGAAGTCGCAGCCCTGGTCGGGCAGCGTGCGGTAGGTGCCGTAGTAGTCCTTCGCGGGGATCTGCCCGTTCGCGATGCCGAGGTAGGTCGCGATGCGCGACTCGCTCACCGTCGTGTCGTACCAGTGGCAGGTGTAGAGCACCGGCGTCGCCGCGGCGTCGTGGTAGTTGCCGGGAACCGTGCACGTGTCGCCGGGCTGCTCGAGCCAGAAGCCGCCCCGGTTGAGGCCGAGCGCGGGATCGATGCCCGGCTTCTGCGTGCCGCCGGTCGGATCGTGGAACCAGCCGAAGTCCATCGACGAGTACAGCGCCGTCGCCTGCTTCTTCAGCGACGGGTCGGCGGAGGCGACGACGCGGAGCGCGGCGGCGAGCCAGCCGTTGTCGACCGTGGAGAGGAACGGGTACACGACGTCGCCGGACTCCGGCCAGGTGGTGAGCTTCTCGCCGGTCGTCGGCGAGTACCAGTTGAAGAACATGCCGCTGGCGTCGTGGCGCTCGAGCGAGGCGAGCGTCGTCAGCGTGGTCGCCATCCGCCGGTGGGCGTCCTGGCGGGTGATGACGCCGAGGTCGCGCGCGGCGACGGCCGACCAGAGGTAGCCGCCGATGTTGGTCGGGCTCGTCTCGCCGCTCGGCGCCGTGAGGTCGCCCTCGATGTTGTCGGCGGGCAGGCCGGTGGCCGGATCGGTCATCGCGTCGAGCGAGTGCCAGGTGTCGGCGGCGTACCGCTCGAGCACGGCGTCGCCGGCGGCGCCGCCGTGGCCGTGGCCGTGGCCGCCGCCGCCGGCGGTCGCGGGCAGCGTGGGGATGAGCACCGCCGCCGCGGCGACGGCCAGGGCGGAGATGACGGCGGGCGCGCGTCGTGACATCAGGAACTCCCTTGTTCTGTATGCGCTTACAACGAACCACGGATGAGCCTGGTATGCAAGATCGCGCGGCGATCTCGCAGGTGTGCGCTGATGTTCCGCGGCGGTCCGGAGATGACGCGGCGGTCGGTGCCGCGCGCGGCGTCGGACCTAGGCTGGACGGATGGCGCGACGGGACGGCGGGACCGCGCCCGGCGTCGTGCTCGACTCCGGGCTGTGGGCGGAGGTGCGACCCGACCGGTTCCGCGACGGCTCGTTCGAGCTCATCGTCGACGGCACCCCGCAGTCGCACGTCGACCTCGCGGATCCGACCGAGCTCGCGTTCGAGTACGTGCGCCGGATGGGTCACGTCATCGACCAGCTGCCCGAGGGGCCGATCACCGCGGTCCACCTCGGCGCAGGCGCCCTGACGCTCCCCCGCTACGTGGATGCGACGCGTCCCGGCTCCCGCCAGCAGGTGATCGAGCTCGAGCCGAAGCTGATCGAGCTCGTGCGCGAGGCGCTGCCGCTCCCCCGCGGTGCCGCGATCCGGGTGCGCTACGGCGACGCCCGCGAGGTGCTCGGCCGGCTGCCCGGTGCGCTGGCCGGTGCCGTCGACGTCGTCATCGTCGACGTGTTCGGCGGCGCGCGCACCCCGGCCCACGTCACGAGCGTCGAGTTCTACCGCGAGGCCGCGGCGCTCCTGAAGCCGGGCGGCGTGGTGCTCGCGAACGTCGCCGACGGCACCGGGCTCGCCTTCGCGCGCGGCCAGGCCGCGACGTTCCGCGCCGTGTTCGACGACGTCGCCGCGCTCGCCGACACCCAGCTGCTCAAGGGCCGCCGGTTCGGCAACGTCGTGCTCGTCGGCTCGCCGACCGCGCTGCCGCTCGAGTGGATGCCGCGGCTGCTGGCCGGCGGACCGCATCCGGCGAAGGTCGTGCACGGTCCGGAGCTCGTGTCGTGGATCGCCGGGGCGCCCGTCTCCACCGACGACACGGCCGCGCCGTCCCCCCTGCCGGCGAAGGGCGTCTTCCGAGTCTGATCGACCGCCGGGAGCCCGGGTGCGAGGATCGGGTCATGGCCTGGCCCGTGACCGATTCGCGCACCGTCTACGAGAACCGCTGGATCACCGTCGCAGAGGACCGGGTGGTGACGCCCGACGGCGGCGCCGGCGTCTACGGCGTCGTCACCATCAACCAGCCCGCGGTGTTCGTGGTCGCCCTGACCGACGCCGACGAGATGCTGCTGCTCGAGGTCGACCGGCACACCGTCGGCCCCTCGATCGAGGTCGTCGCCGGCGGCACGGACGGCGAGGACGCGCTGGTCGCCGCCCGCCGCGAGCTGCTCGAGGAGACCGGCTTCACCGCCGACTCCTGGCAGGAGATCGGGCAGATGGACGCGCTCAACGGCATCTGCCGCGCACCCGAGCACGTGCTGCTCGCCCGCGGGCTGCACCGGAGCGAGCAGGACGCCGAGCTCGCCGCCGAGGAGCAGCGCGGCGAGGGCATCTCGGATGTGCGTGCGGTGCCGATCGCGGAGGTGCTCGAGCTGATCCGGTCGGGCGGGATGCGCGACGGCGAGTCGATCGCCGCGATCATGTTCGCCCTGCTGGCCCTCGGCCGGATCGGCTGAGGTGGGGCCGCTACCAGGCGCCGAGCTGGTGCAGGATGCGCGCGCCCTGCCACACCACGACGGCGACCGCGACGACGACGGTGATGACCGGCACCCGCCAGCGCAGCCGGCGTCCGGGCGCCGCGACCGCGCCCGAGAAGGCCGGGAGGCGGTCGTCGCGGTAGCGGACGGTCTGCCGGTGCAGCTTCGCGCCCATGACGGCCGCGATCTCGAGCAGGCGCTGCAGCACGGCGGGGTCGTCGAGCGCGAGCTCGTCGGCCGAGTAGAGGTTCATGACGTCGTCGACGATCTCGACGTCGAAGGCGGCGACGTTGTCGACGAGCAGGGCCATGAGGTCGGGCGTCATGATGTAGAGCGCGTCGCGCTCGTAGCCGGCGGGCGCGTACAGGCGGAAGGTGCGGTCGAAGTCGCCCTCGAGCGAGAGCGCCTGACCGGGGCGCACCTCCATCGGCAGGGCGCTGCGTCCGCGGCCGCTCCGCACGAGCAGGAGGTTCGGCACGGCCCGGGGCAGGGCGATCCGCGCGAACCCGCGGCGCACGCCGTTGCCGTCCTGGGTGCGCACGCCCTCGAAGCAGTAGGAGCCGACGTCGATCCCGGCGTCTGCGAAGAGCAGCATGCCCTGCGCGCGACGACGGCCGCCGACCGAGAAGAGGATGCCGGGGAAGGGCGGGTCCGCGATCTCGTCGATGAAGCGGACGCCGCGATTCGCCGCTGCGAACCGATCCATCCGCACCCATCGGCGGCCGCGCGCGAGCGGCAGCGCGATCTCCCGGACGATCCGTCGGACGACGAGCACCGCGGGCGGCGCGAAGACCGCGACGCCGATCACGAACCACGGCAGGACCGACGGCGAGCCGGTGCCCGGCACGAGCACCCGCCAGAGCCCGGCGACGGCGAGCAGCAGCGAGACGCCCGCGAACGCGACGAGGATCAGCGCCAGCACCCCGAGCGCCACGATGCCGAGCAGCGGGTGCGAGCCGGGCTCGCGCAGGCGGTGACGACGGCGGAAGTCCCGCCGGTCCGAGGCGCGCACCCGGGAGCCGAGCGGCGACGCGTCGAGCAGGATCTCGGTCGGCGTCCCGGTACTCACCGAGGCATCCTCGCAATCGACGCGCGGCAGGGCACAGTCCCCGTCCGGGGGCGCCGCGGCTCACACCCGGATCGGAGGCGGGCCGCCTACCGTCCGACCATGGGACCCGTCGTCAGCGCCGTCCACCCGCGCCCCGCCAGCATCCGGCCGAGCCGCATCCGCCCGGCCCGCACCCTCGCCACCCGCGCGGCCGTCGCCCTCGCCGCGGTGGCGGCACTCGCCGGCTGCACGGCGGCGACGCCGGAGACTGGAGGGTCGCGCCCGCCGACGCCGTCCGCGTCCGGCGCCGACGGCCACCTCGTGCCGACCGGCACGCCAGAGGAGCTCGCAACCGGGCTCGAGAGCCCGTGGTCGGTCGTGCGGCTGTCGACCGGCGAGACGCTGGTGTCCGAGCGGGACACCGGGCGCATCGTCCGCGTGGGCGACGGCGACCCCGAGCCGATCGGCACCGTGCCCGGCGTGCAGCACCGGGGCGAGGGCGGCCTGCTCGGGCTGGCGGAGCTCGCGGCCGACGACGCGCCCGGCGGCGACCGGCTGCTCTACGCCTACCTCACGACCGCCTCCGACAACCGGATCGTGCGGATGACCCTCTCCGGCGACCTCGAGCTCGGCGAGCCGGAGGTCGTGCTCGACGGGCTCGCGGCCGCCTCCAACCACGACGGCGGCCGCATCGCCTTCGGCCCGGACGGGATGCTCTACGCGACCGTCGGCGACGCCGGCGACCCGCAGCGCGCGCAGGACCGCGACTCGCTCAACGGCAAGATCCTGCGGATGACGGCGGACGGCGGCGTGCCGGACGGCAACCCGTTCGCCGACTCGCTCGTCTGGTCGATGGGCCACCGCAACCCGCAGGGCCTCGCCTGGGACGCCGACGGGCAGCTCTTCGCCGCCGAGTTCGGGCAGGACACCTGGGACGAGTTCAACCGCATCGAGAAGGGCGCGAACTACGGTTGGCCCGTCGTGGAGGGGCGTGCCGGGTCGTCCGGGGCAGGATCGACGGAGTACACGGATCCGCTCGCCCAGTGGCCGACCGACGAGGCCAGCCCGAGCGGGCTCGCCTACGTCGACGGCACGTTCTTCCTCGCCGGGCTGGGCGGGCAGCGGCTGTTCTCGCTGAGCCCGGTGTCCGGCGACTGGGCGACGACGGACGAGGCCGCCGCGACGGAGGCGTTCACCGGTGACGACGGCTACGGACGGCTGCGCGACGTCACGCTGGGCCCGGATGGCACGCTCTGGGTGCTCACCGACAACACGGACGGCCGCGGCACGCCGCGCGACGGCGACGACCGGCTGCTCGAGGTGTCGCTCGCGGCGGCGTGAGCCCCGCCGCACGAGCACGACGCACTGCAGCGCGCGCCCGGCCTCGAGAGCACGCCTGTGTGGCGTTCCGGCGGCATCACGCCTCGGGCGGTAGCGTCATCCGGGTGAGCACCCGCGTCCGAGGCGTCCGCTGATGGCGGACCTGGAGCGCGTGCGGCGCTGGGCCGACGCCCTGATCCGCCTGCACCTCGATCCGTCGCTCTGGAGCTTCGGCTTCGACTCGGCGAAGACGCGCGCCGGCCTGTGCGACTACTCGCGGCGGCGCATCACCGTGTCGCGGCACCTCGCGGCCCGCTTCGGCGACGACGAGATCCACCAGGTGCTGCTGCACGAGGTCGCGCACGCGCTCGCGGGCTCGCGCGCCGGCCACGGGCCCCGTTGGAAGTCGGTCGCACGCGATCTCGGCTACGAGGGCTCGCGACTGCATTCGGGCGAGATCGCGACGGAGCTCGCGCCGTGGATCGGCACCTGCCCACAGGGGCACGAGCACTTCCGCTACCGCAAGCCCACGCGCGACCTGTCGTGCGCGCGCTGCTCGCGCCGGTTCGATCCGTCGGCCCGGATCGTCTGGCGCCGGCGCGAGCGGGTCAGCGCCGCCTGAGGCGTGCGACGCAGGGTCCGGGTCAGGAGACCCGGACCTCCTTCCAGAACGCGACGTAGCCGGCGATGTCCGTGCCGACGCGCTCCTTCGCGGTCGGGAACGGGTGCGGGTACGTCCAGGCGCGGTCCTGCAGCCAGCCGGCGTCCGAGTCGGGCGTCGTCGACACCGAGAAGTACTGGCACTCGCCCTTCCAGGGGCAGGTGTACGGCGTCGGCGACTCGCGGAGGTACTCGTGCTTCACGCTGGCCGGCGGGAAGTAGACGTTGCCCTCGATGTGGAGCACGTCCTCCTCGGCGGCCTCGGCGATGACGGTTCCATTGAGCGTGGCGGTGGGCATAGGGGTCTCCTCGGTCTCGCGGTCTGTCTCGTCGATCGGAACGCTACGCCCGGGAGGTGGATTCCCGGCCGGTCGGCGACCGGGCGGACGCCCAGGCTCGGACTCAGCCCCCGGCGCGGAGCAGGCGGGCGGTGACGCTCGCGCTGATGAGGTGCCCGCTCGCGTGACGGAGGCCGGCGTACGCCGCGCCGACCGCCGCGGCCTCCGGCGACGAGTGGTCGATGCCAGCGTCGGCGAGCGCCTCGATCACGGCGCCGGCCGCGAGCACGTCCTCGACGGCGAACGACACGTCGTCGCGCCCCGCCGCCACCACGGCGATCGACACCCGGTCGCCGCGCTGGGCCTGCGCTGCGAGCAGCCGGTCCGCCACCGCACGGGCACCCTCGAGCCCGATCGCGTCCGGGTCGGCCGCGTCGAGGTGATCGACGACGACCACGAGGTCGGCGGCCGCCAGCTCGGCGCGGCCGGCCGGTCCGTAGCCGAAGCGCACCTGGTACTGCAGCTGGGCGCGGGGGTCGGCGGCGGCGAGCGGATCGGTGCTGGGCGGGGTCACCGCACGAGGCTATCGGCGCCCATCTCGTGCGCGACGAGCCGGAAGTCATGCTCGGTCATCTCGAGGAACCCGCGCCGCAGCTGGAACCCCCAGTTCGGCGTGCCGCGCGTGAGGTCGAGCACGTCGAGCAGCGGCGCGATTGGGGTGGCGCGCGCCGCATCCGACCAGTCGACGCGGCGCCGCCACGGCCGGAAGCCCTCGGGATTGCGCCCCATGCGCGGCGCCGGTCCGGACCCGGGCGGCGGCTCGTCCGCCTGCCAGGGCTCGCCGTCGCCGACGAGACCGATCGCCGTGAACTCGCGGAGCGGATCGCCCTCCGGATACGACGTCTTCGGCGAGTAGTACGCGAAGCCGTCGCCCGCCGCCATGCGCGCGATGCCGCTCCTCGCGCCATGGTTCGTCTGCGCGATGCCGAGCGCGACGCCCCGCAGCGCGTGCTCGCGCTGCACCACTCCGAGCCAGAACCTCATGAGCGCATGATGCACCCGGCCGCCGACGCGCGAGCGGCATTGCTGGGCCCCGCCTCCGCACCCGGTGCGGTGACGGCGCCCGGGTGTTGGATGGAGCGGTGCGGATCCGCTTGAAGCTCGAGCTCGACTGCGCGCCGGAGGGCGCGTGGGATCTCATCAGATCGCCGGCGGCCTTCCGCGCGGTCTCGGCGCCGCTCGTCGTCATCCGCTCGCGCGAGCCGGGCGGCTTCCCCGAGCGGTGGAGCGCCGGCGAGCATCGGGTGAGCCTCACGCTGCTCGGGCTCATCCCGCTCGGCGAGCAGATCATCCGGCCGTCGTTCCGCACCTCGCGGGGCGCGCGGATCATGACGGACGACGGCGAGCCCACCGCCGGGGCGATCGCCGCCATCCGCGGCTGGCGCCACCAGATGGCGGTCGCCCCGGGCCGCCGCGGCGGCGCCCTGTACCGCGACCAGCTCGAGTTCGACGCCGGACCGGCCGGCATCGCGATGTGGCCGATGCTCTGGCTGTTCTGGCAGTGGCGGGCGGCGGGACTGCGCCGTCTGGCGAAGCGGACGGAGACGCTGTGACCGACCTCCCCTCCCCCGACGCCGCGCGCGTCGCGATCGAGACCGCGGACTGGCGGCGGCGCGTGTACGCGATCTACGCGGAGGTGCGGGCCGAGTCGGATCCGGCCGTGGCGCACGCGCACTGGCGCGAGGCCCGCGACGAGCTGTTCCGGACCCACCCGGCGACCCCGCTGCTGCCCGAGGACCGCCCCGGCTTCACCGGGCTGCCGTTCGCCGAGTACGACCCCGCCTGGCGGTTCGAGCTCGAGATCCTGCCGGCCGAGCCGGCCGACTTCGCTTTCGAGACCGGCACCGACGGCACCGTGCTCTACCAGCGGCTCGGCCGCGTGGAGCTGCCCGTCGGCTCGGGCGATGCGGAGGTCCACGACGCCGGCGCCCGGCCCGGCCTCGACGTCTGGCGCCACACCGGCTACGGCGGCGGGCTCTTCGTGCCGGTGCGCGACGCGCTGTCGGGACGCCCCGGGGGCACCTACGGCGGCGGCCGCTACCTGCTCGACACGATCAAGGGCGCGGACCTCGGCCTCGACGGCGAGCGCCGCACGCTCGTGGTCGACCTCAACTTCGCCTACAACCCGTCGTGCGCGTACGACCCTGCCTGGGCCTGCCCGCTGGCGCCGGCCGGCAACGTGGTGCGGGTCGGCATCCCGGTCGGCGAGACCTACGGCTGAGGCGGGTCCGCGACCCGCCCCGGACGAGGTCCGGCCCCCGACGGAGTCGGACTGCTAGGCTGGGATCACTGCGCGGCCTCCGTCGCTCGCGCCGCGTCGTCAAGCGCTTCCCTCGCCGCCCGGATTCTCACCCCGGATGCCGGCTGACATCTCTTCACGGCGAACCTCCCCGCATCTTCCGGGGCAGGCCACCGAATCGAAAGCTCAGATACACCCATGTCCACGGACTTCCGCACGCTCGGCGTGCCCGCACCCATCGCCCAGATCCTCGCGGATCAGGGCAAGACCTCCGCCTTCCCGATCCAGCAGGACACCCTGCCCGACACGCTCGCCGGGCGCGACGTGCTCGGCCGCGGCCGCACCGGCTCCGGCAAGACGCTCGCGTTCAGCATCCCGATGGCCGCGCGCCTCGGCACGGCGCTCGCCGGCGGCACCCGCCGCGCCGGTCGCCCGCTCGGCCTGATCCTGGCGCCGACGCGCGAGCTCGCGACCCAGATCGACGCGGTCCTCGCGCCGCTCGCGGCCGCCTACGGCCTCCGCACCACCACGATCTTCGGCGGCGTCAGCCAGAACCGCCAGGTGCAGGCGCTGCAGCGCGGCGTCGACATCGTCGTCGCGTGCCCCGGCCGCCTCGAGGACCTCCTGGCCCAGCGCCACCTCACCCTCGAGGCCGTCGAGGTCACCGTCATCGACGAGGCCGACCACATGGCCGACCTCGGCTTCCTGCCGGCGGTCACCCGCCTCCTCGCCGCCACGCCGTCCGACGGCCAGCGGATGCTGTTCAGCGCGACGCTCGACAACGGCGTCGACAAGCTGGTGAAGCGCTTCCTGCACAGCCCGGTGCTGCACTCGGTCGACGAGGCCACCTCGCCGGTCGAGGCCATGACGCACGCCGTGTTCGAGGTCGCCGACACCGACTCGAAGAACGACCTCGTGAGCCGGCTCGCGTCGGGCACCGGCCGCCGCATCCTGTTCCTCCGCACCAAGCACCACGCGAAGAAGCTCGCGCAGAAGCTCACGGCGTCGGGCATCCCGGCCGTCGACCTGCACGGCAACCTCAGCCAGAACGCCCGCGACCGCAACCTCGCGGCGTTCGGCTCCGGCGAGGTGCGCGTGCTCGTGGCGACGGATGTCGCCGCCCGCGGCGTGCACGTCGACGACGTGCAGCTCGTGGTGCACGTCGACCCGCCGACCGAGCACAAGGCGTACCTGCACCGCTCGGGCCGCACCGCCCGTGCCGGCGCCGAGGGCGCCGTCGTGACGATCGCGATGCCGTCGCAGATGTCCGACCTCCGCAAGCTGCTCAAGCAGGCCGCGATCTCCGCGCCACCGGCCCGCGTGACCGCCGAGTCGCCCGAGGTGCTCGAGCTGGTCGGCGAGATCGCCGACTACGTGGCCCCGGCCCCGAAGGCCGCTCCGGCGGCTCGCGGCACGTCCACCGGCGCGAACGCGCAGCGCAAGCGCGCGGCACGCGACGGCCAGGGCGGTCGCGGCAACGGCGGCTCGCGCGGCGGTCGTGCCGGCGGCGAGGGCCGCGGCGAGCGCCCGGCCGGCGAGGGACGCACCGACGGCGCGGGCGGCGGACGTCGCCACGGCGGCCGCGGACGCGGTGCCGCAG
>NZ_JBXASM010000020.1:0-32304 GCF_058809295.1 Schumannella sp. GW821-FHT10F01
GGATCCGGCACCGGCCGGTGCTCGGCCGGCGGCGCGGTCGCGGCCGTGCCGCTGCGGGCGGCGACGTCGCGCAGCGGGCCCCACGCGCTCCACTGCGGGTCGCGCTCGCGCACGGTCAGCTCGGCGGCGCGGGTGGCGATGAGCAGGTAGCGGATGAGCACCACGAGGGCGACGCCCGCGAGGATCACGAAGACGACGGCGAGCATCCCGCCGATCGCGCGGAGCGCGAGCTCCGGGCCGAACCAGCCGAAGCCGGGATGCGGGAATCGCATCAGTCCTCCTCGAGCTCCCGATTGTCCTCGACGACGGTGCCGACGGCGATCGCGACGGTCATGCCCCAGCTGAGCCACATGAGCACGAGCCGCCAGTCGCGCGGCCCCTTCCGCGTGGTCTGCGCGAGCCCGAACGCGCCGAACAGGGCGCTGAGCACGCTGGTGTTGAAGAGGAACTTCCTCATCGCGGACCTCCTCGCGGTCCCGTCCACGCTATCGCCCGCACCGCGCGGCGGCGACTGCGGGGAGCCTGGGAGTGCCCGCGGCCGATCGCGCCACTACCGTGAGCGGGTGCGCACCGCGATCCTCGGGGCGGCACTGCTCGTGCTCGGCGCGATCGCGGTGCTCACCGGCCTGCTCCCGGCCTCCGACGCGCTCGCCGTCGGCGAGCGCACCTGGCCGATCCTGCTGTTCGTGCTGGCGATCACGGTCGTCACCGAGCTGGCGGCGGAGGCCGGGCTGTTCGGCGTCGTCGCCGAGCACACCGCGCGCTGGGGGGCCGGCCGCGCCTGGCTGCTCTGGATCTTCACCGTGCTGCTCGCCATCGCCAGCACGGTCTTCCTCTCGCTCGACACGACCGCCGTGCTGCTGACCCCGGTCGTGGTGCTGCTCGCGCGGCACAACGGGCTGCCGCCGCTGCCGTTCGCCCTGACGACGGTGTGGCTCGCGAACACCGCATCGCTGCTGCTGCCGGTCTCGAACCTGACGAACCTGCTGGCGGAGCACGCGCTCGGGTCGGCGGATCCCGGGCGGTTCGCCGCGCTCATGCTCTGGCCGGCGGTCGTCGCGGTGATCGTGCCGTGCGCGGTCGTGCTCATCGTGTTCCGACGCGACCTGCTGCGCCGCTACACGCCCGGCGCGGCACCCGCACCCGAGGACCGCGTGCTGTTCTGGATCAGCGCCGCGGTGATCGCCCTGCTCATCCCGCTGCTGGTGTCGGGGCTGCCGGTCTGGATGCCGGCCTGCGGCGCGGCGGTCGTGCTGCTCGCGGCCTTCGCGGTGCGGCGGCGGTCGGTGCTCAGATTCGGGCTGCTGCCGTGGGAGCTGATCGTGTTCGCGTCCGGCCTGTTCCTCGTGGTCGAGACCGGGCACGCGCTCGGGCTGACCCGGCTGCTGGAGGCCGTGGCGGGGGGCGGCGACGATCCGCTGTCGCTGCTGAAGCTGGCGGGCACCGGCCTGGTGGGCGCGAACGCGGTCGACAACCTGCCGGCCTACCTCGCGCTCGAACCCGTGGCCGGATCGCCCGCCCGCATCGCCGCGCTGCTGGTCGGCGTCAACGTCGGACCGCTCATCACGCCGTGGGCGTCGCTCGCCACGCTGCTCTGGCACTCGCGGCTCAGCGCGCTCGGCGTGGAGCTGTCGTGGCGCCGCTACATGCTCCTGGGGCTGATCGTCGCGCCGATCGCGGTCGCCGGCGCGACACTCGCCATCCTGCTTTAGCGCTCCTGCGACTCGTCGCGCGACTCCTCGACCGTGGTCTCGCGGTCGGAGACGCCCTGGCCGGTCAGCGCGTTCTCGATGTCCTCGGACTGGCCGGAGTCGACGACGTCGTCGGTGACGGCCGAGTCGGACTGGCTGCCGCTCGCGTCCGATCCGGCGTCGCCGCCGTGCACGGCCGGGTTGCCGGCCTGGTCGAGGAGGCCGTCGCCGATGATGCCGTCGCGGGCGTGCGGGGCGCCGGAGGCCTCGGCGCGCGCGTCGGGGGTGTTGCCCTCCGCATCCACGCTGTCCGGGGCGGTCGGGTCGAAGGAGTCGCTGTCGCTCATGCGCCCAGTCTCCCGTCTCCCGGTCGCCGTCCGGCCGCCGGGGAGCGGATGTCCAGGTCCCGCCCAGCGCTCCCGCCGGCAGCACCCCGAGCATCGACCGGGCCCGGCGCATGGGAGGGGCCTGATCGTCGACGGGGCGCCGACCGTGCGCTGATAGGTTGACCGGGATGGAAGACGGCAGCTACTCGTTCGTCGTCGTCTCCAACCGCCTCCCCGTCGATCGCGTCGTCGACGACGAGGGGAACGCCGACTGGAGGCAGTCGCCCGGCGGTCTCGTGACGGCGCTGGAGCCGGTCATGCGCAGCTCCGGCGGTGCGTGGGTCGGCTGGGTCGGCGTGCCCGACGAGACCGTGGAGCCGTTCGACCACGACGGCATCCGCATCGTGCCGGTCGAGCTGTCGAACCGCGACGTGCAGGAGTACTACGAGGGCTTCAGCAACGACACCCTCTGGCCGCTGTACCACGACGTCATCGCCGCGCCGAGCTACCACCGCGTCTGGTGGGACCGGTACCAGCAGGTCAACCGCCGCTTCGCGGACGCCGCGGCCGCCATCGCCGGCACGAACGCGACCGTCTGGGTGCAGGACTACCAGCTGCAGCTCGTGCCGCGGATGCTGCGCGAGTCGCGCCCGGACCTCACCATCGGCTTCTTCAACCACATCCCGTTCCCGCCCTACGGCATCTACTCGCAGCTGCCCTGGCGCACCCAGATCGTGGAGGGCCTGCTCGGCGCCGACGTCATCGGCTTCCAGCGGGTCGCCGACGCCGGCAACTTCACGCGCGCCGTGCGCCGGCTGCTGCCGTACCCGGCCCGCGGCACGCACGTGCAGGTGCCGGACGGCGACGGCAGCCGTGCTGTGGTCGCGAAGGCGTTCCCGATCTCCATCGACGCGCGCGGCTTCGAGGAGCTCGCGCAGTCCGACGGCGTGCAGGCCCGCGCGAAGGAGATCCGCCAGGAGCTCGGCAACCCCGAGACCGTGATGCTCGGCGTCGACCGCCTCGATTACACGAAGGGCATCCAGCACCGGCTCAAGGCCTACGGCGAGCTGCTCTCCGACGGCGTGCTCAAGGTCGAGGACGTCACGCTCGTGCAGGTCGCCAGCCCGAGCCGCGAGCGCGTCGAGACCTACCGCCAGCTCCGCGACGAGATCGAGCTCTCCGTCGGCCGCATCAACGGCGACTTCTCGACCATCGCGCACCAGGCCATCAGCTACCTGCACCACGGCTACCCGCGCGAGGAGATGGCCGCGCTGTACCTGGCGGCCGACGTCATGCTCGTCACGGCCCTGCGCGACGGGATGAACCTCGTGGCGAAGGAGTACGTCGCCGCGCGCTTCGACGAGGACGGCGTGCTCGTGCTCAGCGAGTTCGCCGGTGCCGCCGACGAGCTGAAGAGCGCCCTCCTGATCAACCCGCACGACATCGGCGGCGTCAAGGAGGCGATCCTCACGGCCGTGCGGATGCACCGCGGCGACCGCCGCAAGCGCATGCGCTCCATGCGCCGCCGCGTGCGCGAGAACGACGTGGCCCACTGGTCGGCGGCCTTCCTCGAGGCGCTGCGCGCGACGCGCGGCACCGCGGACTGAGGCCGTCCGTGGCGATCCTACCGGACGAGGAGCTCACCGGCGCCCTGCGCGAGCTGGCGCGGGTCCGGCGGCTGCTGGTCGCCCTCGACTTCGACGGCACGCTCGCGCCGGAGGTCGACGACCCGGCCGCCGCACGGGCGCTGCCCGAGGCCCGCGAGGCCGTCCTGCGCCTGGCGGGCCTGCCGAACACGCGGGTCGCCATGGTCAGCGGCCGTGCCCTGGCCTCGCTCGAGCAGGTGACCGGGCTGCCCGACGAGGTGCTGCTCGTCGGCTCGCACGGCATCGAGCTGCGGCTCGACTCGCCCGACGACGTGATCGCGCTCGACGCGGCCGAGCAGGAGCGGGTCGACGTGCTGCACGAGGTGCTCGGCGAGGTCGCCGACGCGATCGACGACGTCTGGCTCGAGGAGAAGCCCGCCGGCTTCGCCCTGCACACCCGGCTCGCGAGCGAGCGCGGCGCGCGGGTCGCGCACCTGGTCGCGCTGAGCGAGACGCAGGCCGAGCTCGACGACCTCAAGGTGCGGCACGGCAAGAACGTGCTCGAGTTCTCGGTCCGCTCGACCACCAAGGGCGAGGCGGTGGAGCACCTGCGGCGGTACACGAAGGCCGACGCCGTGCTCTACGCCGGCGACGACGTGACGGACGAGGACGCCTTCGTCGTGCTCGGCGCCGACGACGTCGGCCTCAAGAGCGGCGACGGCCCCACCGAGGCGTCGCACCGGGTGCACGGCCCCGCGGAGGTGGCGGCCGCGCTGAGCGCCCTGGCCACCTTCCGCGAGGGCGACGTGCACGAGCAGTAGCGCGCCGTCGGCTCAGCCGAGCCGGGTCGCGTCGATCGGATCGCCCGACAGCCAGCCCTTGACCGTGCGGCTCCAGTCGTCGACGAGCACCTCGGTCGCGCCCGACTCGACGCCGTCGAGCACGGCTCGGGCGACGTCGGCGGGGGCGAGCAGGGGGCCGTCGTAGCCGCGCATCATGTCCGTGTCCGCCGCGCCGAGGTGCACGCCGACGACCTGGGTTCCCCGGTCGGCGAGCTCGAGCCGCAGCCCGTTCGTCAGCGCCCACTCCGCCGCCTTGGCGACGTGGTACCCGGTCGCACCGCGCCACGGCATCCACGACAGCGCGCTGAGCAGGTTGACGACCGCCCCGCCGCCGTTGGCCGCGAGCACCGGCGCGAACGCGCGCGCGACCCGCAGCGTGCCCCAGAGGTGCACGTCGAGCTCGTGGCGCAGGCCGTCGAGGTCGCCGAGCAGCGTGCCGCCGGTGGAGACGCCTGCGTTGTCGACGAGCAGGTCGACATCCGCCGCGGCGGCCGCGGCTGCGGCCACGGAGGCGTCGTCGGTGATGTCGAGCGCGAGCACGCGGACGCCCGGGAGGTCGATCGCCTCCGGTCGGCGCGCCGTGGCGTAGACGGCGGCGCCGCGGGACTGGAGCTCGAGCGCGAGGGCGCGGCCGAGGCCGCGGTTGGCGCCGGTGACGAGGGCGGTGGAGCCGTCGATCTGCATGGGGATGTCCTGCCGATCGTGCGCCGTCGTGCGGCGCGGAGCTACCGTAGGACCTGACATCGATGTGAGGTTCAAGTCGGCATCGGGAGGCGGAGGGCGCGGCATGCGGATCGGCGAGCTATCCGAGCGGACCGGCGCGAGCGTCCGGTCGCTCCGCTACTACGGCGAGCAGGGGCTGCTCGAGTCGACGCGCACCTCCGGCGGTCAGCGCGAGTACGACGAGCACGACGTCGGGCGGGTCGAGTGGCTGCGCCTGCTCCTCGCCGCGGGGATGACGACGGCCGGCATCCGGGAGCTGCTGCCCTGCACGCTGAGCGGGCGCACCACCGCCGCGCAGCGCGAGCTGCTCCAGCACGACCGCGATCGGATCGCGGAGCAGATCGCGGGTCTCGAGGAGACCCGACGCCGGCTCGACGCGATCATCGCCTACGCCGCGGCGCATCCCGAGCGGACGCCGGCGTCGGCATCGGCGGCCTGACCGCACCCCGCCGCTCCCAGGCGCGCCGGGCTCTCGACCGGTAGGATGGGGGGACCCCGGAGCGGCAGCAGGCCGCTCCATCTCGCCGCTTGCCGCGACCTGTTCCCGGCTCTGGCACCCGACGAGCTGGGAGGCCGCATGATCGCACTCCTGGCGGTGTTCGCCATCGCCGCGGTCCTCATCCCGGTGCTCGTCGCGCGCATCGGCCGCTCGGCCTTCGCGATCGCGGCCCTCGTGCCGGCCGCGGCGTTCGTCCACGCCCTCACCGCGATCCCGGTCGTGCTGGCCGGCGGCGTCGTCGAGCACCGCGTGCCGTGGATCCCCGCGCTCGGCGTCGAGATCGCGGTGCGGCTCGACGGCCTCTCGACCGTGATGGCGCTCGTCGTCGCGGGCGTCGGCGCGCTCGTGCTGCTCTACTGCACCCGCTACTTCTCGCCGACGGCGCCGGCGCTCGGCCGGTTCGCCGGCGTGCTCACCGCGTTCGCGGGCGCGATGTACGGGCTCGTGATCTCCGACGACGTGTTCCTGCTGTTCATGTTCTGGGAGGCCACGAGCGTCCTGTCCTACCTGCTCATCGCCCACTCGTCCGGCGCGGCCGTGAGCCGCCGGGCCGCGATGCAGGCGCTGTTCGTCACCACCCTCGGCGGGCTCGTGATGCTGGTCGGGCTCGTGCTGCTGCGGGCGATGTCGGGCACCTCCTCGATCGCGGAGCTCGTCGCGTCGCCGCCGACCGGTCCCGCCGCCGTGGTCGCGGCGCTCCTCATCGTGGTCGGCGTCGCGTCGAAGTCGGCGCTCGTGCCGTTCCACTTCTGGCTGCCCGCTGCGATGGCCGCGCCGACGCCGGTCAGCGCCTACCTGCACGCGGCCGCGATGGTGAAGGCGGGCGTGTACCTGGCGCTGCGGTTCACGCCGGTGCTCGGCGCGGTCGCCGGCTGGCGCGAGACGCTCGTGGTGCTCGGGCTCGTCACGATGCTGCTCGGCGGCATCACCGCGCTGCGCCACACCGACCTCAAGACCGTGCTGGCCCACGGCACGGTGTCGCAGCTCGGCTTCCTGACCGCGATGGCGGCGTTCGGCACGCCGGTCACGGCGCTCGCCGCGGTCGCGCTGCTGCTCGGGCACGCGCTGTTCAAGTCGACGCTGTTCCTCGTGGTGGGCGTCATCGACCACGATCACGGCACCCGCGACCTGCGGCGGCTCTCCGGCCTCGGGCGCAGCCGTCCGCTGCTCGCCGCGGCGGCGGCGGCCGCGGTGCTGTCGATGGCCGGCCTCCCGCCGGCGATCGGCTTCGTCGCGAAGGAGGCCGCGCTGACCGGCCTCCTCGAGGCGGGGGAGCACGACGGTCTGGCGACGCTCGGCCTCGTCGTCGTCATCGCCGGATCCGCGCTGACGCTCGCCTACGGCCTCCGGTTCCTCTGGGGCGCCTTCGGCCGCAAGCCCGGCCGCGAGGACACACCCCGGCCCGCGCACCGCTCGGTGCTGCTCGTGCTGCCGCCGGTGCTGCTGGCCGGCGTCGGCCTGGTGCTCGGCCCGCTCGCCGGGCTCCTCGATCCGCTGCTCGCCCGGGCCCGCGCGGACGCGACGAGCCCCGCCGCCGAGCACTCCGGGCACGCCTACCACCTCGCGCTCTGGCACGGCCTCGAGCCGGCGCTCGGGCTGTCCGCGCTGACCGCCCTGCTCGGCGTCGGCGTCTTCCTGCTGCTGGGCCGCCGCACCGCCGACGCCCCGGGCGAGAGCATCGCGCCGCGCGCCTACGCCGCCGCCGTGCACGGGGTCGACGTCGTCGCCGCGCGGATCACGGCGACCACCCAGCGCGGCTCGCTGCCGTTCTACCTCGGCGTGATCTTCCTCGTCGTGATCGGCGCCGTCGGCACCGCGCTCGTCGCGTCCGGCGCCCGACTGCCGAGCATCGACCTCGCCCACAGCGGCGCGCAGGCGGCGATCGGCGCGCTCATGATCGTGGCGGCGATCGCGGCCGCCCGCGCGCAGAAGCGCTTCCAGGCCGTCGTGCTCGTCGGTGTCACCGGCACCGGGATGACCGCGCTCTTCGCGCTCCAGGGCGCCCCCGACCTCGCGCTGACCCAGCTGCTGGTCGAGACCGTGACCCTCGTCGCCGTCGTGCTCGTGCTCCGCCGCCTCCCCGCGCGGCTCGGCGAGCGCAACGGCAGCGCGTTCCCGGTGCTCCGCGCCGCGATCGGCATCGCGGTGGGCGTCACGATGGCCGCCGTCGCCCTGGTGGCCGCCGCGGCCCGCACGGCCGAGCCCGTCTCGGTCGACTGGGCGCGGCTGGCGGTCGA
The DNA here is from genome assembly GCF_058809295.1 of Schumannella sp. GW821-FHT10F01. Classification (NCBI taxonomy): domain Bacteria; kingdom Bacillati; phylum Actinomycetota; class Actinomycetes; order Micrococcales; family Microbacteriaceae; genus Schumannella; species Schumannella sp. GW821-FHT10F01. The sequence goes on from NZ_JBXASM010000020.1 coordinate 7,905, forward strand.
GTTCGGCCACGGCAAGAACGTCGTCAACGTCGCCCTCGTCGACCTGCGCGGCTGGGACACGATGGGCGAGCTCTCCGTGCTCATCGCCGCCGCGACCGGCGTCGCGAGCCTCGTCTTCGTCAGCGGACGCGAGAACTCGCTGCCGCGCATCGGCCGCAGCGAGCAGCGCCGAGCGCTGCGCGAGCGCCGGTCGGCCGCCGCAGCCGCTCCCGGGTGGGAGCCCGGCCGCAGCGCCTGGCTGCTCGCCGGCCGCACGCTCGGCGAGCGCCACCGCTCGATCCTGCTCGAGGTGGTCGTGCGCCTCGTGTTCCACGCGCTCGTCGTGTTCTCGGTCTACCTGCTCTTCGCGGGCCACAACGCGCCGGGGGGCGGCTTCGCCGGCGGCCTCGTGGTCGGCCTCGCGCTCATCGGCCGCTACCTGGCCGGCGGTCGCGACGAGCTCGCCGCCGCCGCGCCGTTCGACGCCGGCCGGATGCTCGGCCTCGGCATGGTGCTCGCCGCCGGCACCGCGGCCGTGCCGCTCGTGCTCGGCGCCGACGCCCTCACCTCCACCTGGTTCTCGGCCGACGTGCCGGTGCTCGGCCACCTCGAGTTCGTCACGTCGACCGTGTTCGACGTCGGCGTCTACCTCGTCGTGATCGGACTCGCGCTCGACGTGCTGCGCAGCCTCGGCGCCGAGGTCGACCGGCAGTACGAGGAGGACGGCGGCCGTCCCGAGCCGTCCGCCGAGGCCGCCGACACCGAGGGGGTGCGCACGTGACCCTGTCGCTGGTGCTCCTCGTGACCATGGCCGCGCTCTTCGCGTGCGGCGTCTACCTGCTGCTCGAGAAGAGCATGACCCGGGTGCTGCTCGGCTTCCTGCTCGTCGGCAACGCGACCAACCTGCTCATCCTGTCGATGGCCGGCGTGCCGGGCGGTGCCCCGATCGCCGACGGCGCCGGCGGCCGCACGACCGATCCGCTGCCGCAGGCGCTCGCGCTGACCGCGATCGTGATCACATTCGGCGTCTCCGCGTTCCTGCTCGCGCTCATCTACCGGTCGTGGCGCCTCGGACGCCCCGACGAGGTCGCGGTCGACGAGGCGGATGTCGCCGTCGGCACGGAGGGCGTGGTCGAGGAGGACGAGGACGGCGGCTCGACCCCCGGCGACAGCGAGTTCCCTGACGACGCGGACGACATCGACACGAGCGAGCCGCCCGGCGGCTCCGGGCCCCGGAGCGCCCGCGACGACGAGGAGGTGCGCCCGTGATCGGCCTCGTGCCCTCCGTCGTGCTGGTGCCGCTGCTCGGCGCCGCCGCGACCCTGCTGCTCGCCTCCCGGCCGCGCGTGCAGCGCGTGCTCGCCGTTGCCGTGCTGGCCGCCGTCGCGGTGATCGGCGGCGTGCTGCTCGTCGTCGTCGACACCGGCGGCACCCTGGTCATGGAGGTCGGCGGCTGGGCCGCGCCGTTCGGCATCGCGCTCGTCGTCGACCGGCTGTCGGCGCTGCTCGTCGCCGTGTCGGCGCTCGTGCTGCTCGCGGTGCTGCTGTTCTCCGTCGGCCAGGGCCTCGCGGACGGCCACGACGAGACGCCGGTCTCGATCTACTACCCGAGCTATCTCATCCTCGGCGCGGGCGTCTTCACGGCCTTCATCGCGGGCGATCTGTTCAACCTCTACGTCGGGTTCGAGATCGTGCTGGTGGCGAGCTACGTGCTCATCACGCTGGGCGGATCGGAGTCGCGCATCCGGGTGGGGCAGACCTACATCGTGGTGAGCCTCGTCTCGTCGATGCTGTTCCTCAGCTCGATCGCGATGATCTACGGCGCCACCGGCACCGTGAACCTCGCCCACCTCGCACTGCGCCTGGCGGAGCTGCCCTCCGGCATCCAGATCCTGCTGCACGTCATGCTGCTGCTCGGCTTCATGGTGAAATCGGCGGTCTTCCCGCTCTCGTTCTGGCTGCCCGACTCCTACCCGACGGCGCCGGCGCCGGTCACGGCGGTGTTCGCCGGACTCCTCACGAAGATCGGCGTCTACGCGATCATCCGCACCGAGACGCTGCTGTTCCCGGGTCCGGAGCTGAACCCGGTGCTGCTCGTGGTCGCCGCGCTGACCATGCTCGTCGGCATCCTCGGCGCGATCGCGCAGAGCGACCTCAAGCGGATGCTCTCGTTCACGCTCGTGAGCCACATCGGCTACCTGATCTTCGGCGTCGGGCTCGGCACGGCCGTCGGCACCGCGGCGACGATCTACTACATCGTGCATCACATCGTCGTGCAGACGACCCTGTTCCTCGCGACCGGGCTCGTGGAGCGCATCGGCGGCACGACGTCGCTGCGCCGGCTCGGGGGACTGCTCCGCGCGTCGCCCCTCCTCGGCGTGCTGTTCTTCATCCCGGCCCTGAACCTCGGCGGCATCCCGCCGTTCTCGGGCTTCCTCGGCAAGCTCGGCCTGTTCGAGGCCGCCGCCGAGCAGGGCACGCCGCTGGCATGGACCCTGGTCGGGGTCGGCGCGCTCGTCTCCCTGCTCACGCTGTTCGCGCTGATCCGCGCCTGGAGCCTCGCGTTCTGGCGCCCCGAGCAGGAGCCGGAGGACGCGGAGGCCGCGGCGGACGGGCGCCCGTCCGCGGACGCCCCGGCACCGCACCGCGACGTCGAGCAGCCGTCGGCGCCGCCGACCACGGAGGTCGGGACGGTCGGACGGGATGCCGCGGCGTACGTGGCCGAGCTGCGCGAGAAGCCGCGCGGCGCCGCGCCCGTGCTGCTCGTCGGCGCGACGGCCGGCATGGTCGTCGTCTCGGTGCTGCTGACGCTCGGCGCCGGCCCGCTGTTCGAGCTCGCGGAGCGCGCGGGCGCGAGCCTCGAGGGCGAGTCGTACATCTCCTCGGTGTTCCCGGACGGCGTGCCCGGGATCGGCGCGGACGACGACGGCACGAGCGACAGCGGCTCGGGAGGCGGACATGGCTGACGCCCCCGCGACCGCGCCCGCCCGCCGGCGCCGCATCCTGCTCGTGCAGCAGGTGCCGCTGATCGTGGCGCTGGTGCTGCTCTGGATCGCGCTCTGGCGCGACGTCAGCGTGCTCACGGTCCTCACCGGCGTGGTCGTCGCCGTCGCGGTGAGCCGCACGTTCTGGCTGCCGCCGGTCGAGCTGTCCGGGCGGTTCAACCCGCTCCGCCTGCTCGTGCTGCTCGGGGCGATCGCCGGCGAGCTCGTCGTCGCCACCGTGCAGCTCGCCCGGCTCGCGCTCTCGCGACACGGGGTGCGCGGCAACGCGATCGTCGAGGTGCCGCTGCGCACCCGGTCCGACTTCACGCTGACCCTGACCGCGATCGCCGTCTCCCTCGTGCCGGGCTCGATCGTCGCCGAGGTCGACCGCGACGGCTCGGTGCTGTTCCTCCACGCCGTCGGCGTGACGGATGCCGCGGGCATCGAGCGGGTGCGCCGCTCGGCCCAGCGCATGGAGCGGCGGGTCGTCATGGCGGTCGGGTCGCGGCGCGACGTCGAGCGGGTATGCGAGCCGGTCGCCGACGGGGGAGCGGGATGAGCGGCGTGGACGTGGTCGGCATCGGCGTGCTCGTCGGCGGCGCGCTGCTGCTGCTGACGGCGCTCGCCGCGGTGATCCGCATCATCCGCGGGCCGAGCATCCTCGACCGCCTCATCGCGTCGGACGTGCTCATCAGCTGCCTCATGCTCGGGCTCGGCGTCGAGATGGTCGCGGACGACCACACCCGCACGATCCCGCTGCTCATCGCCCTCGCCGCGACGGCGCTGTTCGGCACGATCGCCGTCGCCCGCTACGTGACGCGGCACGACCGCGCGCAGGCCGATCCGGAGGCCGGCGCGCCGGTCGCCGAGGCGGGGGAGCCGCGATGACCGGCGACCTGATCCTCGACGTGCTCACCGCCGTGTGCCTCGTGCTCGGCGGGCTGCTCTCCGCGCTCGCCGGCATCGGACTGCTGCGCTACCCGGATGCGTTGAGCCGGCTGCACGCCGCGACGAAGCCGCAGATCCTCGGGCTCGCGTTCATCGTCGCGGCCGTGGCCCTCCACGACCGGCAGTGGACGACGCTGCTCGCGCTGACGCCGGTGCTGCTGTTCCAGGTGCTCACGACGCCGATCTCGGGCCACATGGTGGCGCGGGCCGGCTACCGCACCGGCAACTTCCGCCGCGATCTGCTCGTGGCCGACGAGCTCGTCGACGACATCGCGCGGGCGGACGACGCGCCCGTCGACGCCGGGGCTGCCGCGGAGGCCGACGCCGCCGGGGCCGGCGCCGGAGTCGTCGACGGCGCGGACCCGGACCGCGAGCCGGGGACCCCGACCGTCAGAGGCTGAAGCCGCCGTCGTTCTTCAGCAGCTGCCCGGTGAGCCACACCGAGTCGGGGCCGACGAGGAACGCGACGATCCGGCCCGCGTCCTCCGGGGTGCCGAAGCGGCCCGTCGGCTGCGCGGCGAGCCCGGAGGCGCGCACCGCGTCGTCCATCCAGCCGGTGTCGACCGGGCCCGGGTTCACGACGTTCGCGCGGATGCCGCGCACCGCGAGCTCCTGCGCCGCGCCGAGCAGCACCCGGTCGAGCGAGCCCTTCGAGGCGCCGTAGGCGAGGTTGTGCCCGACGTGGTCGCTCGTCAGGGCGACGATCGACCCCGCGTCGAGTGCGCCGCCGTCGCGGCCGCGCTCCGGCAGCGCCTCGGCGAAGCCCCGGATCAGCAGCCACGCCGCCCGGGCGTTGACCGCGTTGTGCCGGTCGAAGGAGTCGACCGTGGTCGTGAACTGGTCGGAGTCGATGCTCATCGCGTGCGACAGCACGAGCGCGTCGAGCCGCCCCGGCTCCGCCGCGTGGGCGACGAGCGCGGCGGTCGCCGCCGGGTCTGCCAGGTCGACGTGGTGCGTCCGCACGACGGCGCCGGCCTCGCGCAGCCGATCCGTCTCCGCAGCGATGGTGTCGTCGGCGCCCCAGTGGGCGAGCTCGAGCTCCCAGCCGTCGGCCGCGAGCCGGCGGGCGATGCCGGCCGCGATGCCGAGCGGGTTGCCGAAGCCGGTGAGGAGCGCGCGCATGCCATCACGCTACGGGGAGCGTCCGTCGGGCGGGGCCGTCGGGCGTCGGCGCTGTGCCGGACGCCGCCGGAGCCCTAGCCTGGAGCGGTGTCGGTGAGGGTGCGCGGCCTCCGCAAGTCGTACGGCCGCGTCGAGGCGGTGCGCGACGTCGGCTTCGAGGTCGAGACCGGCACCCTGTTCGCGTTCCTCGGCACGAACGGCGCCGGCAAGAGCACGACGATCGGCTGCCTCACCACCGTGCTGCGACCGGATGCGGGCGAGGCGGAGATCGACGGGCTCGTGCTCGGCCGCGACGACGACGCGATCCGCCGGGGCATCGGCGTCGTGTTCCAGTCGCCGCTGCTCGACCCCGACCTCACCGTGCGCGAGAACCTCCGCATCCGCGCCGGGCTGTACGGCATCGGCCGCGCGGCGACCAGCACGCGCATCCGGGAGCTGTCGGCGCTCGTCGAGCTCGACGCCTTCCTCGACCGCCGGTACGCGCGGCTGTCGGGCGGGCAGCGCCGGCGCGCGGACATCGCCAGGGCGCTCGTGCACGAGCCGTCGACGCTGTTCCTCGACGAGCCGACCGCCGGGCTCGATCCCCAGAGCCGCGAGCAGGTGTGGCGCGCGATCGGCGGGCTGCGGAACGACAAGGGCACGACCGTCATCCTCACCACGCACTACATGGAGGAGACGGAGCGGGCCGACCGGGTGAGCATCGTCGACGAGGGCCTCATCGTGGCCGAGGGCACGCCGGCCGAGCTGCGCCGGGCGCACTCCACGAGCGTGCTCTCGATCGTGCCGCGCGACGGCGCCGACCTCGGCCGGGCGGCCGCGTCGGCCGGCGCGCCGGTCGGCGGCGCGGCACCGGCGGCGGATGCCGACGGCATCGTCCGCATCCCGGTCGCCGACGCGGCGGCCGCCCGCGGCATCCTCGCGGCGCTCGGCGACGACGTGGCCGACTTCGAGTTCCGCCACGGCACCATGGACGACGTCTTCCTCGCCGTCACGCGGAAGAAGGCCGAGGCATGAGCTCGCTGCTGCTGGTCTGCCGCCGCAACCTGCGCGTCTACTTCCGCGATCGGATGGGCGTGTTCTTCGCGCTGCTCTCCGCGCTCATCCTCATCGGCCTCTACGCGCTGTTCCTCGGCCAGCTGCAGGTGGACGCGCTCTCGCAGCGCTTCCCGACCGCGACCGAGGCGCAGGTGCGCGGGTTCGTGTTCTCGTGGGTGTTCGCGGGCATCGTGATGATCACGAGCCTCACGACCTCGCTCTCCGCGATCAGCGCCTTCGTCGACGACCGTGCCTCCGGCCGGTTCTCCGACTTCCTGGTCTCGCCGGTGCGCCGCGGCACGCTCGTGCTCGGCTACCTGCTCTCGAGCTTCGCCGTCTCGGTCCTCATCACGCTCGTCGTGCTCGTCGTGGGGGAGGTCTTCCTGGCGTCGCAGGGTCTGCCCCTGATGAGCGCCGGGCAGCTCGCCGCCTGCCTCGGCTGGATCCTGCTCTCCGCCGCCGCGTTCTCCGCGATGTCGAGCTTCGCGGTGAGCTTCCTCCGCTCGAGCGGCGCGTTCGCCGCGCTCTCGACGATCGTCGGCACGGTGGTCGGCTTCCTCGCCGGCGCGTACATCCCGCCGGGCACGCTGCCGGATGCCGCGGTGCGCATCATCAGCTCGCTGCCCTTCGCGCAGTCGGCGATGCTCATCCGGCAGCAGTTCTGCGCTGAGCCGCTCGCCGCGCTCGGCACGGACACCCGCGCGGTCGACGCGGTGAGCACGTTCTACGGCATCACGCTCTCGGTCGGCGACGTCGAGATCACGAACGCGATCGCCGCCGGCGAGCTCGTCGCGGTGCTCGTCGTCTTCACCGCGCTCGCCGTGCTCCGCCTCCGCCGCGGCATCCGCTGAGCCGCCCCGGCATCCGCTGAGGGTGACCGCACGGCAGGCGATCCGGGGCGTCGGCGCGCCCCGCGCCGCGGGACTACTCTCGACACATGCCGGAAACACCCGCCGAGAACGGCGCGCCCGTCGTCGATCACAAGCCCCGGTCCCGCACCGTCACCGACGGCATCGAGGCCACCACCAGCCGCGGCATGCTGCGCGCGGTCGGCATGGGCGACGACGACTGGGAGAAGTCCCAGATCGGCATCGCGAGCTCGTGGAACGAGATCACGCCGTGCAACCTCAGCCTGGCGCGCCTGGCCCAGGCCGCGAAGGAGGGCGTGCACGCCGGCGGCGGCTACCCGCTCCAGTTCGGCACGGTCTCGGTCTCCGACGGCATCTCGATGGGCCACGAGGGCATGCACTTCTCGCTCGTCAGCCGCGAGGTCATCGCCGACAGCGTCGAGACCGTCATGCAGGGCGAGCGCCTCGACGGCTCGGTGCTGCTCGCCGGCTGCGACAAGTCCATCCCCGGCATGCTCATGGCCGCCGCGCGGCTCGAGCTGCCGAGCGTCTTCCTCTACGCCGGCTCGATCGCGCCCGGCTGGGTGCGCCTCTCCGACGGCACGGAGAAGGACATCACGATCATCGACAGCTTCGAGGCGGTCGGCGGCGTCAAGGCCGGCACCATGAGCCTCGAGGACGCGCACGCGATCGAGTGCGCGTTCGCGCCCGGCGAGGGCGCCTGCGGCGGCATGTACACCGCGAACACCATGGCGTCGGTCGCGGAGGCGCTCGGGATGTCGATCCCCGGCTCCGCGAGCCCGCCCAGCTACGACCGCCGCCGCGACTACTACGCGCACCGCTCCGGCGAGGCCGTCGTGAACCTGCTGAAGCAGGGCATCATGACCAGCGACATCCTCACCAAGGAGGCGTTCGAGAACGCCATCGCGGTCGGCATGGCGCTCGGCGGCTCGACGAACATCGTGCTGCACCTCCTCGCGATCGCGCACGAGGCGGGCGTCGAGCTCACGCTCGACGACTTCAACCGCATCGGCTCGAAGGTGCCGCACATCGGCGACCTCAAGCCGTTCGGCCGCTACGTCATGAACGACGTCGACCGCCGCGGCGGCCTGCCCGTGCTCATGAAGGCCCTGCTCGACGCCGGCCTGATGCACGGCGACTGCATGACGGTCACCGGCAGGACCATGGCGGAGAACCTCGCCGACATCGACCCGCCGGCGCTCGACGGCGACGTGCTGCGCAAGCTCGACGACCCGATCCACGCCACCGGCGGCCTGACGATCCTCAAGGGCTCGCTCGCCCCCGAGGGCGCGGTCGTGAAGACGGCCGGCTTCGACGCCGCGACGTTCGAGGGCCCGGCCCGCGTGTTCGAGCGCGAGCGCGAGGCGATGGACGCGCTGACAGAGGGCCGCATCCACCACGGCGATGTCGTCGTCATCCGCTACGAGGGCCCGAAGGGCGGCCCCGGCATGCGCGAGATGCTCGCCATCACGGCCGCCATCAAGGGCGCTGGGCTCGGCAAGGATGTACTACTCTTGACCGACGGACGATTCTCAGGCGGCACAACCGGCCTGTGCATCGGCCACATCGCTCCGGAGGCAGTGGACGCAGGTCCCATCGCCTTCGTCCGCGATGGTGATCTGATACGGGTCGATATCGCAGCCCGGTCGATCGACCTACTTGTCGATGCGGCCGAGCTGGAGAGCCGCCGTTCCGGCTGGGCTCCGCTTCCTCCGCGCTACACCCGTGGCGTCCTCGCCAAGTACTCGAAGCTCGTGCGCTCCGCCGCAGTGGGCGCAGTCACCGGGTAGTCGGCGCTCCAGATCACCGAACTCACGAAGGGGTCACCCATGACCGCAGACGCCGCTCCCGCGCCTGCCGCTCCCCCCACCCGCCCCGCCACCCCGGCCGAGCCGCCCGTGCTCACCGGATCGGGCGCGATCCTCGCCACCCTCGAGCAGCTCGGCGTCACCGACGTCTTCGGGCTGCCCGGCGGCGCGATCATGCCGTTCTACGACGAGCTCATGGCCTCGACCGCCGTGCGCCACATCCTCGTGCGGCACGAGCAGGGCGCCGGCCACGCGGCCGAGGGCTACGCGGCCGCCTCCGGGCGGGTCGGCGTCGCCATCGCCACGTCGGGGCCCGGTGCGACCAACCTCGTCACCGCCATCGCCGACGCCTACATGGACTCCGTGCCGATGATCGCGATCACCGGCCAGGTGTTCTCGACGGTCATGGGCACGGACGCCTTCCAGGAGGTCGACATCGTGGGCATCACGATGCCGATCACGAAGCACTCCTTCCTCGTCACTCGCCCCGAGGACGTGCCCGCCACCCTCGCGGCCGCGTACCAGATCGCGACGACGGGACGACCGGGTCCGGTGCTCGTCGACGTCACGAAGGACTGCCAGCAGAACTCGGCGCCGTTCATCTGGCCGCCGAAGGTCGAGCTGCCCGGCTACCGCCCGGTCACGAAGGCGCACGGCAAGCAGATCCACGCCGCCGCCGAGCTGCTCGCCGCGGCGGAGCGCCCGGTGCTCTACGTGGGCGGCGGCGTCGTCCGCGCCGAGGCGAGCCCCGAGCTGCTGCAGCTCGCCGAGCTCACCGGCGCCCCCGTCGTCACCACCCTGATGGCGCGCGGCGCGTTCCCCGACTCGCACCCGCAGCACCTCGGCATGCCCGGCATGCACGGCACCGTGCCGGCGGTGCTCGGGCTCCAGGAGTCCGACCTCATCGTCAGCCTCGGTGCGCGGTTCGACGACCGCGTCACCGGCAAGACGAGCGAGTTCGCCCCGCACGCGAAGATCGTGCACGTCGACGTCGACCCTGCCGAGATCGGCAAGATCCGCCAGGCCGACGTGCCGATCGTGGGCGACGCGAAGGACGTCATCGCCGACCTCATCGAGGCCTGGCGCGACGTGTCGTCCGAGCGCGCGAGCCTCGACGCCTGGTGGGCGCGGCTCGACAGCCTGCGCGCCGAGTTCCCGCTCGGCTACACGCCCGCCGACGACGGACTGCTGACCCCGCAGTGGGTCATCGAGCGGATCGGCGCGCTCTCCGGACCGGAGGCGGTCTACGCCGCCGGTGTCGGCCAGCACCAGATGTGGGCCGCGCAGTTCATCGGCTACGAGCGCCCGCACGCGTTCCTCAACTCGGGCGGCGCGGGCACCATGGGCTACGCGGTGCCGGCGGCGATGGGCGCGAAGGTCGCCCAGCCCGACCGCGTGGTGTGGGCGATCGATGGCGACGGCTGCTTCCAGATGACCAATCAGGAGCTCGCCACCTGCACGATCAACGACATCCCGATCAAGGTCGCGATCATCAACAACAGCTCGCTGGGCATGGTGCGCCAGTGGCAGACGCTGTTCTACGACGGCCGCCACTCGTTCACCGACCTCAACACCGGCTCGGTGAGCGGCACCGAGACGACGCGGATGATCCCCGACTTCGTCAAGCTCGGCGAGGCCTACGGCGCGCTGGCCATCCGGGTCACGAAGCCGGAGGAGGTCGACGCCGCGATCGAGCTGGCGCTGAAGACGAACGACCGCCCGGTCGTCATCGACTTCATCGTCAGCCGCGACGCCATGGTGTGGCCGATGGTCGCGCAGGGCGTCGGCAACTCGCAGGTGCAGTACGCGCGCGAGCACGCGCCCGAGTGGGAAGCGGAGTGACCCGGTGTCGACCCATGTCCTGAGCCTCCTCGTCGAGGACCGCCCCGGTCTGCTGACCCGCGTCGCCGGCCTGTTCGCGCGCCGCGGCTTCAACATCAACAGCCTCGCCGTCGGCCCGACCGAGATCGCGGGCCTCTCGCGCATCACCGTCGTCGTCGACGTCGAGGAGCTGCCGCTCGAGCAGGTCACCAAGCAGCTGAACAAGCTCGTCAACGTGATCAAGATCGTCGAGCTCGACCCCGACGCCTCGGTGCAGCGGGAGCACCTGCTCATCAAGGTGCGCGTCGACAACCAGACCCGCTCGCAGATCCTCGAGGCGGTGACCCTGTTCCGGGCCCGCGTCGTCGACGTCGCCACCGACGCGCTCGTCATCGAGGTCACCGGCGACAGCGGCAAGGTGCAGGCCTTCCTGCGCGTGCTGGAGCCCTACGGCATCAAGGAGATCGCCCAGTCCGGCCTCCTCGCCATCGGCCGCGGCGCCAAGAGCATCACCGAGCGCGTGCTGCGCGCCTGACCAGAACCCTCACCCTCAACCGAACAGAAGGAACCAGGAACTCGTGACCGAGATCTTCTACGACAAGGACGCCGACCTCAGCCTGATCCAGGGCCGCAAGGTCGCCGTGATCGGCTACGGCTCGCAGGGCCACGCGCACGCGCTCAACCTCCGCGACTCCGGCGTCGAGGTCAAGATCGGCCTCAAGGCCGGCTCCAAGTCGATCGCGAAGGCCGAGGAGGCCGGCTTCGAGGTGCTCAGCGCCGCCGAGGCCGCGAAGTGGGGCGACCTGGTCGTCATCCTCGCGCCCGACCAGCACCAGCGCGGCCTGTTCGCCGCCGACATCAAGGACAACCTGTCCGAGGGCGACGCGATCCTCTTCGGCCACGGCTTCAACATCCGCTTCGGCTACATCGAGGCGCCCGAGGGCGTCGACGTGATCATGGTCGCGCCGAAGGGCCCGGGGCACACCGTGCGCCGCGAGTACGAGGCCGGCCGCGGCGTGCCGGTCATCGCGGCGGTCGAGAAGGACGCCTCGGGCTCGGCCTGGGACCTCGCCTGGTCGTACGCCAAGGCGATCGGCGGCCTCCGCGCCGGCGGCATCAAGACCACGTTCACCGAGGAGACCGAGACGGACCTCTTCGGAGAGCAGGCCGTGCTCTGCGGCGGCACGTCGCAGCTCGTGCAGTACGGCTTCGAGGTGCTCACCGAGGCCGGCTACCAGCCGCAGATCGCCTACTTCGAGGTGCTCCACGAGCTCAAGCTCATCGTCGACCTCATGTGGGAGGGCGGCATCGCCAAGCAGCGCTGGTCGGTCTCCGACACGGCCGAGTACGGCGACTACGTCTCCGGCCCGCGCGTGATCTCGCCGGACGTCAAGGAGAACATGAAGGCCGTGCTCGCAGACATCCAGTCGGGTGCCTTCGCGAAGCGCTTCATCGACGACCAGGACGCGGGCGCCCCCGAGTTCCTCGCCCTCCGCGAGAAGGGCGCCGCGCACCCGATCGAGGCCACCGGCAAGGAGCTCCGCGCCCTCTTCGCCTGGAAGCAGCAGGACGCCGACTACACGGAGGGCTCGGCCGCGCGCTGATCCCCCGCTCGACGACGCCCGTCCTCCGTCTCGGAGGGCGGGCGTCGTCGCGTCCGGCGACGCGACTGGACCGGTCGGCCCACCCCCGTTCTGGGGGCGCGGGGTGCGCCGTCGCCCCGATGTGCCGGGGTCGAGCCGGACGTTAGAGTTCCTCGACCTCCGCCGGTGTGCGCCGGAGGCAGGAAGCCCGACGATGCCCGCTCGCTCCCCCCGACGCCTGATCGCCCTGGTCGGCACGCTCCTCGCCGCGCTCGTGCTGTCGATGCTCGGCGCGCTGCCGGCGTCGGCGGTCGGCACCTCGACCGTCTCCGGGCAGCTGCTGCGCCCCGACGGCACGCCGCTCGAGCTCTTCACCGTGCACCTGACCGACGCCGCGAACCAGCCGCAGGGCACCGACCCGACCCTGGGCTCCTACCACCCGGGCGGTCGCTTCTCGATCACCGGCGTCCCCGTCGGCTCCTACCGGCTGGAGGCGGCGAACGGCGAGGCGGGACTGAACGTGCGGCCGTTCTACCGAGGTGCGGATTCCATCGACCAGGAGGTGCCGTTCGCGGTCGGCAACGGCGAGACGGTCGACCTCGGTGCGATGTCGCTGTCGCCCGGCGCGGCGATCTCGGGGCGGATCACCACGTCCTCGGGGGCGGCCCCCGCGATGGGCTCGGCGGTGGCGTTCACCTCCGCCGGCGTCTCGTCCGGGTCGGCAACCGCCGCCCCCGACGGGACCTACTCGATCGTCGGTCTGGCTCCGGGCACCTACCGGGTGCGGGTCAGCGGAGGCGGCGGGGCCGAGCGCGCTATGTACTGGCGCGGCGCGACGACGTACGCCGCCGCGACGCCGATCACGCTCGCGCGGGCCCAGGTCGTCACCGGAGTCGATCAGGCTCTCGGCACCGCGCCCTCGATCTCCGGCATCGTCACGGCGGTGGGCGGCGGCGCTGCGGGCGGCGTCTGGGTGAACGCGATCGACCCGAACGGCGGCGTCGTCGCGAGCGCCACGACGGACGGAGCGGGCCGGTACCGCGTCCAGCTGGTGGATCCCGGCACCTACCGACTGCGTTTCACCGACTCGAAGACCGGCCCGCTGCCCACCCGGCTGGCAGCGACGATGTGGGGAGGGCAGGCCGCCGTCCGCGACGGCGCCTCGCTGACGGTCGTCGACGGAGAGCAGCGGACGGGCATCGACATCGCGCTGCCGATCGGCGGCACGATCTCGGGCACCATCACCGCCCCGTCGAACCTGGGCAACGGCGCACTGATCGCGTGCCAGGCCCAGATCCGCTCGGTCGGCGATCAGTCCTGGACGGTCGTCGATCAGGCGGATGCGGATGGGCCGGTCGGATCCACCCAGTCGGCGCACTACCTGCTCTCCGGTCTGCCCGCGGGCGACGTCATCGTGATGTGCTCGCAGAACGTCAACGACGGACGGCCCGCGGTCGTCGCGCCGTCCTACTGGCGCTCGTCGACGGCGCCCACCTCGACCCAGGACTTCGTCTCCGCGGCGCGCATCACGGTCGGCGCCCAGGCGACGATCACCGGCAAGGACCTCGTGATGGAGGCGCCGCGTCCGACGACGCCGCCCGGGTCTGGGCCGCCGATCGGCAGCTTCGACTCCCTCGTGGTGAGCGGTCCCGGCCTTCTGCTGGCGACCGGGTGGGCGATCGATCCGTACCTCGTCGGCGCCGCCCAGGTGAACTTCAACGTCGACGGCCAGTACTACCGGGCGGTCCGAGCCTCGGTCGCCAGAGCGGACGTCGGCGCGGCCTATCCCGTCTACGGCGCGGACCACGGCTTCTCGTTCACGATCAGCCTCCCCACGGGCGGCGGCACGCATTCGGTCTGCGTCGGGGTCGAATCCAGCTCGTCGTCGCCCGGCCGAGGGCTCGGATGCAAGTCGGTCGCGGTGCCGTCGACGGCGCCGTTCGGGAGCTTCGACTCCGTCAGCGCCGATCCGTCCGGGACGATCAGCGCCCGCGGCTGGGCCATCGACCGGAGCGACCCCGACGCCCTCGTATCGATCGCATCGACGATCGACGGCGTTCCCGGCCCGACCGTGTCGGCGTCCGGGTCGCGGCCGGACGTCGGCGCTGCATTCGGCCTCGGCTCGAATCACGGCTTCGTCCTCACGGCGACGCCGTCCGTGCGGGGTCGGCACACGCTATGCCTCACTGCGATGGACAGCGATCGGGCGGAGAACGTGTCGCTCGGCTGCCAGGCGGTCGTCGTGCCCACGGGCGACCCCTTCGGCTGGTATGACGGGCTGACGCTCGACGGGCCGGGTGCCGTGACCGCGACCGGCTGGGCGATCGACCCCGACACCGTCGCGCCGATCTCCATGCACGCCTACGTCGACGGCCGTCTCGCACAGATGATCATCGCGGACGGTCCGATCCCGGGACTCGCGACGGTGCACCCCGGGTACGGCACTGCGCACGGCGCGCGCTTCTCGCTGACCGGCCTGTCCGGCGGCGCGCACTCCGTGTGCCTGTACGCCATCAACACCGGCGGCGGCGCGGTCAACCCGCTCATCGGCTGCCGGTCGATCGTCGTGCCGGGCGGCGACCCCGCCGGCTGGTACGACTCGCTGACGCTCGCCGGGCCCGGCAAGGTCACGGTCGCGGGCTGGGCGCTCGACCCGGACACCGCCGACCCGATCGCGATGCACGTCTACGTGGACGGCCGGATGCACTCGGCCGTGACCGCGGACGGCCCGATCCCGGGTCTCGCGTCCTACTGGCCCGGCTACGGCACCGGGCACGGCATGTCGACCACGATCACCGGCCTGTCGGGCGGGGTGCACTCGGTCTGCATCTACGGCATCAACGTCGGCGCGGGCAGCGTGAACACGCTGATCGGATGCCGGAGCGTCGCCGTGCCCGGCGGCGATCCGACCGGCTGGTACGACTCGCTGACGCTCGCCGGACCGGGCAAGGTGACGGTCGCCGGCTGGGCGCTCGACCCGGACACGGCCGACCCGATCACGATGCACGTCTACGTCGACGGTCGGATGTCGACGGCGGTGACGGCGGACGGCGCCATCCCGGGGCTCGCGTCCTACTGGCCGGGTTGGGGCACCGGCCACGGCATGTCCGCCACGATCTCGGGCCTGTCCGGCGGGGTGCACTCGGTCTGCATCTACGGCATCAACGTCGGCGCGGGCAGCGTGAACACGCTGATCGGATGCCGGAGCATCGCGGTGCCGTCGGGGAACCCCGTCGGCTGGTTCGACTCGCTGACCGTGCCCGGACCGGGGCAGCTGCGCGCCGCCGGCTGGACGCTGGATCCCGACACGGTCGACCCGATCGCGATGCACGTCTTCGTCGACGGCCGGTACTCCGGCGCGGTCACCGGCACGGAGTCGATCCCGGGTCTCGCCGCCGTCTGGCCCGGCTACGGCACCGGGCACGGCTCGTCCGTGATCCTCAACGGCATCGCCGGCGGCCCGCATACGGTCTGCCTGTACGGCATCAACACCGGCGCCGGCAGCGTGAACACGCTGATCGGATGCCGGACGGCGACCGTGCCGACCGGCAACCCGGTGGGCTGGTTCGACTCGCTCGCGTCGCTGGCGCCGGGCTCGCTGACGGCGTCGGGCTGGGCGCTCGACCCCGACACGGCGGACCCGATCGCGGTGCACGTCTACGTCGACGGCCGGTTCTCGCAGTCGGTCACCGGCACGTCGCCGATCCTCGGTCTCGCGACCGCGTGGCCCGGGTACGGCATCGGGCACGGCTCGTCGGCGACCGTCACCGGGCTCGCCCCGGGGGTGCACTCGGTGTGCCTGTACGGCATCAACGTCGGGCCGGGCACGGTCAACACGCTGATCGGATGCGCCTCCGCCGCCGTGCGCTGAGGCGTCGAGGTGCTCCGGGAGCCCAGAGGGCCGGCGCCGAGGTCGGGCCGTTAGGATCGGCGCCATGGCCATCGCGGTGCACTTCGGGGCGGGCAACATCGGACGCGGGTTCGTCGCCCAGTTCCTCCACGAGAGCGGCTACGAGGTGGTGTTCGCCGACGTCAGCGAGGAGCTGATCGGCGCGCTGCAGCAGCAGCCGAGCTATCGGGTCCACGAGATCGGCGAGGGCGCCCGCGATCACGTGGTCGACGGCTACCGCGCGATCAACAGCCGCACCCACGAGGCCGACGTGATCGCCGAGATCGCCGCGGCCGACGTCGTCACCACTGCGGTCGGCGCCCGCATCCTCGCGTTCGTCGCCCCGGTGCTCGCGAAGGCGCTCGAGCAGCGCGCCGCGGATGCCGCCCCGCTCGTCGTGATCGCCTGCGAGAACGCGATCGGCGGCACCGACATCCTGCGCGGCGAGGTCGAGAAGCACACGACGGCCGCGAACGCGGTGTTCGCGAACTGCGCCATCGACCGGATCGTGCCCGAGCAGCACGGCGGCCTCGACGTCACGATCGAGGCGTTCCACGAGTGGGTGGTCGACCGCACGCCGTTCGCCGGCGCGACCCCGCCCATCCACGGCGTCACGTGGGTCGACGACCTCACCCCGTTCATCGAGCGCAAGCTCTTCACCGTCAACACCGCGCACGCCGCGGCGGCGTACCACGGGCTCGACCGCGGCTGGACCGCGATCCGCGAGGCCCTCGCGACGCCGGAGCTGCAGGCCGAGGTTCGGGCCGTGCTCGCCGAGACGAAGACCCTCATCGTCGAGAAGCACGGCTTCAGCGACGAGGAGCAGCAGGCCTACATCGAGAAGACGCTGAAGCGCATCTCGAACCCCGACCTGCCCGACAGCTGCGAGCGCGTCGGTCGAGGACCGCTGCGCAAGCTGTCGCGGCACGAGCGCTTCATCGCCCCGGCCGCCGAGCTCGTCGAGCGCGGCCACACCGCGTGGGATCTGCTCAACGCCGTCGGGGCCGCCCTGCGCTTCGACGTCGAGGCGGATGCCGAGAGCGTCGAGCTGCAGGCGCTCCTGTCGGCCGGCACGCCCGCCCCGGCGCTCGTCGAGACGATCACCGGCATCGAGCCGGGGCATCCGCTGTTCGACTCGCTCGTCGAGGTCTTCCAGCTGCGGCTGGACCGCTGAGCGTGACGGACCGCCCCGACCGCGACGACACGGACGCGCTCGACGACGACGCGCTGAGCTGGGAGGGCGACGAGCAGCTCGGCCGCGCGACCTCGCTCACCGGCGCCGGCTCCGCCAGGGCCGTGCCGCGTCCGGAGCGCGACCTCCGCGAGGAGCGCGCCGGGGCCGTCCGCGCTCCCGTTCCGACCGGACGGCTCGCGCCGGCGCCGGGCCGCGACGTGCCCCTGCTGCTCGCGACCGTGCTGTTCGGGCTCGCGTACGCCGCCTACGAGGTGGCGTGGATCATCGTCATCCAGCGCGTCGGCGGGCAGCTCGCGGCGAACTCGGGCGGCGGGTTCGCGAGCGTGCTCGCGAACGTCACGAACTTCCTCGCCCTGCTCGCGGCCGCGCTGTGGTTCGTCATCACCGTGCACCTGACGCGCGGCGGCCGACGGATCCACCGGATCGGCTTCCTGGCGCTCGGCCTCGGCATCCTGCTGCCCTGGCCCTATCTCTCGGGGCTGGTCGCGTGAGCGGCGTGGAGCGGGACGAGCCCGTGGACGAGGTCGTCGATGCGACCGAGCCGGAGCGGGACGAGCCGTACCGGTTCGGCGCCGGCGATCTCGCGGTCGTGATCGTGCTCGGGTTCGTCTTCGCCTACGGCGTCTACGCGGCGGTCGGCAACCTGCTGGCGTTCCCGTCCGCGGCGATGGCGCTGAAGGCATCGGTGCCGTGGGCCACGCTCATCGCGGGCGTGCTCGTGCCGGTGCTGCTCTTCGCGGGCGGCGTGTGGCTGGGCCGGGGCCGCGCGACGTTCGACCGGGCGCTCATCCTGCTCGCGGCGCTGGCGGCGAGCTCCGCCGTGGGGCTGACGCTCGTCTTCATCGGCCTGGACGCCATCCGCCTCTTCTGACGGGGCGCCCGGCTCAGAAGAACGCGGCGAACAGCACGAGCGCGATGAGCACGACCTGCGCGGCGAGGCGCGGCCAGAACGGCACCGCCGTGCGGCCGAAGCGCTCCGGCTGCCGCGCCGCGACGGCGTTCGCAGGGAACACCGCGACGAGGAACACGGCCAGGGCTATGCCCGCGACCATCCGCACCGGGTCGGGCAGCAGCAGTCCGATCGCGCCCGCGATCTCGCAGACGCCGGTGATCACGACGAGCGCGCCGGGGGAGGGCCAGCCCGGCCGCCGGAGCCCGTTCGGGATCATCGCGCGCATCCCGCGGGCCACGCCGGGCACGAAGTGCAGCACGCCCATGACGAGGAACACGGCCGCGAGCAGGACGCGCAGCACGGCCGCGATGATCGCCAGGGTCATGCGTCCCATCGTGACACGGCGTCCGGAGGCTCCTCCGTACGCCGCTAGGCTGGACATCCCGCCCGCCTCGAGAAAGCGCCTGCGAACGTGGCAAAGCCGATCGTCCTGATCGCCGAAGAACTGTCTCCCGCCACCGTCGAGGCCCTCGGCCCCGACTTCGACATCCGCTCCGTGGACGGCACCGACCGTCCGGCGCTGCTGGCGTCGCTCGCGGACGCGGAGGCCGTGCTCATCCGCTCCGCCACGCGGATCGACGCGGAGGCCGTCGCGGCCGCGCCGCGGCTCAAGGTCGTGGCGCGCGCGGGCGTCGGGCTCGACAACGTCGACATCAAGGTCGCGACCGAGGCCGGCGTCATGGTCGTCAACGCGCCGACCTCGAACATCATCAGTGCCGCCGAACTCACGATCGGCCACATCCTCAGCCTCGCCCGGCACATCCCGGCCGCCCACGCCAGCCTCGCGGCGGGGGAATGGAAGCGGTCGAAGTTCACGGGCACCGAGCTCTACGAGAAGACCGTCGGCATCATCGGCCTCGGCCGCATCGGCGCGCTCATCACCGCGCGCCTGCAGGCCTTCGGCGTCTCGGTCGTCGCGTACGACCCCTACGTCACCGCCGCGCGCGCCCAGCAGCTCGGCGTGCAGCTGCTCGAGCTCGACGAGCTGCTCGAGCGCAGCGACTTCATCACCATCCACATGCCGAAGACCCCGGAGACCACCGGGATGATCAGCACGGCGCAGCTCGCGCGCATGAAGCCGACGGCGTACGTCGTCAACGTGGCCCGCGGCGGCCTCATCGACGAGGCCGCGCTCGCCGAGGCGCTGCGCGCCGGCACGATCGCGGGCGCCGGCATCGACGTCTTCACGAGCGAGCCGCCGACGGACGACGCCCTCACCTCCGCCCCGAACATCGTCGTCACGCCCCACCTCGGCGCCTCGACGGACGAGGCCCAGGAGAAGGCCGGCATCTCGGTGGCGCGCTCGGTGCGACTCGCCCTCGGCGGCGAGCTCGTGCCCGACGCGGTCAACGTCGCGGGCGGCGTCATCGACCCGTACGTGCGCCCCGGCATCCCGCTCGTCGAGAAGCTCGGCCAGGTGCTCACCGGCCTCGCGTCGGCGCCGCTCGCGGCCGTCGAGGTCGAGGTGCGCGGCGAGCTCGTCGAGTACGACGTCAGCGTGCTCAAGCTCGCGGCGCTGAAGGGCATCTTCTCGGGCGTCGTCAGCGAGCAGGTCAGCTACGTCAACGCGCCGCTGCTCGCCGAGCAGCGCGGCGTCGACGTGCGCCTGCTCACCGACCCGGTGAGCGAGGAGTACCGCAACGTCATCACGATCCGCGCCCGCCTGACCGAGGGCGACCCGGTCTCGGTGTCCGGCACCCTCACCGGCCCGAAGCAGGTCGAGAAGATCGTGGAGATCAACGGCTACGACGTCGAGGTGCCGATGGCTGACCACTTCATCGTGATGCAGTACACCGACCGTCCCGGCATCGTGGCGATCTACGGCCGCGAGTTCGGCGACGCGCAGATCAACATCGCGGGCATGCAGATCGCCCGGCAGCGGAAGGGCGGCCAGGCGCTCAGCGTGCTGACCGTCGACTCCGAGGTGCCCGAGGGGCTGCTCGAGACCGTGCGCGTCGCGATCGACGCGGCGCTGCTCACCGAGATCGACGTCGTCGTCGAGTAGACACCGCGCCCGCTGCGGCCGCTAGCGTGGCCGCATGACCGCGACCCCGCCGCCGTCCACGCCCGGGTACTCCGTGTACTCGGGGCCCGAGCCGCTGCCCGCGGCGATCCCGCGCAACACCGTCGGCCGCGTCGCGCTCATCATGGGCATCGTGCTCGTCGCGCTGCGTCTCGGGCAGATCCTGCTGAGCTACCTGATCCCGTCGATCATGCGCTCGACGGAGACCGGCTTCGCGACGATCGGCGCCGTCCTCGGCGTCATCGGGGTCGTCGTCACCGTGTTCGCGGCGGCGACGGCGATCGTCGGCCTGGTCGGCCTCTCCCGGGCTGGTCAGCCTCGCGGTGCCGCCGGCGCCGGCGCGGCGCTCGGGCTCGGGGCGCTCGCCGAGGGGATCTTCTCCCTGCTCGCGGGGCCGCTGCTCAGCCTGCTCGGCTGAGGGCGGGTGGAGTCAGCGCGGACCGGGGTCGACGTCCGTCGAGCGCGACCGGATCTGCTCGCCGCTCGCGGGGTCCACGCTGGTGCGCTCGACCGTGGTGCTGCCGCGGCGCTGGAACATCTGCACGAGGCCGATGATGAAGAGCACGCCGCCGGCCGCCATGAGGATGCCGCCGATCGTCTGCAGGGACACACCGGGCACCAGCCACGAGACGCCGAAGGCCAGGATGGCTCCGATCACGAACAGGACGACTCCGCCGACGATCATCTCGAGTGCTCCTCTCGCGTCGGCATCCGGAGCCGTCGCGTCCCTCGAACCGTAGGGGCGACGAGGCGACGGGCGGCCGGGTTCGAAGGCGGCTCACAGACCGCATCCAGGCCCGGCGTCGGCGCGGCGGTCGTCCGTCGAGGCCCCGCACGACCGCGGCGGGGTGGGATACCACCGGTAGGCTGACGGCGTGAGCGGCACCCTGGACCTGGCGACCATCCCCGGCGACGGCATCGGACCGGAGGTGATCGCGGAGGCCGTGCGCGTGCTCGAGGCGGCGCTCGCCGACGAGGGCGGCGTCCGCGTCACCGAGTACCCGTTCGGCGCCGGCCATTACCTCGAGACCGGTCGGATCCTCGACGATGCGGACCTCGACGCGCTGCAGGCCCACGACGCGATCCTGCTCGGTGCCGTCGGCGGCGACCCGCGCGACCCGAAGCTCGCGGGCGGCGTGATCGAGCGCGGTCTGCTGCTCAGGCTCCGCTTCGCCTTCGACCACTACGTCAACCTGCGCCCGACCGTGCTGCACCCGGGCGTCGTGAGCCCGCTCTCCGCACCGGGCGACGTCGACTTCACCGTCGTGCGCGAGGGCACCGAGGGGCCGTACGTCGGCAACGGCGGCAGCATCCGCGTCGGCACGCCGCAGGAGATCGCGAACGAGGTGAGCGTGAACACCGCGTTCGGCGTCGAGCGGGTCGTGCGCTACGCCTTCGAGCTCGCGGAGCGCCGCCGCGGCAAGCTCACCCTCGTGCACAAGACGAACGTGCTCACGAGCGCCGGATCGCTCTGGTCGCGCATCGTGCGGGAGCAGGCGTCCGATCACCCATCGGTGGACTGGGACTACCTCCACGTCGACGCCGCGACGATCTTCCTGGTGACCGATCCTGCTAGGTTCGACGTCATCGTCACCGACAACCTGTTCGGCGACATCCTCACCGATCTGGCCGGCGCCATCAGCGGCGGCATCGGGCTGGCGGCCTCGGGCAACATCAACCCCGACGGCACGTTCCCCTCGATGTTCGAGCCGGTCCACGGATCCGCGCCGGACATCGCGGGGCAGCAGAAGGCCGATCCCACGGCCGCCATCCTGTCGACCGCGCTCCTGCTCGAGTCGCGGGGGCGCGACGCGGCGGCGCAGCGCATCCGCGATGCCGTCACGGCGGACCTCGCGGACCGCGCCGGCGGCACCCGCACCACCGCGGAGGTCGGCGCGGCGATCGCGGACCGCGTGCGCGGCGGCGCGCAGGGCGCACACTAGACGGACACGACGGACCGCGACGGCGGATCCGCGAAGGAGACCGAGATGACGATCGAGCTGCCGATGGCTCGCCCCGCGCTGTTGTGGCAGCGCATCCCGACCGAGAGCCCGGCCACGCCGGAGGAGCGCGCGAGCATCCTCGAGGATCCCGGGTTCGGGCAGCACTTCACCGACCACATGGTCGACATCTGCTGGTCGGAGCGCGGCGGCTGGCACCGGCCGCGCGTGCAGGCGTACGGGCCGATCACGCTCGACCCCGCCGCGGCCGTGCTGCACTACGCGCAGGAGGTCTTCGAGGGGCTCAAGGCCTACCGTCACGCCGACGGCTCGATCTGGACGTTCCGCCCCGAGAAGAACGCCGAGCGGATGCAGCGCTCCGCGAAGCGCCTCGCGCTGCCGGAGCTGCCCACGGCGTACTTCCTCGAGTCGCTGAAGCAGCTCGTCTCGGTTGATGCCGGCTGGGTGCCGACGGCTCCGGAGACCAGCCTGTACCTCCGGCCGTTCATGTTCGCCAAGGAGGCGTTCCTCGGCGTGCGCGCGGCGAAGAAGGTCAACTACTACGTGATCGCGAGCCCGGCCGGGGCCTACTTCCCGGGCGGCATCCAGCCGCTCGAGATCTGGCTGTCGACGCACTACACGCGCGCCGGCCACGGCGGCATGGGCGCGGCGAAGACCGGCGGCAACTACGCCGCGAGCCTCGTCGCGCAGCAGGAGGCCTACGAGAACGGCTGCCAGCAGGTGCTGTTCCTCGACGCCGAGGAGGGGAAGTACCTCGAGGAGCTCGGCGGCATGAACGTGGTGCTCGTCACCTCGGACGGGAAGCTCATCACCCCCGAGTCCGACTCGATCCTCGAGGGCGTCACGCTCGACTCGCTGCTGCAGCTCGGCCGCGACCGCGGCTTCGAGGTGGAGCAGCGCCGCGTGTCGATCGACGAGTGGCGCGACGGCGTGGCCGACGGCACCATCGTGGAGGCCTTCGCCTGCGGCACCGCTGCGGTGGTCGTGCCGATCCGGGAGCTGCGGAACGCCGACCTCACGATCACGATGCCGGAGGTCGCCGACCCGGTGTCGCTCTCGCTGCGCGACGAGCTGACGGGCATCCAGTACGGCCGGGTCGACGACCGCCACGGCTGGCTGTACCGGCTCGACGCCGAGTAGGCGCGCAGCTCCGCTCGGTTCTCCGGATCCCTGAGCCTGTCGAAGGACCCCGTCGACAGGCTCGGGGATCCGTCGTCTGCGCTCGGGGATCCGTCGTCTGCGTTCAGGGATCCGCTGCGTGCGGCTGCTCCGCGCGTCGATCGTTACGTGGACGCAAGGGTCCTCCCCCGTTCGGCGACAGGTGTCGCATCATCCGTACAGGCGTCGTTCGCTTTGCGCGGGAGGCTCGTTCACCGTCCGGCTGTTCTCTGTTTCCGGCCCACCCTGTGAATCCCCGGAGAATCGACATGCCGAACGGCGCTCGTATCGTAGTGACCACCTTCGAGTCGCCCGCCAGCCCGAAGATCCTGCCCTGGCGCGAGCACTCGTCGCGCGTCGCCGGCGTGGTGCTCGGCGATGAGCACGGGCGCCCGGTCGCGCCCGCCAGCTGGGCGCCCGGCGCGCTGAGCCGCCCCGCCGTGTGGCACCTCGCGTCGTCGAACCACCGGATGCTCGCCCGCAGCGTCGGCGTCTTCGAGTCCGCGCTGCTCGCCGTCGAGGACGCCACCGCCGCGCTCGCCGACCACGCCGCGCTCGAGACCGCCCTGGTGCGCGACCGCGCCGGCTCGGCGCTCGGCTGGTTGCTCCGGTCCGAGGAGCGGCCGATCGTCTCGTGCGCCCGCTGGTACGCGACCGACCGCGACCGCCGCAAGTCGCTGGCCGCCGCCGTGGAGGCGATCGCCACCGCCGAGATCGCGCCGCTCGTGCGCCTCTCGCACCCGCACCTGGGCAACCCGGTCCGGGGGTGACCACCGAGCCCGGGCCGCGGATCGGCCCGTACCGGCTCGGCGAGCTCAGCGGCAGCGGTGCCACGGCGTCGGTGTTCGCCGCCATCGACGAGCGGACGGGCGAGCCCGTCGCGCTGAAGATCCTGCATCCCCGGCTGTCGGCCAGGGCGGCCGACCGCGACCGCTTCCTGGCCGGGGCGGCGCACCGCGTCGGGCATCCGAACCTGGTGTCGGTGCGCGACGCGGGGGAGCACGGCGAGGGCGGTGCCCGCTCCGCCTGGATCGCCCTCGACTGGGCGGACGGCGAGCCGCTCGCGCGCCGGC
>NZ_JBXASM010000021.1:0-26007 GCF_058809295.1 Schumannella sp. GW821-FHT10F01
CCGACTGGGCGCCGCGGCGGGCCGGATCCGGCCGCTGGCGGGAGGCCGAGATCCAGGTCGCGCTGGCGCCGCCGCTGCCCGCGCCGGCCGGGGTGCCGCCGCCGGAGGTCGATCCCGGTTCGCTCGACGGCATCGTGTGCCCGGACGCGGCGGCGCTCGTCCGGCGGCTCCGGGCGCGCGGGATCGCGGCGCGGGAGCTGGGTACGGAGGACCCGCCCGGCGACCGCCCCGTCCCGCCCGGCGACCGCCCCGTCCCGCTCGGCGACCGCCCAGGCCCGCTCGTGGGCGACCCCGAGGCCTGGCAGGCGGACTGGGGCGCGCTCGAGCGGGTCCGCCGCGGCCGGCTGCTCGTAGCGGGGTGCAGCGCGCGCGAGCTGCGGGCGCTGCTCCGCTGCCGGGTGGTGCCGCCGCTCGACCCGGCCCGCGCCGAGGGATGGCTCGTCGAGGGCCGCCGCTGCCGCCGCGCGGGCGCCCCCTGGGCGGGTGTCGGATGACGGCGCTTTCCGCAGTCAGGAGGGCATCGGACCGCGGATTCCGTGAAATCTATGTTTCGAAACGGTCGATCGGTGCATCTGCGGGTTCTCCGACGCGGCACGGTATGCCAGGATCGACCCCACGGCAGCGGCCGTCCCAACGCAGCGAACGAGGAGTCTCCGTCCATGCCCCGTCGTCCCGAGGATCCCATCGTCCGCGAGCTCGTCAGCGCCGCGCGCCGCTCGACCCTGACCCGGCGGTCGCTGTTCGCGGCCGGCGGCGTCGGCGCCGCGACGCTCGCCCTGGCCGGCTGCGCCGCTCCCGCGGCGAAGAAGCTGAGCCCCGCGAAGGACGAGTCCTCGTCCGACAAGTCGCTTACGTGGGCGAACTGGGCGCTGTACCTCGACGAGGACGACGCGAAGAAGCACCCGACGCTCGAGGCGTTCACCGCGGCCTCCGGCATCAAGGTCGACTACCGGGTCGACGTCGACGACAACAACTCGTACTACGCGAAGGTGCGCGACCAGCTCCAGGCCGGCCGCGACATCGGCGCGGACACGGTCTGCCTCACGGACTGGATGGTGAGCCGTCTCATCCGCCTCGGCTACGTGCAGGAGCTCGACCGGGCGAAGATGCCGAACACCGACAACCTGCTGCCGGACCTCGTCGACGTCGACTTCGACAAGGGCCGCACGCATTCGCTCCCGTGGCAGGGCGGCTTCGCCGGCATCGCCTGGAACAGCGAGCAGGTCGAGGGCGAGCTGAAGAGCGTCGACGATCTCTGGAAGCCGGAGCTCAAGGGCAAGGTCGGCGTGCTCGCCGAGATGCGCGACACGATCGGCCTGATCATGCTGCAGCAGGGCGTCGACATCTCCGGCAAGTGGGGCGAGGACGAGTTCTCGAACGCCGTCGACGTGTTCAAGAAGCAGATCGGCGACGGCCAGATCCGCAACGTCAAGGGCAACAGCTACATCGACGACCTGCAGAGCGGCGACACCCTCGCGGCGATCGTGTGGTCCGGCGACATCGCGACGCTGAACGAGTCGGAGGACGGCAAGTTCAAGTTCGCGATCCCGGAGGCCGGCGGCACGCTCTGGTACGACAACTTCGTGATCCCGATGGGGTCGCCGCGCAAGGCGAACGCCGAGAAGCTCATCGACTGGTACTACGACCCGGAGATCGCCGCGCAGGTCGCCGCCTGGGTCAGCTACGTCACCCCGGTGAACGGCGCCGCCGCCGAGGCCGAGAAGATCGACCCGGAGCTCGCGACGAACCAGCTGATCTTCCCCGACGAGGCGACGCTGAAGACGGTCCACCAGTTCCGCACGCTGACCCCCGAGGAGGATCAGGCGTTCGGGACGGAGTTCCAGTCCGTGCTGCTCGGCGGCAGCTGATGGCCGGCTTCGACGAGGCCGGCGCCGACCTCCGGCTCGAGGGGATCACGAAGCGGTTCCCCGGCTTCACGGCCATCGAGAACCTCGACCTCACGATCCCGGCGGGCTCGTTCTTCGCGCTGCTCGGCCCGTCCGGCTGCGGCAAGACCACGACGCTGCGCCTGGTCGCCGGCCTCGAGGAGCCGACGGCGGGCCGCGTGCTCATCGGCGGCAAGGACGTCACCGAGCTGAAGCCGCACCAGCGGCCGGTCAACACGGTGTTCCAGTCGTACGCGCTGTTCCCGCACATGACGGTGCTGAAGAACGTCGAGTTCGGGCTGCGCCGGCGCGGCATCGGCGAGGCGACGAAGCTCGCGCACGAGGCCCTCCGCCTCGTCGAGCTCGACCATCTCGCCACCCGCCGGCCGGGTCAGCTCAGCGGCGGCCAGCAGCAGCGCGTCGCGCTCGCCCGCGCCGTCGTGAACCGGCCGGCGCTGCTCCTCCTCGACGAGCCGCTCGGCGCGCTCGACCTCAAGCTGCGCCGCCAGATGCAGATCGAGCTGAAGTCGATCCAGAACGAGGTCGGCCTGACGTTCGTCCACGTCACCCACGACCAGGAGGAGGCCATGACCATGGCCGACACGGTCGCGGTGATGAACAAGGGCGAGATCGAGCAGATGGGCGCACCCGAGGAGCTCTACGAGCTGCCCCGCACGACGTTCGTCGCGAACTTCCTCGGCCAGTCGAACCTGTTCACCGGCCCCGTCGTCGCCTCGAGCTCGGATGCGCTCACCGTCGACATCGGACCGGCCGCGGTCACGGTGCCGAAGCACCGCGCGCAACGGCACACCGGCCCGATCACGATCGGCGTGCGCCCCGAGAAGCTCCTGCTGCACACGACGGCGCCGACGCGGTCTGCGGGCGTCAACCTGCTCGGACCCGGCCGCGTCACCGACGTCTCGTTCACCGGCGTGAGCACCCAGTACCT
This sequence comes from Schumannella sp. GW821-FHT10F01, assembly GCF_058809295.1. NCBI lineage: Bacteria > Bacillati > Actinomycetota > Actinomycetes > Micrococcales > Microbacteriaceae > Schumannella > Schumannella sp. GW821-FHT10F01. The sequence continues at coordinate 2,836 of NZ_JBXASM010000021.1, forward strand.
CGTCGAGATCCCGGGCGTGCCGACCGTGACCGTCTTCGCGCAGAACATGGTCTTCGGGCCGGTCGTCCACCGCGGCGCCGAGGTCTGGGTGTCCTGGTCGGCGGACCACGGCTTCGGCCTCGACGACGACCCGGGCGAGCTCGCCTCGCTGCCGGACTCGCCGGTCGCGGCCGCGGACGCCGTGGACCCCGCCGCCGAGCCGGTGCCGGCCGCGGCGGACGGCGACTGACGTGGCGATCGGCGCCTTCGCGGGCGGACCGGCCGTCTCGACGGCGGGACCGGCCGACGCGGTGAAGCGCAGCGGCCCGATCGTGCTGCTGCTCCTGCTGCCCGGCGTGATCTACCTCGCGCTGACCTACGTCGCGCCGCTGCTGTCGCTCGCCGTGACGAGCCTCGAGAGCCCGTCGCCGAACTTCGACGGCACGTACTACTTCACCGGCAACGGGGGCAACTACGCGTCGGCGCTGGAGCAGTACGCGGGCATCCTCGGCCGGTCGTTCGGCTGGTCGCTGCTGGCCACGGTGTTCACGCTCCTGCTCGGCTACCCGCTGGCGTACTTCATCGGCGTGACGCTGCGGAAGTACCCGTTCTGGCAGAGCATCGCGCTCATCCTCGTGATCGCGCCGTTCTTCATCAGCTTCCTGCTGCGCACGCTCGCCTGGAAGTCGATCTTCTCGGACGACGGACCGGTCGTCAGCGCCCTCCAGGCGGTCGCGATCCTGCCCGAGGGCGCCCACATCACCGGCACCCCGTTCATGGTCGTGTTCGGCTTGACGTACAACTTCCTGCCGTTCACGGTGCTGCCGATCTACACCTCGCTCGAGCGCCTCGACCTGCGCTTCGTCGAGGCGTCCGGCGACCTCTACGCCGGCCGCTGGTCGACGTTCTGGCGCGTCGTGTTCCCGCTCTCGCTGCCGGGTGTCGTGTCCGGCACGCTGCTGACCTTCATCCCGGCGACCGGCGACTACGTCAACGCCGACCGGAGCTTCCTCGGCAGCGTGCAGACGCAGATGATCGGCAACGTCATCAACGACAACTTCCTCGCGAGCGAGAACAACACGCTGCCGATCGCCGCCGCCATGTCGATCGTGCTGATGATCGCCATCCTCATCCCGGTCGCCGTCTACGTCACCGCGAGCAAGACGGAGGACCTGCTGTGAGCATCCAGGCGGGCGCGGCCATCGCCGAGGCGGAGGCGCAGTCCGAGACGGGGACGGCATCGCCGCGGCGGCGCGAGCGCGGCGGCTTCCGCGGCCGGGCGGTCGCGATCTACTCGGTCGTGCTGCTCGCCGTGCTGCTCATCCCGATCGTGTACACGATCGCGTTCTCGTTCAACGCCGCGCGGCGCTCGAACATCGTCTGGGTCGGCTTCACGCTCGACAACTGGACCGGCATCTGCGACGACGCCCGCGTCTGCGGCGCGTTCGGCAACAGCATCCTGGTCGGCGTGGTCGCCACGATCGCGGCCTGCATCCTCGGCACCATGATCTCGCTCGCCCTCGCGCGGTTCCGCTTCCGGTTCCGCGCCGCGGTCACGGTGCTGCTGTTCCTCCCGATGGCGACGCCGGAGGTCGTGCTCGGCGCCGGCCTGTCGTCGCAGTGGGTGAACCTCGGGCTCGAGAAGAATCTGACGACGGTGATCGTCGCCCACATCATGTTCTGCATCAGCTTCGTCGTCGTGACCGTGCGGGCGCGCGCGTCGAGCCTCGACCCGGCGCTCGAGGAGGCCGGCCGCGACCTGTACGGCGGCCCGTTCCAGGTGTTCTGGCGCATCACGTTCCCGCTGCTGCTGCCCGGCATCGTGGCCGCCGGCCTGCTCTGCTTCGCACTGAGCTTCGACGACTTCATCATCACGAACTTCGTCTCCGGCAACGCCGAGACCCTGCCGAAGTACATCTACACGGCCGCCGCGCGCGGCATCCCGCCGCAGGCGAACGTGTTCGCGTCGGCCATCTTCCTCATCGCGATCGTGCTCGTGATCGTCGGGCAGCTCGGCGCGGGCGCCCGGCGCCGGCGTCTGCTCAAGGAGGGCTGATGTCCGGCGGCGCACCGCTCGGCTACCCGGATCGCGAGCGGCTCGCCCGGCTCTTCGCCGAGGAGACCGCGCGCTTCCGCGACGAGCGTCCGGCGTCCGCCGCGCTCTGGGAGCGGGCCCGCTCGAGCATGCCGGGCGGCGTCCCGATGCTCTGGATGCGCAAGTGGCCCTCGCCGTGGCCGGTATTCGTGGAGCAGGCGTCCGGCGCCCGCTTCGTCGACGCGGACGGCATCGACCACGTCGACCTCTGCCTCGGCGACACCGGCGCGATGGTCGGGCACGCCCCGGCCGCGAGCGTGGCGGCGATCACGGCGCAGCTCGGCCGCGGGTCGACCTTCATGCTCCCGACGGCCGACGCGGCGCCGGCCGCGGAGCTGCTCGACTCGCGCTTCGGCCTCCCGTTCTGGCAGTTCACGCTCTCGGCCACCGACGCGAACCGCCACGTGCTCCGGCTCGCGCGCATGGTGACCGGGCGCCGCAAGGTCGTGGTGATCGATTTCAGCTACCACGGCACGGTCGACGAGGCGTTCGCGACCCTCGACGACGACGGACGCACGGTCGCCCGCCGCGGCGACATGGGGCCGCCCGTCGATCCCTCCGAGACGACGATCGTCGTGCCGTTCAACGACCTGCCCGCGCTCGAGGCGGCACTGGCCACCGGCGAGGTCGCGGCCGTGCTGGCCGAGCCGGCCATGACGAACATCGGCATCGTGCTGCCCGACGACGACTGGCACGAGGGCGTCTGGCGGCTCTGCCGCGACGCCGGGACGCTGCTCGTGCTCGACGAGACGCACACGCTCTGCGCCGGACCGGGCGGCATGACGGCGCGCGACGGCCTCCGCCCCGACGTGGTCGTGCTCGGCAAGACGATCGCCGGCGGCGTGCCGGCCGGCGCCTGGGGCATGACGGATCACCTCGCGACGCGAGTGCTCGAGGCGCTGGAGCGCAACGGAGCCGGTCTCGAGGACATCGACGTCGGCGGCATCGGCGGCACGCTCGCCGGCAACGCGGTGTCGATGGCGGGCATCCGCGCCACGCTCGGCGAGGTGCTCACGCCCGAGGTCTACCCGGGCATGATCGCCCGCGCCGCCGAGTGGACCGCCGGCGTGCAGGCCGCCATCGACGAGGCCGGAGCGCCATGGCAGGTCACGCAGCTCGGCGCGCGCGCCGAGTACAGCTTCCTGCCGCACGCGCCGCACGACGGCCGCGAGGCGGCAGACGCCGACGACTTCGAGCTGCAGCAGTACCTGCACCTCCACGCGCTGAACCGGGGCATCCTCATCACGCCGTTCCACAACATGGCGCTGATGAGCCCGGCGACGACCTCGGCCGACGTCGATCGGCACACGGTCGCGTTCCGCGAGGCCGTGGCCGCGCTGTTCGGCTGAGACGGCTCGCCGCCCCGGGCGACGCTCCTCAGACGGCGAGGCGGATGGCGCCGACGACCGCCGCGCCGCCGGTGATCCGCTCGGTGGACGCCGCGATCGCGGCGTCGGCGGCCTCGGCCTCGATCGCACCGCTGCGGGCGAGCAGCGTCAGGCCGATGAGCGCGGTCGCGCGCGGCGAGCCGTCGAGCACCTTCAGCGCGACGGAGGTGCCGTCCGGGGCGACGGCGACGAGCACGCCCTCCGCCCCGCCCTTCGCGAACGCCCCGGTGCGCTCGATCGCGACGGTGTTCGCGCGGCCCGGGCCGTCGAGCGCCCACGGCTGCGCGAGCACGGCGGAGGCGAGCGCGCGGCCGTGCTCGTCCTCGCGCAGCGCGCGCGAGATGCCGCGGGCGAGCTGCCGGATCGTGACGGCGTGCAGCGGCGCGCCGCAGCCGTCGACGCCCGAGTGCTCGACCGGCGCGCCGGTGAACTCGGCGACGACGTCGCGGATCCGCGCCTGCAGCGGATGCTCCGGATCGAGGTAGTCGGCCGTCGACCAGCCCTCGCGCACGGCCGCGGCGAGGAACGCGGCGTGCTTGCCGGAGCAGTTGTACGCGATGCGGCTCGGCCCGTCGGCGGCGTGCGCGGCCCTCGGATCGCCCGGCCACGCGGACGGGGTCTGCAGCGCCTCGCGACCGAGGCCGGCGGTCGCGAGCATCCGGTCGACGACGGCGATGTGCTCGGGCGTGCCGGCGTGGCTGGCCGCCGCGAGCACCGTCTCCTCCTCGTCGAGCGCGATGCCCGACCGCAGCGCGGCGATCGCCTGCAGCGGCTTCAGCGACGAGCGCGGGAACACCAGCGCGTCGACGTCGCCGTGGGCCGCGAGCTCGCCGCCGTCCGGATCGAGCACGACGGCCGCGCCGAGATGCCGCGACTCGTCGAGCCCGCTGCGCTCGACGACGGCGAGCTCGACGGCGCCGCCGAGGTCCAGCGGCGCGGTCACTCGGCTGCCGTCAGCGCGGCGTCGAGCACGCCGACGGCGTCGCGGAGCTGGTCGTCGGTGATGACGAGGCTCGGCAGGAAGCGCAGCACGTTGCCGGAGGTGCCGGCGGTCAGCACGAGCACGCCCTGCTGCAGCGCGGCGGCGGCCACCGCGGACACGAGGTCGGCCCGCGGGGCGCCGGACTCCGGGTCGACGAGCTCGATCGCGAGCATCGCGCCGAGTCCGCGCACCTCGGCGACCACCGGATGGGCGGCCCGCAGGTCGCGGAGCAGCGGCACGAGGGTGCCCTCGATGCGACGCGCCTCGGCGGTGAGGTCGTCGCGCTCGATGCGCTCGAACACGGCGACGGCGGCCGCGCACGCGACCGGGTTGCCGCTGAAGGTGCCGCCGAGCCCGCCCGGGTGGGCGGCATCCATGATCTCCGCGCGGCCGGTCACCGCCCCGAGCGGCAGGCCGCCGGCGATGCCCTTCGCGGTGAGCACGAGGTCGGGCTCCACGGCCATCCGCTCGCTCGCGAACCAGGCGCCGCTGCGCGCCATGCCGCTCTGGATCTCGTCGGCGATGAACACGACGCCGTTGTCCGTGCACCAGGACTGGATGGCGGCGAGGTAGCCCTCGGCGGGCACGACGAAGCCGCCCTCGCCCTGGATCGGCTCGGCCACGACGCAGGCGAGGTCGACGGCGCCGATCGACTTCTCGAGGTAGGCGATCGTGCGGGCGGCGGCCGCGGCGCCGTCCAGGCCGTCGCGGAGCGGGTACGAGTTCGGCACGCGGTGCACGCTGCCGGCGAGCGGGCCGAAGCCGGCGCTGTAGGGCATGGCCTTGAACGTCATGGCCATCGTGAGGTTCGTGCGCCCGTGGTAGGCGTGGTCGAGCACGGCGACGCCCGAGCGGCCGGTGAAGCGCCGCGCGATCTTCACGCCGTTCTCGACCGCCTCGGCGCCCGAGTTCACGAGCATCGACTTCTTCGCGAACGAGCCGGGCGTGTGCTCGGCCAGCAGCTCGGCGACCCGCACGTAGCCCTCGTAGGGCGTGATCGTGAACATGCCGTGCACGAGCTCGCCGAGCTGGGCGCGCGCCGCGGCGACGACGGCCTCGTCGGTGTGGCCGATCGTGGTCACGCCGATGCCCGAGCCGAGGTCGAGGAAGCGGTTGCCGTCGACGTCCTCGACGACGGCGCCGTGGGCGCGGGCGAGGAACACGGGCTGGGCGGAGGCGACGCCGGAGGCGACCGCGGCGGTGCGGCGCTCCTGGAGCGCGATCGAGCGCGGTCCGGGGATCGCGGTCACGACCCGCCGCTCCTGCGGCACGGCGGCTAGCGTGGGGGAGTCGAGGGTGTCGGTCACGTCGCCGAGCCTACCGAGCAGCGCCGTCACGGAAGGGGCCCGGATGCCGTCGGAGCACCGTTACGAGGTCGCGGCCCGCTGGGCCGGCAACCGGGGATCCGGCACGTCGAGCTACCGCTCGTACGGCCGCGAGACCGTGCTCAGCACGCCGGGGGCGCCGGACATCGCCGGCAGCGCCGACCGGGTGTTCCACGGCGACGCGGAGCGCTGGAACCCCGAGGAGCTGCTGCTCGCCGCGCTGAGCGAGTGCCACCTCCTCACCTACCTCTACGAGGCGGCGTCGAACGGCATCGTCGTCGAGGCCTACGAGGACGCGGCGTCGGGCGAGATCGAGGTGGTCGGCGACGCCGGTCGGTTCACGTCCGCGACGCTGCGCCCGGTGGTCACGATCTCGGCTGGCGACCCGCGGCTGGCCCTCGAGCTGCACGCGTCGGCGAGCCGCAAGTGCTTCATCGCGGCGAGCCTGGCCTTCCCGATCCGGCACGAGCCGCGCATCGTGGTCGCCGACGACCCGCTGTGACCGACGCCGCGAGCAGCTCGACGCCCGCAGGTCCGGTGCGCCGGGAGCTCGTCGACGAGCCCCTCGTCGCCCGGCTGATCGCCGCGCAGTTCCCGCAGTGGGCGGCGCTCCCGGTCGTGCAGGTGCTGCCCGGCGGCAACGACAACCGCACGTTCCGGCTCGGCGATCGGATGCTCGTCCGCCTGCCGAGCGCCGCCGAGTACGCGGGCGCCGTGGAGAAGGAGCATCGCTGGCTGCCGGTGCTCGCGTCGCACGTGCCGGTGCCCATCCCGGTGCCGATCGGCGTCGGCGCGCCGGCGGAGGGCTATCCGCTGCCCTGGTCGGTGTACGGCTGGCTGGAGGGCGACTCCGCGATCGGCGCGGAGCTCGACCTGTCGGCGCTCGCCCGCGACGTCGCCGCGGCGCTCGTCGCGCTGCGCGGCGCGCCGGCGGCCCGCGGTCCGCTCCCTGGGCAGCACAACTGGTGGCGGGGCGGGCCGCTCTCGCACTACGACGGCGGCACCCGCGAGGCGCTCGCCCGGCTGCGCGGCGAGCCCGGCGTGGACGTCGAGGCCGCGGCCGCGATCTGGGACGACGCGCTCGCGAGCCGCTGGGACCGCGACCCGGTCTGGTTCCACGGCGACGTGGCCCGCGGCAACCTCCTCGTGCGCGACGGCCGCCTCTCGGCCCTGCTCGACTTCGGCACCTGCGGCATCGGCGACCCGGCCTGCGACCTCGCGCTCGCCTGGACCGACCTCGACGACCCGGCGCGCGACGTGTACCGCGACGCGCTCGGCCTCGACGAGGCGACCTGGCGGCGCGGCCGCGGCTGGGCGGTCTGGAAGGCGCTCATCACGATCGAGCGCCGCGTGCCGGGCCGGCCGGAGGGTGCGGTCTCCGCGGCCTCCCGTCGGACGCTCGCGGCGGCCGTTGCCGACGCGGGCGCCTGACGGGCGTTCCGCCCGCGGCGAACGGGGGCGCGGGCCGCTCGCCCCGTGTCGCCGGGCGGCGCTACCGTCGTCGCATGCTGCTCCGCGACGCGATCGGCTCGACGCTCCGCCGCATCCGGCTGGACTCCGGACGGACGCTGCGCGATGTCGCGCTCGACGCCGCCATCTCGATGCCCTATCTGTCCGAGATCGAGCGGGGCCGCAAGGAGGCCTCGAGCGAGGTGCTCGCCGGCATCCTGCGCGCGCTCGGGCTCTCCCTGCTCGACCTGCTGGCCGAGGTCGCCGAGGAGCAGCGAGCGCAGCAGCGCATGGTCGATCTCGCCGCCGAGCGCCAGGAGCGCCAGCGGATCGCCGTCGGCGTGCGGCGTCCGGCGGAGGCGCCGGAGCGGCGCACGGCCTCCGCCCCCATCACGCCGTCGCTCGCAGCCTGACCGGGATCGATCGCGAGGACCGGCCGTGAGCATCCGCGACGTGGTCACCGGCCGGCTGCTCGCCGCCGAGACCTCGCAGGAGGGCGACCGGGTCACGACGCTCGAGCTGTTCTTCGACCTCGTGTTCGTGTTCGCGTTCACCCAGGTGACGGCGCTCATGTCGGAGCACGGCACCGCGGTCGGCGTCGCGCAGGGGCTCGGCGCCCTCGGGATGGTCTGGTGGTCGTGGACCTCGTTCGCCTGGCTCGCCAACCAGGCCCACGCCGATCGGGGGGTCGTCCGGATCGGCATGCTCGCGGCCACCGCGCTCATGTTCGTGGTGACGCTCGCGATGCCGCAGGCGTTCCATCCGTCGGGCGGCGACACGTTCGCCTCCGCCGTGTTCGTCGTCGGCATCACCGCCGTCTCGCTCGTGCACCTCGTGGTCTACCTGGTTGCGGCGGGTGGCGACGGCGCCCTGCGGCGCCAGATCGTGCTCAGCATCGGCGTCACCGTGCTGCCGGTCACCGCCCTCCTCGTGACGGGCGCGGCGATCGGCGGCGAGGCGCAGGCCTGGCTGTGGCTGGCCGCGCCGATCGTCGAGGGCGTGATCATCTTCGCCACCTCCCACGGCGGCTCCTGGCGCATCTACTCGCTCGCCCATTTCGCCGAGCGGCACGGCCTCGTCGTGATGCTCGCGCTCGGCGAGTCGGTCGTGGCGATCGCCACCGGCGTGGCGGCCGGCCGCGGCGCCGGCGAGGGGGAGGAAGCGCTGCCGCTGACCCCGTCGATCATCCTCGCCGCGGTGATCGGCGTCGCGCTCGCCCTGACGCTGTGGTGGCAGTACTTCGACCGGCTCGGCCTCAGCGTGGAGCACGCGCTCTCGCGCCGTCGCGACCGCGGCCGCGTCGACGCGATCACCGACGTCTACACCTACCTGCACCTCGGGCTCGTGGCGGGCATCATCATCTCCGCGCTCGGGGTCGAGCAGGCGATGCACGCGGTCGAGTCGCACCACGAGCTCGGCGCGTTCGGCGCGATCGCCCTCGCCGCCGGCCCGGCGCTGTACCTGGCCGTCACCGCGGCCGTCTGGGCCCGCGTCTCGCGCACCTGGTCGGTGCTCCGCCTCGTCGGCGCGCTCGCGCTGCTCGCGCTGATCCCCGTGATCGCGGGGCTGCCCGCCATCCCGGCCCTGCTCGTGGTCACGGGACTGTCGATCCTGCTGACGGCCCTCGAGCGCGCGCTCGGGCCCCGCGGCAAGGTGCGCTTCCGTCAGCTGAGCCGCCGTCCGGTCGACGCAGCCGCAGACGCCTGAGGCGGCCGCCCCGAGCGGATGCGGAGGCGGGATGCGTCAGACTGGACGCGACCCCCGCTCGATCGACCGGAAGATCCCCATGCGCCCCGCCGTCCCCGCCCTCGCCGCCGCCGCCCTCGTGCTCGGCGCGCTCACCGCCTGCTCCGGACAGGCCGGCACGTCGTCGGCGGAGGGCTGCCCCGCGGCCCAGCCGGGCGACGCGTCGAACGGCATCAAGGTCACCGGCAAGCTCGGCGCCGAGCCGAAGGTGACCTTCGACAAGGGCCTCAAGGTCGACTCGACGCAGCGCACCGTCATCACCGGCGGCGACGGCGACGCCGTCGCGAAGGGCGACAGCGTGCGCTGGGCCTACTCGCTCTACAACGGCACGACGGGCAAGCAGATCGCCGACGGCATCGGCTACAAGAAGAGCGACTCGCAGACGATCGCCGTGAACGACAAGTCGATCGTCGGCCTTTCGAGCATGCTGCTCTGCACGAACACGGGCACGCGCGTGGCCGCCGTCATCCCGCCGGAGGAGGCGTTCGGCAGCACCGGCTCCGAGCAGCTCGGCCTCGGCGCGAGCGACAATCTCGTGGTCGTCGCCGACGTGCTCGAGATCGTGCCCTCGAAGGCCACCGGCGAGGTGCAGAAGCCGGAGTCCGGCTTCCCCACCGTGACGCGCGCGAAGTCCGGCCAGCCGAAGGTCACCATCCCGAAGGACTTCGCGGTGCCCTCGACCACGAAGACGTCGGTGCTGATCAAGGGCTCCGGGGCGAAGGTGGCGAAGGACTCGACGGTCACGATCCAGTACCAGGGCCTCGACGCGGCGACCGGCGAGATCTTCCAGCAGACCTGGGGCGCGGACGGCAGCGGCCCGTACACCGGCTCGGCCTCCGGCTTCGTCGCGGGCTTCACGCAGGCGATCGTCGGCCAGACGGTCGGCTCGCAGGTGATCACCGTCATCCCGGCCGCCGAGGCGTACGGCGCGACCGCCGACGGCAGCAGCCAGCTGGCCGGCAAGGACCTCATCTTCGTCGTCGACATCCTCTCCGCGAGCTGATCGTCGTGCGCCGCGTCCTGATCCTCGGCTCCACGGGGTCGATCGGCACGCAGGCGCTCGACATCGTGCGCCGCAACCCCGAGCTGTTCGAGGTGGTCGGGCTCGCGGCGGGACGGAACGCGGAGCTGCTCGCGGAGCAGGCCGCACGCTTCGGCGTCGAGCACACCGCGCTCGGCGCCGACGACGCGGTGCGGCTCGTCCGCGACGTCGAGGCGGATGTCGTGCTCAACGGCATCACCGGCTCGGTCGGCCTGCTGCCGACGCTCGAGGCGCTGAAGACCGGCGCGACCCTGGCGCTCGCGAACAAGGAGTCGCTCATCGTCGGCGGCGAGCTCGTCACGGGCGCCGCGGCGCCCGGCCAGCTCGTGCCGGTCGACTCCGAGCACTCGGCGATCGCGCAGGCGCTGCGCTCCGGCGCCGCCGGAGAGGTGCGGCGGCTCGTGCTGACGGCCTCCGGCGGTCCGTTCCGCGGCCGCACCCGCGACCAGCTCGCGGCGGTGACGCCGTCGGAGGCGCTGGCGCACCCGACCTGGGACATGGGCGTCGTCGTGACCACGAACTCCTCGACCCTCGTCAACAAGGGGCTCGAGGTGATCGAGGCGCACCACCTGTTCGGCGTGCCGTACGACCGCATCGAGGTGACCGTGCATCCGCAGTCGATCGTGCACTCGATGGTGGAGTTCGTCGACGGCTCGACGATCGCGCAGGCGTCGCCGCCGGACATGCGCCTGCCGATCGCGCTCGGGCTGGCCTGGCCGGACCGCGTGCCGGGAGTCGGCGTGCCGCTCGACTGGCGCACCGCGTCCGCCTGGACCTTCGAGCCGCTCGACGACGCCGTCTTCCCGGCCGTGCGGCTCGCGAAGCGGGTCGGGCAGGCCGGGTCGAGCTACCCGGCCGTCTTCAACGCCGCGAACGAGCAGGCCGTCGAGGCGTTCCACGCCGGGCGGATCCCGTACCTCGGCATCCTCGAGACCGTCGAGCGCGTCGTCGACGCGCACGAGCCGGCGGCGGAGCTGACCCTGGAGGCGGTGCTCGATGCCGAGCGCTGGGCGCGGGATGCCGCGGACCGCCTGCTCGCCGGGGGAGTCAACGGCTAGCTCACTCGAACGCGGGGGTCCGCTCACAGCCTGGTGCGCCTAGCATGGCCGCTCGTGGAGACCGTTCTGCTGTACATCCTCGGCGTGCTCGTCGTCGTCGTCGGGCTCGCGGTGTCGATCGGCCTCCACGAGTTCGGCCACCTCATCCCGGCGAAGCTCTTCGGCGTGCGCGTCGGCCAGTGGATGATCGGCTTCGGCCCGACCCTGTTCTCGAAGAAGGTCGGCGAGACCGAGTACGGCGTGAAGGCCGTGCCGCTCGGCGGCTACATCTCGATGGCGGGCATGTACCCGCCGGAGCGGCTGCGCAAGCGCGGTCGGCTGTTCCTCCGGCCCGCCCGTGACGGCGACACCGACCTCGGCGACGTGCTGCCCGAGGGCGAGCGCGTCGGCCGCAGCGGCAGCACCGGCTTCTTCGACACGATGGTGCAGGACGCCCGCAGCGGCGACCGCGAGACCGTGCGCGACGGCGAGGAGCACCGCACCTTCTGGCAGCTCCCGTGGTGGAAGCGCATCGTCATCATGCTCGGCGGGCCGGTCGTCAACCTGATCCTCGGGGTGCTCATCACTGGCATCGTCCTGTGCGGCTTCGGCACGTCGCAGAACACCACCACCGTCGCCTCGGTGTCGCAGTGCGTCGTGCCGCAGACCGCGTCGGGCACCCCCGAGGACTGCGACGGCAAGACCGCCTCGCCGGCGGCGGCCGCCGGGTTGAAGCCCGGCGACCGGCTCGTGTCGCTCGACGGCACGGCGGTGACGAGCTGGGAGCAGGCGACGCAGATCCTGCGGGCCTCGGCCGGGAAGACCCTCTCGCTCGTGGTGGACCGCGACGGCGCCGAGCAGACCCTGGCGATCACGCCGATCGAGAACCAGGTGGCGGTCACCGACGATCTCGGGCAGGTCGTCAAGGACGGCGCCGGCAGGACCGAGACCCAGACCGTCGGCTTCGTCGGCATCGGCAGCGTGGCCCAGATCCGCCCCCAGCCCGTCACGGCCGTGCTGCCGTTCGTGTGGAGCAACATCACCCACGTCGGCAACGTCGTGCTGAACTTCCCGCAGCGCATCGCCCAGGTGGCCGAGGCCACCTTCGGCGGGCAGGCGCGCGACCCGAACGGCCCGATCGGCGTCGTCGGCGTCGGCCGTCTCGCCGGCGAGGTCGCGAGCGTCGACGCGCCGATCAGCGGCCGCGTCGCCACGCTGCTCAGCCTGCTCGGCTCGCTGAACATCGCGCTGTTCGTCTTCAACCTCGTGCCGCTGCTGCCGCTCGACGGCGGCCACGTGATCGGCGCGCTGTGGGAGGCGATCCGCCGCGCGGGCGCGCGCCTCCTCAAGCGCCCGGATCCCGGCCCGGTCGACATCGCGAAGGCCCTGCCCCTGACCATGGCCGTCGCCGTGATCCTCGGCGGCACCAGCCTGCTGCTGCTCGTCGCCGACATCATCAACCCGGTGAAGCTGTTCTGAGCCTGGACATGCGCGCCGAGCCGCCCCGGCGCACAGCGGTCCGTGACCAGCGCCGCGTACGCTGGAGCCCATGCCCGCCGTGAACATCGGGATGCCGAAGCCTCCTCCGGAGACGCTGGCACCCCGCCGCCAGACCCGTCAGATCCGCGTCGGCAAGGTCCTCGTCGGCGGCGACGCGCCGATCAGCGTCCAGTCGATGACCACGACGCCGACCACGAACATCAACGCGACACTCCAGCAGATCGCCGAGCTGACCGCGTCCGGCTGCGACATCGTCCGGGTGGCGGTGCCGAGCCAGGACGACGCCGACGTGCTGCACATCATCGCGAAGAAGTCGCAGATCCCGGTGATCGCCGACATCCATTTCCAGCCGAAGTACGTGTTCCAGGCGATCGACGCCGGCTGCGGCGCGGTGCGCGTGAACCCGGGCAACATCCGCAAGTTCGACGACCAGGTCGGCGCGATCGCGAAGGCGGCGAAGGATGCGGGCGTGAGCCTGCGCATCGGCGTCAACGCCGGCTCGCTCGACAGGCGCCTGCTCGAGAAGTACGGCAAGGCGACCCCGGAGGCGCTCGTCGAGAGCGCGGTCTGGGAGGCGAGCCTCTTCGAGGAGCACGACTTCCACGACTTCAAGATCTCGGTCAAGCACAACGACCCGATCGTGATGGTGAAGGCCTACCGGATGCTCGCCGAGCGCGGCGACTGGCCGCTGCACCTCGGCGTGACCGAGGCCGGCCCGGCGTTCCAGGGCACCATCAAGAGCGCGACGGCCTTCGGCATCCTGCTCTCCGAGGGCATCGGCGACACCATCCGCGTCTCGCTCTCGGCCCCGCCGGCCGAGGAGGTCAAGGTGGGCCTGCAGATCCTGCAGTCGCTCAACCTGCGCGAGCGCCGGCTCGAGATCGTGTCGTGCCCGTCGTGCGGCCGCGCGCAGGTCGACGTCTACACGCTGGCCGACAGCGTCACCGAGGGCCTCAAGGGCGTCACGGTGCCGCTGCGCGTCGCCGTCATGGGCTGCGTCGTGAACGGCCCGGGGGAGGCCCGCGAGGCGGACCTCGGCGTCGCGTCCGGCAACGGCAAGGGCCAGATCTTCGTCAAGGGCGAGGTCGTGAAGACGGTGCCGGAGGCGGAGATCGTGGAGACGCTGATCGCCGAGGCGCGCCGCATCGCCGACGAGATGGGGCCCGATGCCGCGATCGGCAGCCCCGAGGTCGTCACCGCCTGACCTCCCAGCGGCGGCGTGCCGGATAGTGAATCCGACTCGGCTATGCTGATCCACCAGCCATCTCGACGAGGGGACCTCCGTGACCGACAGCCGCAGCCCGTTCGCACCCGGCGGGCAGCCCGCTCCGCAGTCGGCCCCGGGCACCAGCGCGCAGCAGTGGTCGGCGCCGGGCGGTCAGGGCGGCCCGCAGCAGCCCGGCTCGCACGCGCAGCCCGGTCCGCACCCGCAGGGGCAGCCCTCCCACGCGCAGCAGCCGGCGTCGTTCGGCAGCCCGCACGCCCCGCGTCCCGGCACCTCGGCGCTCGAGGACGCGGAGACGCGGCGCGTGATCGACATCGTGTCCCGCATCAGCACCGCGTTCGGCCGCAAGGTGGTCGGCCAGCAGGCGCTGCGCACGAGCATCATGGTCGCGCTCATCGCCGGCGGTCACATCCTGCTCGAGAGCGTGCCGGGCCTCGCGAAGTCGACGGCCGCGAACACGCTCGCGAAGGCCGTGAAGGGCGAGTTCCGCCGCATCCAGTGCACGCCGGACCTGCTGCCCTCCGACATCCTCGGCACCCAGGTCTACGACGCGCCGAACTCGCGCTTCGTCACCCAGCTCGGCCCGGTGCACGCGAACATCGTGCTGCTCGACGAGATCAACCGCTCCAGCGCGAAGACCCAGAGCGCGATGCTCGAGGCGATGCAGGAGCGCCAGACCTCGATCGGCGGCACGATCTACAAGCTGCCGGACCCGTTCCTCGTCATCGCGACGCAGAACCCGATCGAGCAGGAGGGCACCTACCAGCTGCCCGAGGCGCAGCTCGACCGCTTCCTGCTCAAGGAGGTGCTCGGCTACCCCGACGCGCAAGACGAGTTCGAGATCCTCCGCCGCCTCGACGAGGGGGTCTTCGACCGCGACGACGACGAGAGCGCGCTGACGCTCGACGACGTGCTGTTCGTGCAGCAGGCCGCCCGCAAGGTCTTCGTCTCCGAGCAGGTGCGCCGCTACCTCATCGCCCTCGTCGACGCGACGCGCAATCCGGGCCGCGTGATCGCACCCGACCTCGCCCGGCTCGTCGAGTACGGCGCCTCGCCGCGCGCGAGCATCGCGTTCCTCTCGGCCGCGCGGGCGCTCGCCCTGCTGCAGGGCCGCGACTACGTCATCCCGGAGGACATCAAGCAGCTCTCGCGCCGCGTGCTCGGCCATCGCGTCGTGCTGACGTTCGAGGCGGACGCGATCGAGGTCACCTCGTGGCAGGTCGTCGAGGCGATCGTCCAGGCCGTCCCGACGCCGTGACCGACACCGCGCTGCTGCCGCGGATCAAGTCGCGGCTCTTCATCGCCGCGAACCGGCGGTCCACGAACATGCTCGACGGTGCCTACGCGTCCGTCATGGTGGGCCGCAGCCTCGACTTCGACGACCTCCGCGCCTACGTGCCCGGCGACGAGGTCGACGACATCGACTGGAAGGCGACGGCGCGCACCGGCACGCCGCTCGTCAAGCGCTACCTCCAGACCCGTCGCCAGGACGTGATGTTCCTCATCGACACCGGCCGCGGCATGGCCGCGATGGCGGAGGGCGGCGAGTCGAAGCGCGACGTCGCCATCCAGGTGGCCGGCGTGCTGGGGTACCTCTCGCTCCGGCACGGCGACTCGGTCGGGCTGCTCAGCCGCACCGGCGACCGGGTGCTGGCCCGGCGGCCGCGCGCGAGCGAGCACTGGCTCGAGACGCTGCTGCGCCAGATCCACGACCAGACCCGGCTCAGCTCGCCGATCTGCGACGTGCCCGACCTCGTCGACCGGGTGTCGCGGCTGCTGCGCAAGCGGAGCATCGTGATCGTGGTGGCCGACGACGTGCCGCCGCAGGCCCGCCTCGAAGACGGCCTGAAGCGGCTCGCCGCTCGGCACGAGCTGCTCTGGATCACCGTCGCCGACGTCGACCTCGTGCACGGCGACGGATCGAAGCGCCCCGTGGTCGGGGTGGACGAGGACCTGCCGCTGCCGTCGATCCTGCGCGCCGACCGCGGCCTGGCCCGCGACTACGCCCGCGCCACGGCCGCCCGGATCGCGTCGCAGGAGGACTTCTTCACGCGCCTCGGCGTCTCCCACGCCCGCGTCGCGCGGGTGGGCGACGTCGTGCCGACCCTGCTCACCCTGCTGAGGAGGCGGTCGCGTGCCGGACGTTGACGACCTGTTCGACCCCGCCGTCTACGACTGGTGGTGGTGGGCTGTGCTGCCGGTGTTCCTCCTGCTGCTGGCCGGCTGGATCCTGCTCGCCCGCCTCCTGGCGCGCCGCGCCGGTCGTCCGCCGAAGGCCATCGACCTGCCGACCGTCTGGGTGCCGCCGAAGGACGCCGCAGACCAGGCGCTCGAGCGCATCGACGCGACCGTCCGCGCCGCCCGCGAGGGCGAGCTCGACGCGCGCGAGGTGCACGTCGAGCTCAGCGCCATCGTGCGCGAGTACGGGTTCAAGCGCACCGGCGTCGATGCGCGCAGCATGACGCTCGACGAGCTGCGGCGCAGCCGCCTGCCGCAGGTCGCCGACACGGTCGCGAGCTTCTATCCGATCGCCTTCGCCCCCGATCCGGAGGCGGAGGTCGAGCCGGCCGCGGAGCGGGCGAGGACGGTGGTGCGCTCATGGAGCTGACCTGGGCCTGGATGCCCCTCGTGCTCGCGGCGGTGATCGGCATCGGCATCGCGGTCGTGCTGCTCGCCACCCGCGGGCGGGCGCACCGCGGCGATCGCGACGTCGTCGCCGCCGCGAACCTGGCGCGGCTCACGGCGCTGCCGCGCTACCGCCGTGCGTACCGCCGCGGCCTGCTGCTGTTCGGCATCATGGCGGTCGTCTCGCTCGTCACCCTCGGCGGGCTCTCGATCGCGGCCGCGCGGCCGATCAGCACGAAGATCGAGAGCACCGAGAGCTCGAGCCGCGACCTCGTGCTCTGCCTCGACGTGTCCGGCTCGATGCTTCCCTCCGACGCGAAGGTGCTCGAGACGTTCCGCGACATCGTGCGGGGCTTCGATGGCGAGCGGATCTCGCTCGTGATCTGGAACGCGTCCGCCGTGCAGGTCTTCCCGCTCACCGACGACTACAACTACATCGACGATCAGCTCTCCCGCGCCGCGGACGCCGCGCGCGACGGCGGCTACTCCTCCGACTTCGACCTGCTCAACGGCACCCTGGTCGGCGACGGCAGCGCGTCATCCCTCGTCGGCGACGGACTCGCCTCCTGCGTGCTGCGCTTCGACAACAACGACACCAAGCGCTCGCGCACGATCGTGCTCGCGACCGACAACGAGACCCGCGGCCAGGGCATCGTCACGGTCGACGAGGCGATCACGTTCGCCGACGAGCGGAAAGTGCGCGTCTACGCGATCTCGCCGACCACCTTCGGCGTGAAGTCGAGCTACGTTCGCGACCTCGAGGACGAGGTCGACAAGACCGGCGGCCGGCTCTACGGCCTGGGGGAGTCGAGCACCGCCGACCGCATCGTCGAGGAGGTGCTCGAGGACCAGGCGTCGAAGCTCGAGGGCGCCCCGAAGCTGGTGGTCACCGACCACCCCGGCGTGCCGCTCGTGATCGGGTTCCTCGGGTTCTGGGTGATCGTGCTCGTCGGCTGGAGGATGCGCGCGTGATCCTCCTCCCCGTCATCCCCGTCGGCTGGATCGTGTTCCTCGCGATCGTGCCGCTCGGCATCCTCGTCTGGCAGCTCGTGCGCACGCGCTCGTGGCGCGAGCGCTGGTCGCCGATCCGCCGCCTCGTCGCGCTCGCGCTGCTGACGACCGCGGCCATCGGCCCCGCGCTCGCCTCGGGGGGCACGACGAAGGAGGTCGTGTCGGACGTCGACGTCATCGTCGTCATGGACACCACGACGAGCTCGAACGCCGAGGACTACGGCGACGGCCGCACCCGGCTCGATCTCATGAAGGACGACGTCCGCGACCTCACGGAGGCGTATCCCGGCGCGCGCTTCGCGCTCATCACGTTCGACGCGAGCGCCTCGCTCCGCGTGCCGCTCGTGACCGACGAGAACGCGCTGCTGTCGTACCTGCAGGACCTCACGGTCGAGGTGACGGGCAGCTCGCAGGGCTCGACGCCGTACGAGGCCGACCAGCTCGTGGCCCGCACGCTCGTCGACGCGCGCGCCAGCGACCCGAACCGCGTGCGCGTCGTGTTCTACCTCGGCGACGGCGAGACCACGGCCGACGACCCGGACCAGACCGACTTCCTCGCGCCGAAGGGGCTCTTCGACACCGGCCGCGTCTACGGCTACGGCACGCCGGGCGGCGGTCCGATGCGCCAGAACTCGTTCCAGGACTACCAGGGCGCGTTCGACGGCACCTCCGACGGGCCGCCGGATCCGACGGCGGCGCCGACGCAGGAGCCGTACGTCGTCGATCCGTCCACCGGCCAGCCCGCGATCTCCCGCATCGACGAGGACACGCTCCGGGCCATCTCGAAGGATCTCGGTGTGGACTACGAGCACCGCGATCCGGGCACGCGGCCGTCGTTCCCGGCGGTCGACGCGGAGCTGGGCAAGACGATCGACGTGCCGAACGAGACGATCGAGGCGAGACTGTACTGGGTTCCGATCATCCCGGCGTTCCTGCTGCTCGCCTGGGACCTGATGATCGGATGGCGGGCGTTCGGCGAGCTGCGCCGGGCCCGGCCGGGAAAGGGAGTGCGACGATGACGGATGTCAGGACCGACCGGTCTTCCGCCGACGAGCGGCCGCCCTGGGTCGCGCTGTTCGGCGACGACGCGCCCGACGCGCTCGCGACCCCCTACGAGGTGGCGCGGCGGCGGCGCAAGCTGCTCGGCCTCTCGATGCTGCTCATCGTGCCGGTCGGCATCTTCGCGCTCGGCGCGATGATCAACGTGGTGCTCGTCGCGGCCGCGGCGAACTCGTACGCGCAGAAGGACTACCTCGGCAGCGCCTCGTGGTCGCGGGCGAGCGTCAGCCTGAACCCCATCGACCCGTTCCTGCCGCACTACAACCTCGGCACCGCCTACACGAAGGCCGGGCTGCTCGACGACGGCCGCACGGAGCTGACGCTCGCGGTGCAGAACGCGCCGGATCCGGTGACCCAGTGCCCTGCCCGCGCGAACCTCGCGCTGACCTACGAGAAGCTCGGCGACCGCTCGACGAAGAACGGCGATACCGACCAGGCCGTGAAGCAGTACCTCACCGCGGCCACGCTCTGGCAGCGGGTCGACGGCGACGTCTGCTTCCAGTCGCAGCAGTTCTCCGACCGCGACGACGCCGCCATCGAGCGGCTCCGCGACAAGCTGCCCCAGCAGGACCAGAGCCAGGACCCCGCTCAGGACCCGGACCAGGACCCGACCCAGGACCCGCCGGGGCAGAACGGCCAGAACGGGCAGCCCCAGGACGGCCAGGGCCAGGACGGGCAGGGCCAGGACGGGCAGGGCCAGGACGGTCAGAGCGGTCAGGGCCAGGACGGCCAGGGGAGCGGCCAGGGGACCGGCGACGGATCCCAGAGCGGCAGCGGCAGCGGCAGCCAGCCGGGCGACGGATCCCAGAATGGCACCGGAAGCCAGGGCGGCGGCACGCAGAGCGGCGACGGCACCGGCGGCACGCAGAACGGCAGCGGCGGCACCCAGAACGGCAGCGGCCAGGAGGGCGGCTCGAGCTCGGGCACGGGGAACGGCGACGGCCAGCAGGGCGGCATCGGCGAGACGAAGGACTCCAGCCGGTCGCTCGGCGACAAGCTCGGGCAACTGAAGTCGCGCGACGAGCAGTCGACACGGGCGCGCGACCAGGGCGACCGGGCTCGCGGCGGCGGCGTCTCGAAGCCCTGGTGATCACCCCGGCCGGCCGGACGCGGCCGGTCGGCGGGTCGCGGCGCACTCGGTACGGTAGGGGTCGTGCCCACACGACTCTCGAAGCTCTTCGTCCGCACGCTGCGCGACGACCCCGCTGACGCGGAGGTCGCGAGCCACCGCCTCCTGGTGCGCGCCGGCTACGTCCGCCGCCAGGCGCCGGGCATCTTCGCGTGGCTGCCGCTCGGACTCCGGGTGCGGGCGAACATCGAGCGCGTCATCCGCGAGGAGATGGCGGCCGCGGGCGCGCAGGAGGTGCACTTCCCCGCGCTGCTGCCCCGCGAGCCCTACGAGCAGTCCGGCCGCTGGGAGAGCTACGGCGACGGCATCTTCCGTCTGCAGGACCGCAAGGGCGCGGACTACCTGCTCGCGCCGACGCACGAGGAGATGTTCACCCTGCTCGTGAAGGACCTGTACTCCTCGTACAAGGACCTGCCGCTGACGATCTTCCAGATCCAGGACAAGTACCGCGACGAGGCGCGCCCCCGCGCCGGCCTCCTGCGCGGTCGCGAGTTCACCATGAAGGATGCGTACTCGTTCGACGCGAGCGACGCCGGCCTCGACGCCTCCTATCAGGAGCAGCGCGACGCCTACGAGCGGATCTTCACCCGCCTCGGGCTCGAGTACGTGATCGTCGCGGCGGACAACGGCCTCATGGGCGGCGCGCGCAGCGAGGAGTTCCTGCACCCGACGGCGATCGGCGAGGACACCTTCGTGCGGTCGGACGGCGGCTACGCCGCGAACGTCGAGGCCTATGTCACCGAGCCCGGCACGCCCCGCGGCTACGAGGGGCTCTCGCCGCAGGAGGTGCTCGCGACGCCGGGCACGCCCACGATCGCGAGCCTCGTCGAGGTCGCCAACGCGCGGCACCCGCGTCCCGACGGCCGGGCCTGGACCGCGGCCGACACGCTGAAGAACGTCGTGCTCGCGCTGACGCACGTCGACGGCAGCCGCGAGCTCGTCGTCGTCGGCCTGCCCGGCGACCGCGAGGTCGACATGAAGCGCGCGGAGGTGGCCTTCGCCCCCGCCGGGATCGAGCCCGCCACCGAGCAGGACTTCGACCGCTACGACGAGCTCGTCAGGGGCTACATCGGACCGTGGTCGCCGCAGGGCGCCATCCTCGGCGAGGAGTCGGCGACCGGCATCCGGTACCTCGTCGACCCGCGCGTCGCCGAGGGGTCCGGCTGGATCACCGGCGCCAACGTCGACGGCCACCACGTGTTCGGGCTCGTCGCGGGCCGCGACTTCGGCTGGGACGCGACGGTCGAGGCCGCGGAGGTGCGCGCCGGCGACCCGGCGCCCGACGGCTCCGGCCCCGTGGAGCTCGCCCGCGGCATGGAGATCGGCCACGTGTTCCAGCTCGGCCGCTTCTTCGCCGAGACGCTCGGCCTCAACGTGCTCGACGAGAACGGCAAGCTCGTCACCGTCACGATGGGCTCGTACGGCATCGGCGTGACGCGTATCCTCGCCGCCATCGCGGAGACCACGCACGACGACCGCGGCCTGCTCTGGCCCGACGAGGTGGCGCCCTTCGACGTGCACGTCATCGCGACCGGCAAGGACGCCGTGGCGTTCGAGCTGGCCGAGTCCGTCGCGGCGCGGCTCGAGGATCACCGGCTCGACGTGCTCTACGACGACCGCCCGAAGGTGTCGCCCGGTGTGAAGTTCGGCGACGCCGAGCTGCTCGGTGTGCCGCGCGTCCTCATCGCCGGACGCCGCGCCGCGGAGGGGGTCGTGGAGTACTGGGACCGCCGCTCGGGGGAGCGTGAGGAGCTCCCGGTCGAGGAGGCCGTCGAGCGGCTCCGGTCGACGGCGCGCTCCCGGTAGGGCTCGCTCCCGCTAGACTGGGGGGTCGCATCCGCGTTCGGGGTGCGGTTGAAACTGGATATCGGGAGGCCCCTGCGATGGACATCGACCTCGGAGTGCTCCGGCTCATGGAGCGCGAGCGGGAGATCCCGTTCGACGAGCTGGTCACGATCATCGAGCAGGCCATCCTCACGGCCTACCTGAAGCACACCGATCAGGCGCCCGACGCCGGTGCGCGCGTCGAGCTCGACCGCAAGAGCGGTCACGTCACGGTCTACGTGCCGGAGCACGACGACGAGGGCGAGGTCGTCGGCGAGGCCGTCGACAGCCCCGAGGACTTCGGCCGCATCGCCGCGTTCGCCGCCAAGCAGGTCATCAACCAGCGCCTGCGCGACATCGGCGACGACAAGGTGCTCGGCGAGTTCCGCAACAAGGAGGGCGACATCGTCGCCGGCATCATCCAGCAGGGACCCAACCCGCGGATGGTGCATATCGACCTCGGCAGCATCGAGGCGATCCTGCCGCCGGAGGAGCAGGTGCCGGGGGAGGAGTACCCCCACGGCCAGCGCATCCGCGTCTACGTCACGAGCGTGTCGAAGGGGCTCAAGGGCCCGTCGATCACCGTCAGCCGCACCCATCCGGGGCTCGTGCGCAAGCTGTTCGCGCTCGAGGTGCCCGAGATCGCGTCCGGCGTCGTCGAGATCGCGTCGCTCGCCCGCGAGGCCGGCCACCGCACGAAGCTCGCGGTGCGCTCGACGCAGCCCGGCGTGAACGCCAAGGGCGCCTGCATCGGCGAGCTCGGCCAGCGCGTCCGCGCGGTCACCTCCGAGCTCGGGTCGGAGAAGATCGACATCGTCGACTGGTCGGAGGACCTCGCCACGTTCGTGGCGAACGCGCTCTCGCCGGCCAAGGTGTCGAGCGCGTTCGTGGTCGACCAGAGCCTCAAGGCCGTCCGGGCGCTCGTGCCCGACTACCAGCTCTCGCTCGCCATCGGCAAGGAGGGCCAGAACGCCCGCCTCGCCGCGAAGCTGACGGGGGCGCGCATCGACATCCAGCCCGACTCCGTCATGGAGTCCTGACGCGGGTGCGGCGGACTCTCCGGCAGGAGGGGTAGCATGGAACCCGTACGGACCTGTCTGGGCTGCCGGCAGCGTGCTCCCCGTTCCTCCCTCGTGAGGTACGTCGCGCGCGACGGCCGAGTGGTCGCGGATCCCGCGGCCTCGCTCCCGGGGCGGGGAGCCTGGCTGCACCCCGCGGCCGAGTGCCTCGCAGCAGCGCTCAAGCGCCGAGCCTTCGGGCGGGCGCTGCGGCGGCAGGACCTGGATACGCAAGGGATCGGCTCGAGCCTCGAGCCGGCCGGACTGAACGAAACGGTCGAAACCACCATGGACAACTGATGAGCGGCTCGAAATGAGTTCCGTCACCAAGTGAGTCCACCCTGTCCGGGTGGACCCGAGACAGGAGAATTGTGGCCAACCCACGCGTGCACGAGATCGCGAACGAACTCGGCATCGACAGCAAGCTTGCGATGGACAAGCTGAAGGACATGGGCGAGTTCGTCAAGAGCCCGTCGTCCTCCATCGCCCCGCCGGTCGCCCGTCGCCTCAAGGCGGCGCTGGTCGAGGCCGGCGTCGAGGCGCCGGAGGCCAAGCCGGCCCCGAGGCCCGCCGCCCGGCCCGGCCCCGCCGCGCCCAAGCCGGCTCCCGCAGCCGCGACCCCGGCTCCCGAGCCGGAGGCGCGTCCCGCCGCGCAGGCGGCGGCGCCGGCCCCCGCCCCGCAGGCTGCGGCTCCGGCC
>NZ_JBXASM010000022.1:0-25503 GCF_058809295.1 Schumannella sp. GW821-FHT10F01
GCTGCCTCCTCGGCGGGCGCTGCCTCCTCGGCGGGCGCTGCCTCCTCGGCGGGCGCTGCCTCCTCGGCGGGCGCTGCCTCCTCGGCGGGCGCTGCCTCCTCGGCGGGCGCTGCCTCCTCGGCGGGCGCTGCCTCCTCGGCGGGCGCTGCCTCCTCGGCGGGCGCTGCGGCGGGCTCCTGCTCGTCGGGACGCTCGTCGTCGGGGCGCTGATCTGCCACGGTGGTTCCCACTCCTCGGTCGCCGGACTCGGCCCAGCCTATTCCACGGCCGACGAGCCCCCGCGCGAGCGGGGGAGCCGCGGCCGACTCGTTACTTCGCCGCCGTCAGGGTGAACGCGGTGATCTTCGTCGCGACCGCGGGAGCACCGTCGCCGCCCTCGGCCGTCGTGCCCTTCGACATGATCTGCGCGATGAGGTCGTCGAGTCCGCTCGTCACCGTGCCGACGACCGTGTAGCCGCCCGCCGCATCGTCGGGCAGGGTCGTGTCGGTCGTCGTGATGAAGAACTGATGGCCCTGCGAGTAGGCGTCGCCGCCCTTGCGGGCCAGCGCGATCGTGCCGGCGGGGTAGACGCCGCTCTTCGGGGCGTTCTCGATCGGCCCGAACGCGAAGTCGTCGGTGTCGGAGCCCTGGGCGTCGAGCGCGCCGCACTGGATCAGGTTCGCCGTCTCGGAGACCACGATGCGGTGGCAGGTCTTGCCGACGAGGTAGTCGCTGCCGGCCTCCTCCGCGAGCACGGCGACGCCCTGCGGCGCTGCCGTGCCGTCGAGCTCGACGCCGAGGCCGACCTCGTTGAGGGTCAGCGTGCCGGTGAAGGTCGTCTTGACGGCGTCGGTGACCTTCGGGATGTCGCCGACGTTCTTGCCGGCGGCGGCGGACGCGGAGGCCGAGGCGGACGGCTTCGGTGCACCGGGGCCGACGGTGCCGTAGAGCACCTGGACGGTGCCGGCGGCGGCGATGAGCACGACGCCGGCGGCGATCGCGACGATGTTGTCGAGCCGGCGGCGCTTCCGCGCGGCCTCGTGGACCGCCTGCCGTGCCGTGAACGACCGGAGCCGATCGCGCGTCTCCCGCGCCTCGCGCTCGTACCTCGTCGGAGCCACCGGCCCTCCCGCCTCCTGGAGCCCCCCGGCGGGGCTCGAACACTCTAGCGACAGCCGCCCTGCCTATCATGACGACATGGCTGGCCAGCAGGGGCTCCGTGCGGGAGCGACGCCCCTCGCGGTCAGGATGCGTCCCATCTCGCTCGACGAGGTCGCGGGCCAGCGCCATCTGCTCGGCCCCGGCTCGCCGCTCGTGAACCTCGCCGACGACCAGACGGGTGAGCGCGGCGGGGTGTCCGTCATCCTGTGGGGTCCGCCCGGCACCGGCAAGACGACGCTCGCCCAGGCGATCGCCCGCAGCTCCGGACGCCGCTTCGTCGAGCTGTCCGCCGTCACGGCGACCGTCAAGGACGTGCGCGGGGTGATGGAGGAGGCGCGCTCGACCCGCGACCTGTACGGCGCCTCGACCGTGCTCTTCCTCGACGAGATCCACCGCTTCACGAAGGCCCAGCAGGACGCGCTGCTGCCGGGCGTCGAGAACGGCTGGGTCATCCTCGTCGCGGCCACCACCGAGAACCCCTCCTTCTCGGTCATCTCGCCGCTGCTCTCACGGTCGCTGCTGCTCACGCTCGAACTCCTCTCCGACGAGGATCTCGGCACCCTCGTCGACCGGGCCGTCGCCGACCGCCGGGGCCTCGACGGCACCGTCGACCTCGCTGACGACGCCCGCGCCATGATCATCCGGCTCGCCTCCGGCGACGCCCGCCGGGCGCTCACGGCGCTGGAGGCCGCCGCCGCGTCCGCCGCCGCCGAGGACTCGACCGCGGTCACGGCCGAGCTCGTGGCGGCCAGCGTCGACCGCGCGCTGCTGCGCTACGACCGGCAGGGCGACGAGCACTACGACGTGATCAGCGCGTTCATCAAGTCGATCCGCGGCAGCGACGTCGACGCCGCGCTGCACTACCTCGCGCGCATGATCGAGGCGGGGGAGGACCCGCGCTTCCTGGCCCGCCGCATCATGATCTCGGCCGCCGAGGACATCGGGATGGCCGACCCGCAGGCGCTGCCGATCGCGGTCGCCGCGGCGCAGGGCGTGCAGCTCATCGGCATGCCGGAGGGCCGGATCCTGCTGGCCGAGGCCGTCACCTACCTCGCGACGGCGCCGAAGTCGAACGCGTCGTACACCGCCCTCGACGCGGCGATCGCCGACGTGCGCGCGGGCAGGATCGGCCGCGTGCCCACGCACCTCCGCGACGCGCACTATCCGGGCGCGAAGCGGCTCGGTCACGGCAAGGGCTACCTCTACGCCCACGACGCGCCGTTCGGCGTCGCGACGCAGCAGTACCTGCCCGACGAGCTGGTCGGCCGCCGGTACTACGAGCCGAGCGGCAACGGCTTCGAGCGCGACGTCGCGCCCCGCCTCGAGCGGCTCCGCGCCATCCTCGAGGGGCGCCCGATGCCGAAGCGCGACGAGCCGGCCGCGGAGCCCGCCGCGGAGCCGCCCGCGAGCACCCCGGCGGCGGACGCCGACGCCGGCTCGGCCGACGCCTGATGCTCTGGTAAAGTAGGCGGGTTCGCCCGCAGCGGCGGACACATCCCTCCCTCGAGTTCCACCGGCCGCGTCGACGTGCGTCCGGACGGGCGGGAGGTGATGTACGTCTGTGAGCCGTGATCGACGCGGCCACGTTGGAAGGACACCCATGGTCACCAAGTCCCAGGACCGCCGCAAGGTCCGCCTCTCGCGCGCGCTCGGCATCCCGCTGACGCCGAAGGCAGCCCGCTACCTCGAGAAGCGCCCCTACGCCCCGGGCGAGCACGGCCGCACCAAGCGCCGCGCCGACAGCGACTACGCCGTCCGCCTCAAGGAGAAGCAGCGTCTGCGCGAGCAGTACGGCATCCGCGAGAAGCAGCTCCGCATCGTCTTCAACGAGGCGCGCCGCACCCAGGGCCTGACCGGTGAGAACCTGGTCGAGCTCCTCGAGATGCGCCTCGACGCCCTCGTGCTGCGTGCCGGCTTCGCCCGCACCACCGCGCAGGCCCGTCAGCTCGTCGTGCACCGCCACATCAAGGTGGACGGCCAGCTCGTCGACCGCCCGTCGTTCCGCGTGAAGCCGGGCCAGCTCATCCACGTCAAGGAGCGCTCGGAGGGCCTCGAGCCCTTCCAGGTCGCCGCCGCCGGCGGTCACGCCGACGTGCTGCCGCCGCTGCCGGGCTACCTCGAGGTCGAGCTCGACAAGCTGCAGGCCCGCCTGCTCCGCCGCCCGAAGCGCGCCGAGGTCCCCGTGACCGCCGAGGTGCAGCTCGTGGTCGAGTACTACGCGGCCCGCTAGCACGTGCCGCACGAGAGGCCCGCGTCCGATGGACGCGGGCCTCTCGTCGTTTTCGGTAGGCTGAGGGCTCCGTCGGGAGGAGACGCCATGGGCAAGGCGATCTGGCTGCTGGTCGGCGTCGCCGCCGGCTTCGCCGTCGCGCACGTGGTGGCGCGCACGCCGCAGGGCCGCGCGGTCCTCGACGAGCTGGACGAGCGGCTGACCGGCATCGGCGCCGCGGTCGTCGACGGCTACCGAGCTCGCGAGGCGGAGCTGCGCGGCACGCGCGACTCCGCCGGCTTCGACGAGCTCGACTGACCTCCGCCGCCGTTCCGGGCGGCCCGACCACATGTTCCGGGGACCACTGTGCAGACCGCTGAGATCCAACGCCGCTGGCTGACCTTCTTCGGAGACCGGGGGCACACGATCGTGCCCTCCGCCTCCCTCGTGAGCGACGACCCGTCGATCCTGTTCACGATCGCCGGCATGGTGCCGTTCATCCCGTACCTCACGGGCGTCGTGCCCGCGCCGTACGACCGCGCCGCCGACGTGCAGAAGTGCATCCGCACGAACGACATCGAGGAGGTCGGCAAGACCGCCCGCCACGGCACGTTCTTCCAGATGCTCGGCAACTGGTCGTTCGGCGACTACTTCAAGGAGGGCGCGATCCGGCTCGCCTGGGAGCTGCTGCTCACCTCGGAGTCGGAGGGCGGCCTCGGCTTCGACGAGAAGGACCTCTGGGTCACGATCTACGAGACCGACGACGAGGCGGAGTCGATCTGGCGCGACGTGATCGGCCTCAAGCCGGAGCGCATCCAGCGGCTCGGCGCGGCCGACAACTACTGGCACACCGGCCAGCCCGGCCCCGGCGGCCCGGACTCCGAGATCTTCTTCGACCGCGGTCCGGCGTTCGGCCGCGACGGCGGTCCGGCCGCGGACGACAACCGGTTCATCGAGATCTGGAACCTCGTGTTCATGCAGGACCTCATCGCGAACGTCACCTCGAAGGTCGACTTCGACGTGGTCGGCGACCTGCCGAAGAAGAACATCGACACGGGCGCCGGCCTCGAGCGCCTCGCCTTCCTCAAGCAGGGCGTCGACAACATGTACGAGATCGACCAGGTGCGCCCGGTGCTCGACGCCGCCGCGCAGCTGTCCGGCCGCCGCTACGGCGCCTCGCACGAGGACGACGTGCGGATGCGGATCATCTCCGACCACGTGCGCTCGTCGCTCATGCTCATGGGCGACGGCGTGACGCCGTCGAACGAGGGCCGCGGCTACATCCTGCGCCGGCTCATGCGTCGCACGATCCGCTCGATGCGGCTGCTCGGCGTCGACGCGCCGAGCTTCCAGGAGCTCTTCACCGCGTCGCGCGACGCGATGGCGCCCGCCCACCCGGAGCTCCTCGAGCAGTGGGACCGCACCTCGCGCCTCGCGCTCGGCGAGGAGGAGGCGTTCCTGCGCACCCTCGCGGGCGGCACGACGATCCTCGACACGGCGATCGCGGACGCGAAGCGGGGCGCCGCGGAGAGCGCGGCGCCGACGAGCGCGGGGCTCACCGGCGAGACCGCGTTCCAGCTCCACGACACGTTCGGCTTCCCGATCGACCTCACGCTCGAGATCGCGGAGGAGGCCGGGCTCACGGTCGACCGCGCGGCGTTCGACACGCTCATGCAGGAGCAGCGCCAGCGCGCGAAGGCCGACGCGAAGGCGAAGAAGGGCCGGCTCGCCGACCTCAGCATCTACGCGGGGCTCCGCGCGGCGGGGGAGACGGTCTTCACGGGCTACGACTACCTCGACACCGAGACGACCGTGCTCGGCATCCTGCGCGACGGCGCGCCCGTCGACACGGCCTCCGCGGGCGACATCGCGGAGATCATCACGCAGGAGACCTCGCTCTACGCGGAGGGCGGCGGCCAGGCTGCCGACCAGGGCTCGATCGTGGGCAGCGGCTTCGACCTCGAGGTGCTCGACGTGCAGCGCCCGGTGAAGGGGCTCGTCAGCCACACCGTGCAGGTGCGCTCCGGCGAGGTGTCGATCGGCCAGGCGGCCACCACGGTCGTCGACCCGCTGTACCGCCACGCGGCGGCGCAGGCCCACTCGGCCACGCACCTCATCCACGCGGCGCTCCGGCAGACGCTCGGGCAGGAGGCGCACCAGGCGGGCTCGTTCAACCGCGCCGGCTACATGCGCCTCGACTTCTCGTGGAACCAGGCGCTCAGCGCCGCCACCCGCTCCGAGGTCGAGGAGATCGCGAACGACGCGATCCGCGACAACCTCGAGGTGACGACCCGCATCCTCCCGCTCGACGAGGCGCGCGCCGCCGGCGCGATGGCCCTGTTCGGTGAGAAGTACGGCGACACCGTGCGGATGGTCGACATCGGCGGCCCCTGGTCGCGCGAGCTCTGCGCGGGCATCCACGTCGGCCGCTCCGCCGAGGTCGGCCTCGTCAACCTCACGAGCGAGTCGTCCGTCGGCTCGACGAACCGCCGCGTCGAGGCGCTCGTCGGCGTCGACGCGTTCAAGGACCTCGCGGCCGAGCGCGCCATCGTGGCGCAGCTCACCGGCTCCCTCCGCACGCCGCGCGAGCAGCTGCCCGCGCGCATCGAGGAGCTCGTGCAGAGCCTGAAGAGCGCCGAGAAGAAGATCGCGGCGTTCGAGGCGAGCCGGCTCTCCGGCCGCGTGCCCGCGC
Source organism: Schumannella sp. GW821-FHT10F01 (assembly GCF_058809295.1). Taxonomy (NCBI): domain Bacteria; kingdom Bacillati; phylum Actinomycetota; class Actinomycetes; order Micrococcales; family Microbacteriaceae; genus Schumannella; species Schumannella sp. GW821-FHT10F01. The sequence goes on from NZ_JBXASM010000022.1 coordinate 6,043, forward strand.
TCGTCGAGTCCGCGGTGCGCATCAGCGGCGTGCTCGCGGTGGTCGAGGACCTCGGCGAGCTCGGCTCGGCCGACGACCTCCGCACCGTCGCCACCGGCGTTCGCGAGCGGCTCTCCGCGGAGGCGGCCGTCGTGGCTGTCGCCGGGCGGGTGGACGGCCGTCCCTCGGTCGTCGTCGCCACGACGGAGGCCGGCCGCACCGCCGGCGCGAAGGCCGGCGCGCTCGTGCGCGACGCCGCGCGCACGCTCGGCGGCGGCGGCGGCGGCAAGGACGACATCGCGCAGGGCGGCGGCACGGACGCGTCGCGCATCGGCGAGGCGCTCGAGGGCGTCCGCCGGGCGCTGCAGGGCTGACGTGCGGCCGGGGGCCCGCCTGGGCGTCGACGTCGGGCGCGCCCGGGTCGGCATCGCCTCCTGCGACCGGGACGGCATGCTGGCCACGCCGGTGGCGACGCTGTCGCGTGGACCGGCGACGGTCGCCGAGATCGTGTCGCTCGCGGCCGAGTACGAGGCCGTCGAGCTCATCGTCGGGCTGCCCCTGTCGCTGAGCGGCGGCGACACGCCCTCCACCGAGGACGCCCGTGCCTTCGCGGCGGAGCTCGCGGCCGTGCTCGCCGCGCCGGTGCGCCTGGTCGACGAGCGGATGACCACGAACGTCGCGCAGCGCAGCCTCCGTCAGGCGGGCCGGAGCAGCCGCCGCCAGCGGGCCGTGGTCGACCAGGTGGCCGCTGTTATCATCCTGCAGGACGCCCTCGACGCGGAGCGCTCCTCGGGTCGCCCGCCCGGCGTTCCCGTCGCCACGGAAGGACCCCAGTAGTGCCCGAGGACCGCCGACCGGACGAGCCCAGCTGGGACGACATCTTCGGCGCCGGCGCGCCCGACCGCCCCGCGGACGCCCGCCCCGAGCACCACCGCGCCGCCCCGACCGCCGGCGTGGCCGCCGCGGCCTGGGAGGAGCACGTCGCGAAGACCGGCGCGACGCCGGTGCAGCAGCCCGCGGCCTCCGAGTCGCCGCGCCGTGCGGCTCGCGATCGCGACCGTCCCGGACGGCCGCCGCGACGTCGCCGCCGCTGGGGCCTCCTCGTCGTGTTCCTCGTCTTCCTGCTCATCGTCGGCGGCACCGGCTCCGTGCTCTGGGGCCAGTACGGCGCGCGCATCCTCGCAGCCCTCGGCGTCGAGTCGATCGACTACCCGGGCTCCGGCAACGGGGAGAAGGTCGACTTCGTCATCAACACCGGCGACACCGGCGAGGTCGTCGCGCGCGGGCTCGCGAAGCAGGGCATCACGAAGACGTTCAGCGCGCCCTACAAGCTCATGCTCGCCGACTCGACCATCCGCTTCGAGCCGGGCAGCTACACGCTCCAGCACGAGATGAGCGCGAAGTCGGCGATCGACGCGCTCCGCGATCCGAAGAACCGGGTCGTGAACAAGGCCGTCATCGTCGAGGGCACGTCGGCCGAGAAGGCCTACACGCAGCTCTCGATCGCCACGAAGCTGCCGGTGGCCGACTTCCAGGCCGCGGCGGCCGACCTCCCGGGGCTCGGCGTGCCGGCCGGCGCGACCTCGATCGAGGGGTTCCTGTTCCCGGCGACGTACCAGTTCGATCCCGGCGTGACGGCCCACGACGTGCTCGCGCGCCTCGTCGGCGAGATGAACGCCCGGCTCGACAAGCTCGGCGTGCCCGCGGCGGACCGGGTGCGCGTCGTGACGCTCGCCTCGATCGTGCAGCGCGAAGCCGGGTCGAACGACGACATGCCGAAGATCGCGCGCGTGTTCCAGAACCGCCTCGACCAGGGGATGCTCCTGCAGTCCGACGCGACCGTCACGTACGGCACCGGCCAGTACCAGCGCGTGAGCACGACGAACGCGGAGCGCGCGGACGCGGGGAACGCGTACAACACGTACGTGCATCCGGGGCTCACGCCCGGGCCGATCGGCCTGCCGGGGGAGGCCGCCCTGTCGGCGGCGCTGCACCCGGCCGACGGCACCTGGCTGTACTTCGTGACGACGAACCTCAAGACGGGCGAGACGCAGTTCTCCACCACCCAGGCGGAGCACGACGCGGGCGTCGCGAAGCTGCGCGCCTGGTGCAAGGACTCGGCGAACAAGGCCTACTGCTCGTGACCCGGCTGGCGGTGCTCGGATCGCCCATCGGCCACTCGCTCTCGCCCGCAATCCACACGGCGGCGTACCGCGAGCTCGGGCTGGACTGGTCGTACGGCCGGGCCGACGTGCCGGAGGGCGGGCTCGCCGCCTTCGTCGCCGGGCTCGACGACGACTGGCGCGGGCTCTCGCTCACCATGCCGCTGAAGCGCGAGGCGATCGTGCTCGCCGACCGCCTCGACCCCGTGGCGGCCACGACCGCGCAGGCGAACACGCTCGTGCTCGGCGGCGACGGCATCGGCGCCTGGAACACCGACGTCGCCGGCATCACGGCCGCGCTGCGCGAGGCGGGCGTCGCCGGAGCGACCCGCGCCACGGTGCTCGGCGGCGGGGCGACGGCGGAGAGCGCCGTCGAGGCGCTCCGCGCCCTCGGGGCGACCGTCACCGTCGCTGTGCGGACCGCCGCCCGCGCCGGGCGGCTCGAGGACCGCGCCGCGGTCGTGGCCCTCGCCGACGCGCCGCTGGCGGACGCGGACGTCGTCGTCAGCACCATCCCGCCGCGCGCCGAGTTCGCCGTGCCGCTCCCGCCGCGCGTCGACGGCGTGCTGCTCGACGTCGCCTACGACCCGTGGCCGACGCCGCTCGCCGCGGCCTGGGCGGACGCCGGCGGGCGGGTGCTCTCCGGCGTCGAGATGCTGCTGCAGCAGGCCCTCGTGCAGGTGCGGCTGTTCACCGGCCGCGGCGCCTCGGAGGCCCTGCCCGGCGAGGCTGCCGTGTTCCTGGCCATGCGCGCCGCTGTGGGAGGATCGTAGGCATGCTGCGCTGGCTGACCGCGGGGGAATCGCACGGGCCCGAGCTGATCGCGATCCTCGAGGGGTTGCCGGCCGGCGTGCCGGTCTCGTCCGCGGCGATCCAGGCCGACCTCCAGCGCCGCAAGCTCGGCTACGGCCGCGGCGCGCGCATGAAGTTCGAGCAGGACGAGCTCTCGATCTCCGGCGGCGTGCGCCACGGGCTGACCATCGGCAGCCCGGTCGCGCTCCGCATCGGCAACACCGAGTGGCCGAAGTGGACCGAGGTGATGAGCCCCGACCCCGTCGACCCGTCCGTGCTCGCCGGCGGCCGCGGCGCCGCCCTCACCCGGCCCCGTCCCGGCCACGCCGACCTCGTCGGCATGCAGAAGTACGACTTCGACGAGGCCCGCCCGGTGCTCGAGCGCGCCAGCGCGCGCGAGACGGCGGCCCGGGTCGCGCTCGGCGCCGTCGCCCGCGCACTGCTCGGCGAGGTCGGCATCCGCCTCGTCGCGCACACCGTGGCGATCGGCCCGGTGCGGGTGCCCGACGATGCGCCGCTGCCGCATCCGGACGACGTGGACCGCCTCGACGCCGACCCGCTGCGCTGCCTCGACCCCGCCACGAGCGCGCTCATGGTGGCCGAGGTCGACGACGCCCACAAGACCGGCGACACGCTCGGCGGCGTCGTCGAGGTGCTCGCCTACGGCGTGCCGCCGGGACTCGGCAGCTACACGCACTGGGATCGCCGGCTCGACTCGCGCCTCGCCGGCGCGCTTATGGGAATCCAGGCGATCAAGGGCGTGGAGGTCGGCGACGGCTTCCTCACGACGACCCGCCGCGGCTCGGCGGCGCACGACGAGCTCATCGCGGCCGACGGCGTCATCTCCCGCCTCAGCGACCGCGCCGGCGGCACCGAGGGCGGCATGTCCACCGGCACGGTGCTCCGCGTCCGTGCGGGCATGAAGCCGATCGCGACCGTGCCGCGCGCGCTCCGCACGATCGACGTCGCGACCGGCGAGGCCGCCACCGCGCACCACCAGCGCTCCGACGTCTGCGCCGTGCCCGCCGCCGGCGTCGTCGCCGAGGCGATGGTCGCGCTCGTGCTCGCAGAGGCCCTGCTCGAGAAGACCGGCGGCGACTCGGTCGCCGAGGTGCGCCGCAACCTCGAGGCCTACCTGGCCGCCATCCCCGTGACGCTGCGCACCGCCTCCGCCTCGATCGACTGATGTCCGCCACGGGAGTGCTCATCGGGCCGATGGGCGCGGGCAAGACCCGCCTCGGCCGGCGCGCCGCCAAGCTGCTCGGCGTGCCGTTCACCGACACCGACAAGGCGATCGTCGCGGAGCACGGCCCGATCGCCGGCATCTTCGACGAGCACGGCGAGCCGCACTTCCGCGAGCTCGAGCGCGCGGCCGTGCGGCGGGCGCTCGACGGCGAGGGCGTCGTCTCGCTCGGCGGCGGCGCGGTGCTCCACCCCGACACCCAGGCCGACCTGGCGGGGGAGCGCGTCGTGCTGCTGCTCACCACGCCAGAGGCCGTCGCGTCGCGCCTCGCCGACGGCAAGCGCCCGCTGGTGCGCGGCGGCGTCGCCGACTGGGAGCGGATCCTCGCCGACCGCCTGCCGACCTACACCCGCCTCGCGACCTGGACCGTCGACACCTCGATCCGGCCGTTCGAGGCCGTCGCCGCCGAGATCGCCGACCTGCTGAGATCGCCGGCGCCCGGCGACGCCACGAGCTGAGGACACCATGACCGACCCCGCCGACGGCGCGTCCGCCGCCGCCCCCACCGTCATCCCCGTCGCCGGCGAGCCCGGCTACGACGTCGTCGTCGGCCGCGGGCTCGGCGACCGCATCCCGGCCGCCCTCGGCAGCGGCGTGCGCAAGGTGCTCATCGTGCATCCGCCGACCCTCGGCGCCCGCGCCGAGGCCCTCCGCGCCGCCCTCGCCGACCGGTTCGAGGTGTACCTGGCCGAGGTGCCGGATGCGGAGTCGGCCAAGCGCGTCGAGGTGGCCGCGTTCTGCTGGCAGATCATGGGGCAGACCGATTTCACCCGCAGCGACGCCGTGATCGGCTTCGGCGGGGGAGCGACCACCGACCTCGCGGGCTTCGTGGCCGCCACCTGGCTGCGCGGCGTGCGGATCGTGCAGCTGCCGACCACGGTGCTCGGCATGGTCGATGCGGCCGTCGGCGGCAAGACGGCCATCAACACGGCCGAGGGCAAGAACCTGGTCGGCGCGTTCCACGCCCCCGTCGCGGTGCTCTGCGACCTCGAGCTGCTCGACGGCCTGCCCGAGAACGAGATCCTGGCGGGGTACGCCGAGGTCGTGAAGGCCGGCTTCATCGCCGAGCCCGAGATCCTCGAGATCGTCGAGCGCGACGTGGCGTCGGCGACCGATCCGCGCAGCCCCGACTTCCGGCGCGCGATCGAGCTCGCGATCGCCGTGAAGGCCCGCGTCGTCGGCGAGGACTTCACCGAGCAGGGGCTCCGCGAGGTCCTGAACTACGGGCACACGCTCGGCCACGCGATCGAGCACACCGAGCGCTACCGCTGGCGCCACGGTGCGGCCGTGTCGATCGGCATGGTGTTCGCCGCCGAGCTGTCGCGCCTGACGCGGCACCTCACCGACGCGGACGTCGACCGCCACCGCCGCATCCTCGAGTCGCTGTCGCTGCCGACGACCTACCCCGGCGGACGCTGGGCCACGCTGCTGGCGACCATGCAGCGCGACAAGAAGGCGCGCGGCGGGATGCTGCGCTTCATCGTGCTCGACGCCATCGGCCGGCCGACGACCGTGAGCGGCCCCGACGAGTCGCTGCTGTTCGCGGCGTACCAGGAGATCTCGTCCTGACCAGCGCCGCGGCCGGGGGAGGCCGTCCCGATACGCTCGGACCCGTGACACGCGTCCTCGTCCTCAACGGTCCCAACCTCGGCCGGCTCGGCAGCCGCGAGCCCGACGTCTACGGCGCCCAGGACCTCTCCGCGCTCCGCGTGCTGCTCTCGGAGGCCGCGACCCGCGATACCGAGATCGACCTGCGCCAGACCGACGACGAGGCCGAGCTCATCGGCTGGATCCACGAGGCCGCCGACACCGGGTCGCCGGTCGTGCTCAACCCGGCCGCGTTCACGCACTACAGCTACGCCCTGCGCGACGCGGTGAGCCTCGTCACGAAGGCCGGCGGCACCGTCGTCGAGGTGCACATCTCGAACCCGCACGCGCGGGAGACGTTCCGGCACACGAGCGTGATCTCCGGCGTCGCAACCGGCGTCATCGCGGGGTTCGGGTTCGAGGGCTACCTGCTCGCGCTCCGCGCCGTCGGCGCGGCCCGCTGATCGCGCTCGACTAGACTTCCCCGGGCGCTCCGCGCCCTCGACTTTCAGGAGAACCTCCATGGCCACGACCAACGACATCAAGAACGGCTCCGTCCTCAGCATCGACGGCCAGCTCTGGAACGTCGTCGAGTTCCAGCACGTCAAGCCCGGCAAGGGCGGCGCGTTCGTCCGCACGAAGCTGAAGAACGTCATGACCGGCAAGGTCGTCGACCGCACGTTCAACGCCGGCACCAAGATCGACTTCTCCACCGTCGACCGCCGCGACTTCCAGTACCTGTACAAGGACGGCGCGGACTTCGTGTTCATGGACATGTCCGACTACGACCAGATCACGATCGCGGCCGGCACGGTCGGCGACGCGGCGAACTACATGCTCGAGAACCAGGTCGTGACCGTCGCCACCCATGAGGGCGACCCGCTCTACGTCGAGCTGCCGACCTCCGTCGTGCTCGAGGTCACCTACACCGAGCCGGGCCTGCAGGGCGACCGCTCGAGCGCCGGCACGAAGCCCGCGACCCTCGAGACCGGCCACGAGATCCAGGTGCCGCTGTTCCTCGAGACCGGCACGCGCGTGAAGGTGGACACCCGCACGGGCGACTACCTCGGCCGCGTCACGGACTGAGCGCTCCGACGTGAGTGCCCGCACCAAGGCGCGCAAGCGCGCCCTCGACGTCCTCTACGGCGCCGACCTCCGCGAGCTGCCGATCGGCCAGCTCCTCGGCGAGGAGGCGAACCGCGCGCTCGGCGAGCCCGACCGCGCCGCCTCCTGGACCTACGCCCGCGAGATCGTGCAGGGCGTCGAGGAGCACGCCGGCGCGATCGACGACGTGATCCGCGATCACGCGACGGGCTGGAGCCTCGACCGGATGCCGGTGCTCGACCGCGCCATCGCGCGCGTCGCCGTCTGGGAGATCCTCTACAACGACGAGGTGCCCGACGCCGTGGCGATCTCGGAGGCCGTCGAGTCGGCCACCGTGCTGTCGACCGACGACTCGGCCGGGTTCCTCAACGGCCTGCTCGCCGCGATCGCGAAGACCAAGGGCGAGTAGCGCGATCCGCGCGTCCTAGCGCGGCACGACGGTGAGCTGCCGGAGCACCGGCGCCACCTGCTCGAGCAGCTCCAGCTGCTCGTCGTCGAGCTTCTCCAGCAGCTGCGCGAGCAGCGCGGCGCGCTCGGAGCGGCCGCGGCGCACGGTCTCCTCGCCCTCCGGCGTGACCGCGACGAGCACGCTGCGGCCGTCGAGCGGGTCCGGCGTGCGGGTCACGAGGCCCCGGCGCTCGAGGTCGGTCACGGTGCGCGTCATCGACGGCGCCGAGACGACCTCGCGCGCGGCGAGGTCGCCGAGGCGGATCGGCCCGGTCGCCGACAGCGTGGCGATCGCGGAGAGGTGGCCGTGGCCGAGCGCGAGCGCGCCCCCGGGGCCGCGCATCCGGCGGTTCAGGCGGCCGATGGAGATGGCGAGCTCGTGGGCGAGCTCTCCCGGATCGCGCTGATCGGGCATGGCGGTCCTCCGACTCGACGGTGCACGGCGACGTGCAGCGCTGGTGGCGCGACGCCGGGGTGGCGGCGCCGGGGAGTGTCTCCCCGTGGCTCGAGCGTAATGGTTGACGCGCGTGAACGATGGCTCCGGATGCTACGCCGCATTACGCCGAGGTGCGGGCGCCGGTGCGATGCTTCCTAGATTCGAGAGGTGACGACCCTCCCGCACGCCTCGCGCGCGCTCGCCATCCGCCTCCGCGGCGTCGGCCGGGCGTTCCCGGGAGCCGGGGCCGGAGCCGCCGCCCGCACGGTGCTCTCGGAGGTCGATCTCGACATCGCCCCGGGCGAGGTCGTCGCGCTGCTGGGCCCGTCCGGCTGCGGCAAGTCGACGCTCCTGCGCATGATCAGCGGCCTCGATGCCGCTTCCGCCGGCACGGTGGAGATCGACGAGGTGCCCGTGGCGCCGGTCGACCAGCGCTGCGCCGTCGCGTTCCAGGAGCCGCGGCTGCTGCCCTGGCGCACGGTGCGCCGCAACGTCGCCCTCGGCGTGCCGCTCGGCACCGACCGCACAGCCGGGCCGGCCCGCGTCGCCCGCCTGCTCGAGCTCGTGCAGCTCGCCGCGGCCGCCGAGCTCCGGCCGCGCCAGATCTCCGGCGGCATGGCCCAGCGCGCGTCGCTCGCCCGGGCGCTGGCCCGCGACCCCGGCGTGCTGCTGCTCGACGAGCCGTTCGGCGCGCTCGACGCGCTCACCCGGCTCACCATGCAGGACCTGCTGGTCGACATCCACGCGGCCGAGCCCGCGACGATCGTGCTCGTCACGCACGACGTCGACGAGGCCCTCGCCCTGGCCGACCGCATCGTGCTGCTCGGACCGGATCCCGAGCATCCGGACGCCGGCTCCGGCATCCGCACCGTGCTCGATGTGCCCGGCGCGCGTCCACGCGACCGTGCCGACGCGCGGCTCGTCGAGCTCCGAGCCGAGCTGCTCGAGCTGCTCGGCGTGCCGAGCCACCACCTGACCCCGCCACCCGCACCCACGAAGAGGCCAGCATGACGACCAGAACCCGACTCGCCACCCTGACCGCCGTCGCCGCGGCCGCCGCGCTCGCGCTGACCGGCTGCGTCGCGGGAGAGGGCACCACCTCCGCCGCGCCGTCGAAGAGCGCGGGCGCCGAGCTCGGCGCCGACGGCTGGAGCGCCACGACGCTGAACATCGACTACGCGACGTACAACCCGCTGAGCCTCATCGTGAAGAAGGAGGGCTACCTCGAGAAGGCCTTCGGCTCGGACGTGACGATCAACTGGGTGAAGTCCGCCGGCTCGGCCGCCGCGAACCAGGCGCTGCAGGCCGGCGCGATCGACGTGGGCTCGACCGCCGGGTCCGCAGCCCTCCTGGCCCGCTCGAACGGCTCGCCCATCAAGACCATCGACGTCTACGCGCAGCCGGACTGGGCCGCCCTCATCGTGCCGAAGGGCTCGTCGATCACGAAGGTGTCCGACCTCGAGGGCAAGCACATCGCGGCCCAGAAGGGCACCGACCCGTACTTCTTCCTGCTGCAGTCGCTCGAGAAGTTCGATGTGCCGCTGTCGTCGGTGACGATCGAGAACCTCCCGCACGCCGACGGCAAGGCGGCGCTCGAGAACGGCTCCGTCGACGCCTGGTCGGGCCTCGACCCGCTGCTGACGACGAGCGTGCAGACCGCCGGCTCGAAGAACATCTACGACAACCCCGCGTTCAACACGTACGGCTTCCTCAACGCGACCGAGTCGTTCCTGCAGAAGTCGCCCGACCTCGCCCAGGCCGTCGTCGACGCCTACGAGAAGGCCCGCGCCTTCGCGGCCGACGACCCCGACGCGACGGCCCAGATCCTCGCCGCGGAGGCCGGCATCGATCCGGCCATCGCGACCGCCACGCTGAAGCGCACCGACCTCACGGTCGACCCGGTGCCCGGCGCGGCCCAGGAGAAGGTGCTGAAGGTCGTCGGCCCGATCTTCGTCGACAGCGGCGACGTGCAGACCCAGGCGCAGATCGACGACGCGCTCGACAGCCTGTTCGAGCCGGAGTACGCGAAGGCCGCCGACCCGTCGGAGTTGAAGCAGAACGGATGAGCGGCGACCTGACCTCGGGGCTCGTCGCCGACACGGCCGCGACCTCCGCCGACGAGGCGCTCCGTGCCCGCGCCCCGCGCGAGCCGCGCCGCTGGTGGACGGTCGTCGGGGGCGCCCTGATCCCGCTGCTGATCCTCATCGTCTGGTGGGCCGTCACGGCCGCGCAGCTCGTGCCGCCGTACAAGCTCCCGTCGCCGCAGGCCGTGCTGCTCGCCGCCGTCGACCTGCAGACCAACCCGCTCAACCCCGGGCTGCTCTACAAGGACATCGCGATCTCGGTGCAGCGCGTGCTGCTCGGCTTCGTCTTCGGCTCGGCGATCGGGCTCGTGCTCGGCGCGCTCGTCGGCCTGTCGCGCACGGCGTCCGTGCTGCTCGGGCCGCTGCTCGGCGCCATCCGCGCCGTGCCGTCGCTGGCGTGGCTGCCGCTGCTGCTGCTCCTGCTCGGCATCTTCGAGCCGCCGAAGATCGTGCTCATCACGATCGGCGCGACGTTCCCGGTGTTCACCACCCTCTCGGGCGCGCTGCGCCACGTCGATCCGCACCTCGTCGAGGTCGGCCGGGCGTTCGGGCTCCGCGGCTTCTCCCTGCTCTCGACGGTGCAGCTGCCGGCCGTCATCCCCGCGCTCATCAGCGGGCTCCGGCTGGCGCTCGCGCAGTCCTGGCTGTTCCTCGTCGCCGCGGAGCTGCTCAGCTCGTCGATCGGGCTCGGCTTCCTGCTCACCGACTCGCAGCAGAACGGCCGGGTCGACCGGCTGTTCCTCGCGATCATCCTGCTCGCGATCCTGGGCAAGGGCACCGACGCGCTCATCGGCGTGCTCGAGCGGCGGCTGCTCCGGCGCTGGAGCTGACCGCGACGGGCGCTCGGCCGTGTAGGCTGAGCGGTCGAATCGACATCCTTTAAGTCCGTCCGGAGAGGCGGGGAAGGAGGTCCGGATGCAGTCGCGCGTCGTTCTGCAGCAGGCCGACATCGAGCGTGCGCTCACCCGCATCGCCCACGAGATCCTGGAGGCACCCGCCTCGGACCTCCGCGTGGAGCGGGACGGCATCGTCCTCCTCGGGATCCCCACCCGCGGCATCGCCCTCGCGCGCCGCCTCGGCGACGTGCTCGAGCGGCTCAGCCCCGGCTCCGCGCTGATCGGCGCGCTCGACGTGACGATGTACCGCGACGACCTCGACCGGCAGCCCACCCGCACGCCCAGCCCGACCGTGCTGCCGCCGGACGGCATCGACGGCCGGATCGTGGTGCTCGTCGACGACGTGCTCTACTCCGGCCGCACCATCCGCGCCGCGCTCGACGCGATCGGCGACCTCGGGCGTCCCGCCGCCGTCCGCCTCGCCGTGCTCGTCGACCGCGGCCATCGCGAGCTGCCGATCCGAGCCGACTTCGTGGGGAAGAACCTGCCGACCTCGGTCGCCGAGCGCATCAACGTGCGGCTCGCAGAGTCCGACGGCGAGGACGCGGTGGTGATCGGATGAGCGCGTCGCTGAGCCACCTGCTCTCCGTCCGCGACCTCGACCGCGACGCCGCCGTCGGCATCCTCGACGTCGCCGAGGACATGGCGGACGTCGCCACCCGCGCCGTGCCCAAGCTCCCGACGCTGCGCGGCCGCACGGTCGCGAACCTGTTCTTCGAGGACTCCACCCGCACGCGGCTGTCGTTCGAGGCGGCGGCGAAGCGGCTCAGCGCCGACGTGATGACGTTCAGCGCGAAGGGCTCAAGCGTCTCGAAGGGCGAGAGCCTCAAGGACACCGCCCAGACCATCGCGGCCATGGGCGTCGACGCCGTCGTGATGCGGCACTCCGCGTCCGGCGCCGCCGCGACCCTGGCGTCGAGCGGCTGGATCGACGCCGCGGTCGTCAATGCGGGCGACGGCACCCACGAGCACCCGACGCAGGCGCTGCTCGACGCCTACTCGATGCGCAAGCGCCGGCACGGCTCGGCCTCCCGCGGCCGCGACCTCGACGGGCTCGTCGTGACGGTCGTCGGCGACATCCTGCACTCGCGAGTCGCCCGCTCGAACGTCTGGCTGCTGCGCACGCTCGGCGCCGAGGTGCGGCTCGTCGCGCCCGCGACCCTGCTGCCGGTGGGCGTCGGGTCGTGGCCCGCGAGCGTCGGCTACGACCTCGACGCGGCGATCGACGCCGGCACCGACGTGCTCATGATGCTGCGCGTGCAGGCCGAGCGGATGACCGCGGCGTTCTTCCCGAACGAGCGCGAGTACTCGCGCGAGTGGGGCCTCGACGACGCGCGATTCGCCCGGCTCGGCGCCGATACGATGGTGATGCACCCGGGGCCGATGAACCGCGGCCTCGAGATCTCCTCGGCGGCGGCCGACTCGGCGCAGTCGCTCGTGCTCGAGCAGGTGGCGAACGGGGTGTCGATTCGGATGGCGGTGCTCTACCTGGTGCTGTCGGGAACGCAGGGAGCAGCCGCATGAGCATCCTGATCCGCGGGGCGAGGACCCCCGAGGGCGAGACGGTGGACCTCCTGGTCGCCGACGGCGCGATCGCCGGGCGCGGCGGCGGATTGTCGGACGCCGGTGCCCGCGTCATCGACGCGGACGGCCTGCTCGTGCTGCCCGGCCTCGTCGACCTCCACACCCACCTCCGCGAGCCGGGCTTCGAGCAGAGCGAGACGGTGCTCACCGGCACCCGCGCCGCCGCCGCGGGCGGCTTCACGGCCGTGCACGCGATGGCGAACACGCTGCCGGTGCAGGACACCGCCGGCGTCGTCGAGCAGGTCGCCTCGCTCGGCGAGCAGCACGGCTACGCGACCGTGCGCCCGGTCGGCGCCGTCACGGTCGGGCTGGCGGGGGAGCGGCTCAGCGAGATCGGCGCGATGGCCTCGTCCCGTGCCCGCGTCCGCGTCTTCAGCGACGACGGCAAGTGCGTGCACGACTCGCTGCTCATGCGCCGCGCGCTCGAGTACGTGGCCACGTTCGGCGGCGTGATCGCGCAGCACTCGCAGGATCCCCGCCTCACCGAGGGCGCGCAGATGAACGAGGGCGCCCTGTCCGGCGAGCTCGGCCTCACCGGCTGGCCCGCCGTCGCGGAGGAGTCGATCATCGCCAGGGACGTGCTGCTCGCGGAGCACGTCGGGGCCCGGCTGCACATCTGCCACCTCTCCACCGCCGGCAGCGTCGACGTCGTGCGCTGGGCGAAGGCCCGCGGCATCCGCGTCACGGCCGAGGTCACGCCCCACCACCTGCTGCTCGACGAGTCCACCGCGGCCACGTACGACCCGCATTTCAAGGTGAATCCGCCGCTGCGCCGCGCGGAGGACGTGCTCGCGCTCCGGGAGGCCCTCGCCGACGGCACGATCGACATCGTCGCGACGGACCACGCCCCGCACCCCGCCGAGACGAAGCAGTGCGCCTGGTCGGAGGCGTCGTTCGGCATGGTCGGGCTCGAGTCGGCCCTCGGCGTCGTGCAGGAGAGCGTCGTCGACGACGGAAGGCTCGGCTGGGCGGACGTCGCCCGGGTGCTCAGCTCCGCGCCGGCCGCGATCGGCGGCCTCGAGGGCTACGACGCCCCGCTGCAGGTCGGGTCGCCCGCCAACCTGACGCTGTACGACCCGACCGCGCGATCGGTGTTCGGCACCGCGTCGCTGCGCGGCCTCAGCACCAACTCGCCCTACCTCGGCCGCGAGCTGCCCGGACGAGTCGTCGCGACGCTGCACCGCGGCGCGCCGACCGTGCTCGACGGCGAGCTGGTGGACGCCGCCGAGGTCGCCGCGGCAGCCGCCGGTTCCCGCGCCGCCGGCATCGGAGGTGCCCGTGGATAGGCTCTGGGGCGCCCTCATCGTCGCCATCGTGCTGGCCGCCGCGCTGGCCGGGATGGGCATCGGCTGGCGCCGCCGCCGCGCCCGCCAGTCCGGGCTCGACCAGGTCACCCCGGTGCCCGCCGAGACCGGAGGCCTGCTCGCCGCGACCGAGGGCGTGCACGTGGCCACCACCCGCGCCGGCGAGCCGCTCGACCGGATCGCCGTCGGCGGGCTCGGCTTCCGCGCCCGCGCCCTCGTCGAGGTGCACGAGCACGGCATCCTGCTCGCGCTCGCGGGCGCGCCGGACCGCTGGATCCCGCGCGCCGACGTGCGCGGGGCCGACCGCGCCACCTGGACCATCGACCGCACCGTCGAGCCGGACGGGCTGGCGCTCGTCGCCTGGACCCTCGCCGGCGCCGACGTCGACAACTACCTCCGCGTCGACGAGCCCGCCGTGCTCGTCGCCGCGATCGACCGCCTCGGTGCCGCCGGCACCCCGGCAGACAGGGAGAACGCATGAGCCCGGACCGCGCCGTCCTCGTCCTCGAGGACGGCACCCGCTACGAGGGACGCGCCTACGGAGCCCGCGGACGCACCCTCGGCGAGGCCGTCTTCGCCACCGGGATGACCGGCTACCAGGAGACGCTGACCGACCCGAGCTACGCGGGCCAGATCGTCGTGCAGACCGCGCCGCACATCGGCAACACGGGCATGAACGACGAGGACCGCGAGTCGTGGCGCATCTGGGTCGCCGGCTACGTCGTACGCGACCCCGCGCGGATGCCGTCGAACTTCCGCAGCGTCCGCAGCCTCGACGACGAGCTCGTCTCGACCGGCATCGTCGGCATCAGCGGCATCGACACCCGCGCGCTCACCCGCCGCCTCCGCGACTCCGGCGCGATGAAGGCCGGGATCTTCTCCGGTGCCGAGCTGCAGCTCGCCGCCGACGCGCAGCTCGACGCCGTCAGGGCGGGTCGCGACATGCGCGGCCTCAACCTGTCGGCCGAGGTCTCGGTCGCCGAGACGCGCGTCGTGCCGGCCGCCGAGGGCGTCGACCCGCTCGGTCCGCTCGCGGTGCTCGACCTCGGCATCAAGGAGTCGACCGTGCGGAAGCTCGCCGAGCGCGGCTTCGAGGTGCACGTGATGCCGCAGGCGAGCACGATCGACGAGGTCGCCGCGATCTCGCCGACCGGCGTCTTCTACTCCAACGGCCCGGGCGACCCGGCCGCGTCGGGCGACCACGTCGAGCTGCTGACGGACGTGCTGCGGCGGGGCATCCCGTTCTTCGGCATCTGCTTCGGCAACCAGCTGCTCGGCCGCGCGCTCGGCTACGGCACCTACAAGCTGCCGTTCGGCCACCGCGGCATCAACCAGCCGGTGCTCGACCGCGCCACCGGCCGCATCGAGATCACGGCCCACAACCACGGCTTCGCCGTCGACGCCCCGCTCGACGGGATCAGCGAGAGCCCCGCCGGCTTCGGCCGCGTCGAGGTGAGCCACATCGACCTCAACGACGACGTGGTCGAGGGCCTCCGCGCGCTCGACATCCCCGCGTTCAGCGTGCAGTACCACCCGGAGGCGGCCGCAGGCCCCCACGACTCCGACTACCTGTTCGACCGCTTCGCGGATCTGGTGCGCTCCCGCGCCGGCGCCGCGGGAGAAAGCAACTGATGCCCAAGCGCCCCGACATCACCAGCGTCCTCGTCATCGGCTCCGGCCCGATCGTCATCGGGCAGGCAGCGGAGTTCGACTACTCCGGCACCCAGGCCTGCCGGGTGCTCCGCGAGGAGGGCGTGCGCGTCATCCTGGTCAATCCGAACCCGGCGACGATCATGACCGACCCGGACTTCGCCGACGCGACCTACATCGAGCCGATCACCATGGAGTCGCTCGAGGCCATCATCGTCGCCGAGCGGCCGGATGCCGTGCTGCCGACCCTCGGCGGCCAGACCGCCCTCAACGCGGCCATCGCGCTCGACGCGGCGGGCATCCTCGAGAAGCACGGCGTCGAGCTCATCGGCGCGAAGGTCGACGCGATCCAGCGCGGCGAGGACCGCCAGCTCTTCAAGGAGCTCGTGCTGCAGTCCGGCGCCGACGTGGCCCGCAGCCACATCGCCCGCACGGTCGACCAGGCGGTCGAGCAGGCGGAGGACCTCGGCTACCCGCTCGTCATCCGCCCGTCGTTCACCATGGGCGGCCTCGGCTCCGGCTTCGCGTACACGCGCGCCGAGCTCGTGCGCATGGTCGCGGACGGCATCCACCAGTCGCCGACCGGCGAGGTGCTCCTCGAGGAGTCGATCCTCGGCTGGAAGGAGTACGAGCTCGAGCTCATGCGCGACACGGCCGACAACACCGTGGTCGTCTGCTCGATCGAGAACGTCGACCCGGTCGGCGTGCACACCGGCGACTCGATCACCGTCGCGCCCGCACTGACGCTGACCGACCGCGAGTACCAGAACCTGCGCGACATCGGCATCGAGATCATCCGCCGCGTCGGCGTCGACACGGGCGGCTGCAACATCCAGTTCGCCGTGCACCCGGGCACCGGCCGCGTCATCGTCATCGAGATGAACCCGCGCGTGTCCCGCTCGAGCGCGCTCGCGTCGAAGGCCACCGGCTTCCCGATCGCGAAGATCGCCGCGAAGCTCGCCATCGGCTACCGCCTCGACGAGATCCCGAACGACATCACGAAGGTCACCCCGGCGAGCTTCGAGCCGACGCTCGACTACGTCGTCGTGAAGGTGCCGCGGTTCGCCTTCGAGAAGTTCCCGTCGGCGGACTCGTCGCTCACCACGACGATGAAGAGCGTCGGCGAGGCCATGGCCATCGGCCGCAACTACTCGACCGCGCTGCAGAAGGCGCTGCGCTCGCTCGAGAAGCGCGGCTCGAGCTTCCACTGGAGCGAGCGGCTCGCTCCGAAGGCGGAGCTCGTCGAGCTCGCGAAGACACCGACCGACGGCCGCATCATCACGGTGCAGCAGGCCATGCGGGCCGGCGCCTCCGTCGAGGAGCTGTACCGCGCGACCGGCATCGACCCCTGGTTCCTCGACCAGATCGCGCTGATCAACGAGGTCGCGCTCGAGATCGGCGGCCTCGGCCGGATGGATGCGGACCTCTTCCGCCTCGCGAAGGACCACGGCTTCTCGGACGTGCAGATCGCCGAGCTGCGCGGCGTCACCGAGCAGGAGGTGCGCAACGCGCGCTGGCAGGTGGGCGTGCGCCCGGTCTTCAAGACGGTCGACACCTGCGCGGGGGAGTTCCCGGCCACGACGCCGTACCACTACTCGAGCTACGACAGCGAGACCGAGGTCGCGCCGTCCGACGCGCGCAAGGTGATCATCCTTGGCTCGGGCCCGAACCGCATCGGCCAGGGCATCGAGTTCGACTACAGCTGCGTGCACGCGAGCTTCGCGCTCCACGACGCCGGCTTCGAGACGATCATGATCAACTGCAACCCGGAGACCGTGTCGACCGACTACGACACGAGCGACCGGCTGTACTTCGAGCCGCTGACGCTCGAGGACGTGCTGGAGGTCATCCACGCGGAGTCGCAGTCCGGCACCCTCGTCGGCGCCGTCGTGCAGCTCGGTGGCCAGACCGCGCTCGGGCTCGCGAAGGGCCTCGAGGCTGCCGGCATCCCGATCCTCGGCACCTCGCCGGGCGCCATCGACCTCGCCGAGGAGCGCGGGCTGTTCGCCGGCATCCTCCGCGATGCGGAGCTCGTCGCGCCGAAGAACGGCACCGCCACCGACGCGCCGAGCGCCGTCGCGATCGCGGAGTCGATCGGCTACCCGGTGCTCGTGCGGCCGAGCTTCGTGCTCGGCGGCCGCGGCATGGAGATCGTGTACTCCACCGACGGGCTCGAGGACTACTTCGACCGGGTGCGAGACCAGGCCATCATCGGCCCCGGCTCGCCGCTGCTCGTCGACCGCTTCCTCGACGACGCAATCGAGATCGACGTCGACGCGCTGTTCGACGGCGAGCGGCTCTACGTCGGCGGCATCATGGAGCACATCGAGGAGGCCGGCGTGCACTCCGGCGACTCGGCCTGCACCCTGCCGCCCGTCACGCTCGGCCGCGACGTGCTCGACCGGGTCGTCGAGGCCACCCGCCGCATCGCCGAGGGCATCGGCGTGCGCGGCCTGCTCAACGTGCAGTTCGCGATCGGCGCCGGCGTGCTCTACGTGCTCGAGGCGAACCCGCGCGCCTCCCGCACCGTGCCGTTCGTGTCGAAGGCGCTCGGCATCCCGCTCGCGAAGGCGGCGTCGCTGATCATGGTCGGCCGCAGCATCCGCGAGCTCGTCGACACCGGCATGCTGCCGGCGCGCGACGGGTCGCAGGTGCCGCTCGACGCCCCGGTCGCCGTGAAGGAGGCGGTGCTGCCGTTCAAGCGGTTCCGCACCCGCGAGGGCTCGGTCGTCGACTCCGTGCTCGGGCCGGAGATGCGCTCGACCGGCGAGGTGATGGGCATCGACCGCGACTTCCCGCGCGCGTTCGCGAAGAGCCAGCAGGCGGCGTACGGCGGGCTGCCCCGCAGCGGCACGGTGTTCGTCTCGGTCGCCGACCGCGACAAGCGGGCCGTCGTGCTGCCGGTCGCGCGCCTCGCGCAGCTCGGCTTCGAGATCGTCGCGACCTCGGGCACGGCCGAGATCCTCGCCCGCAACGGCATCCGCGCGACCTCGGTGCGCAAGCACCTGCAGGGCTCCGCGCCGGTCGAGGGCGACCCGGACATCGTCGACCTCATCGAGGCCGGCCGGATCGACGTCGTCATCAACACGCCGTCGGGCCGCAGCGCGCGGGCGGACGGCGTGGAGATCCGCACCGCGACGGTCGCCGCCGACAAGCCGCTGTTCACGACGATCGCGCAGCTCGCCGCGGCGGTCACCTCCTACGACGAGGCCGACCTGCCGATCACCGTCCGCAGCCTGCAGGACTACGCCGCCGATCGGGCGGCACGCGCGTGACGGCGGCGCCGTCGGCCGGCACCGCCGCGGGCGTCGCGCCGTTCGGCGCCCGGCTCGCGGCCGTGCTGGCCGAGCGCGGCCGGCTCTGCGTCGGCATCGACCCGCACGCCGCGCTGCTCGCGTCGTGGGGCCTCGGCGACGACGCGGCCGGGCTCCGCGAGTTCGGGCTCCGAGCGGTGGACGCGGCAGCCGGCCGGGTCGGGATCGTCAAGCCGCAGGCCGCGTTCTTCGAGCGGCACGGCGCGCGGGGCTACGCGGCGCTCGAGGACGTGCTGGCCGCGGCCCGCGCCGCCGGGCTGCTCGTGATCGGCGATGCGAAGCGCGGCGACATCGGCTCGACGATGGACGCCTACGGCGAGTCGTGGCTCACGCCCGGCTCGCCGCTCGAGGTCGACGCGGTCACTCTGACGCCGTACGCCGGGATGGGCTCGCTCGACGGCGCGCTGGCCCGGGCGCTCGAGCACGGCACGGGCGCGTTCGTGCTCGCCGCCACCTCGAACCCGGAGGCCGAGGCGCTGCAGACCGCGCGCGACCACAGCGGCACCACCGTCGCCGGCGCGATCGTCGCGGATGTGCACCGCCGCAACGCCGCCGCGACCGGCACCGGGGCCGTCGGCTCCATCGGCGTCGTCATCGGGGCCACCGTCCGGCTCGAGGAGCGCGGCATCGACGCCGCCGACCTCGCCGGCACGCCGATCCTCGCGCCCGGGCTCGGCTTCCAGGGCGGCCGTGCCGGCGACCTCCGCGCGACCTTCGGCGACGCCCTCGCGACCACCGTCGTGTCGTCGTCCCGCGGCGTGCTGCAGGCCGGTCCTGACGGGCTCGCGGATGCGATCGCGCGCCAGGCGGGGGAGCTCGCGGATGTCTGAGCCCGCGCCGCCGGCCTCCTCCGGATCGCCCGAGCGCTCGGCCGAGCGC
>NZ_JBXASM010000023.1:0-21824 GCF_058809295.1 Schumannella sp. GW821-FHT10F01
CCCGCACGCTCGGCTGGGGCGCGATCGCCCCGCTGCGGGTCACGCCGGCGGACCTGCGCCGCCGGCGGGCCTCGGCGCGCGAGCGCGAGGCGGAGGGCCGCGCGGACGCCGCCCCGCTGGTGCGCGCCGAGTTCCTCTCGGGCGGCGGCGTCTGGGTGGTCGTCGCCGCGGGGCTCGTCGGCCTCGCGTCGTGGTGGCGGCTCATCGGTGCCGCGGCGCTCGAGGGCGGGGCCGCGCAGCCGCTCGCCGGCACGCCCGCGGCGCTCTGGACCTCCGCGCTCGGACTCGCGCGCGACCTCGCGACCGGCGCCTCCGCCCCGGCCGACCCGTTCGCCTCCGTGCTCGCCGTGCTCGGCTCGATCTCGTTCCCGGCGCCGTCGGCCGCGCTCGTCGTGCTCTGGCTGCTCGCACTCCCGCTCGCCGCGCTCGGCGGCTGGTGGGTCGCGACGCGGTTCAGCACCCGGGCGGCGCCGCCGGCCGTCGCGGGGCTCATCTGGGCGCTCGCGCCACCGCTGCTGACCTCGCTCGCGGAGGGCCGCGTCGCCGCCGTCGTGGCGCATCTCGTGCTGCCGTGGCTCGTGCTCGCGGCCTACGAAGGCCGCCGATCGTGGAGCGCGGCCGCGACCGCCTCGCTGCTGTTCGCCGTCGAGGCCGCCGCGGCGCCGTCGCTGGTGCCGGCGCTGCTCGTCGCCTGGCTCGGCTGGGCCGCGATCCGCCCGAAGGCCCTGCACCGTCTGATCGGCATCCCGATCCCCGCGGTCGCGGTGCTCCTCCCGCTCGTGCTGCACCAGCTCGCGGCCGGCCGGCCGCTCGCGCTGCTCGCCGATCCGGGCACCGTGACCCCGTTCGCGACCCCCGGCGGCTGGGCGCTCGCGCTCGCCGAGCCGCAGGCCGACGCGCTCGGCTGGGCGCAGCTGTCCGCGGCGCTCGGCATCGGCGGGCAGCTCGGCGGCGTCGCGGTCGCGGTGCTGCTCGCGCCGCTCGCCGCGCTGGCGCTGCTCGCGCTGTTCCTGCCGGGCTCGCGCCGTGCCATCCCGCCGCTCCTGCTCTCGCTGCTCGGTCTCGCGACGGCGGCGGCGTCGGTGCAGCTGCGGCTCACCGCCTCGGGCACGGAGTCGGTCGCCGTCTGGCCGGCGCCGGCCCTGAGCCTGTATCTGCTCGGCCTCGTCTGCGCGGCCGTGCTCGGCCTCCGCGCGCTCGGCAGCACGGGCGGCGTGGCCGGGCTCGTCGTCGCCCTCGCGGTCGTCGCGGTCGCCGTGCCCTCCATCGCCGGCGCCGCCGCCGGCCGCACGCCCGCGACGGCCGGCGACGGCAGCACGCTGCCCGCCATCGTGACCGCCCGTGCCGTCGACCATCCGCGCACGGCCACGCTCGTGCTGACGCCGCTCGACGACGGATCGCTCGGCGCGCGCCTCGTCCAGGGCGCCGGAGAGACCCTCGACCAGCAGTCGACCGCCGTCTCGACCTCGCCGGTCAGCGCGCGCGAGCGCCGGCTCGACCGGCTCGCCGGCAACATCTCGTCGCGGAGCGGGCTGGATCCGGCGCCGGAGCTCGACGCGTTCGGCATCAGCTACGTGCTGCTCGCGCCGTCGCCCGAGCAGGCGTCCGCCGACCAGACCGCGGTGCGCGCCCGCGCGCTCGAGGGCCTCGACTCCGACGCCACGCTGAGCCCGGTCTCGACCACGGCGTACGGCACGCTCTGGCAGTATCCCGGGCTGAAGTCCGCCCGCCCCGCCGCCGTCTCGTCGACGCCGCTGCACTCCACGCTGCTCACGATCGAGGCCGTGGTGCTCGCGGCCGCCCTGCTCCTGGCGATCCCGACCTCGCGCCGCCGCCGGGTGGTCGCCGAGGAGGACCCGCTCGAGGATCCGGGCAACTCGTTCGGGGAGGAGGACGAATGACCGACGACCGCACCCCGCCGGACGGCGTGCCCGTCGTGCCGTCCGCGCCGGAGGCCGAGCCGGCGGATGCTGTGACGGACGCCTCCGACACGGACGCCCCCGACACGAGCGCCCCCCGCGCCGCCGAGACCGAGGCTGTCGGCACCGAGGCCGCCGGGACCGGCTCGGAGCCGGCGGACGAGCCCCGCGTCGTGCCCGCCGTGCCGCCCGCCGGCGCGCCGCCGGTGCATCCCCGTCCCGGCACCCTGAGCGCGCGCCGCGCCGCGGTCACCGGACTCCGCCTCCTCACGGGCGTCGTCGGACTCGTCGCCTCGATCGCCGTCATCGCGGCGGTCGGCCTCGTGCCGCTGCCCGGGATCGGCGGCGCCGCCCCGGCGCAGCGCGTCACGCCCGTGCCGGCCGAGCTCTCGAGCGTCTGCCCCGGCGCCCTGCTCCGCCTCGGCGGCGCGGCCGGCGCGGATGCCGCGACCGCCGCGTCGGTCGGGCGCGCGACCGTGACCACCGCGGCCACCGGCACGACGGCCGACCGCGCCACGCTCACGCCGTCCGCCACCGACGCGCAGGTGCTCACCGCCGACCCGGGCGCCCGCGCCGCGCTCGGCGGCGCGCAGAGCCAGGGCATCGCCACCGAGCAGCTGCTCGGCCTGGCGGCGACGTCGTGCCGCGAGGCCGCCGGCACGAGCTGGCTCGTCGGGGGCTCGACCACGACCGGGCGCACCACGCTCGTCACCCTGAGCAACCCCACCGAGGTCGCGGCCACCGTCGAGCTGCGCATCTGGGGCGAGAACGGCGCCGTCGACGCGCCGGGCATGAGCGGCATCCTCGTCGCGCCGCGGAGCCAGCGGGTGCTCTCGCTCGCCGGCTTCGCACAGGACCTCGCCTCGCCCGTCGTCGAGGTGGTGAGCCGGGGCGGGCGGATCGTGCCGACGCTGCAGGAGTCGATCATCCGCACGCTCGATCCGGGGGGCGTCGAACTGACCGGCGACGCGGCGGCCCCGGCGCGGAGCCAGACCATCCCCGGCGTGCGGATCATCGCCCCGGAGGCGGTCGGCTCGCTGCTCGGCCTCGCCGACTACGGCGACACCCGCACCGTGCTCCGCCTGCTCGCGCCCGACGCCAAGACGGAGGCGCGGGTCGTGCTCCGCCCGGCCGGCGGCGGCGACGCCCGCACCTCGAGCGTGCCGCTCGAGGCCGGCACGGTGCTCGACCTGCCGCTCGACGACCTGCCCGAGGGCACCTGGTCGGTCGAGATCGACGCGGACGCCCCGGTCGTCGCGTCCGCGCGGGCGTCGACGGCCTCGCCGCTCACCGGCTCGGCCTACGAGGCGCCGGTCAGCGACCTGGCCTGGTTCGCCGCGCCCGATCCGCTCGACGGGTCCGCGGTGCTCGCGGTGCCGGACGGGCCCTCACCGCAGCTCGCGATCGCGAACCCGGGCGGCACCGCGCGCACCGCGACCCTCCGCCCGCTCGACGGCGGCGCCCCCCAGCAGATCGCCGTGCCGGCACGGTCGGCCGTGTGGGTCGCTGTCGGGGAGGATGCCGGCTACCGCCTCAGCGGCGGGTCCGGGCTCGTCGCCTCGGTGTCGCTCGGCGGCGACGGGCAGCTGGCGGCGTATCCCGTCGTCTCGCCGCGGGCCGTCTCCGGGCCGATCACGATCCGGCGCTGATCCGCGCATCCACGGATCCGCGCGATCGATCGATCCGCTCAGAAATGGCGGAAGCGCTCGGGCGAGATGTCCCAGGGGTCCTTGCCGAGCAGCTCGGCGACGGCGCGGAAGACGCAGCTCTCGATGTACGAGCGCCGGTGCCACTCGTCGTCGCGGTGCAGGTGCGCCAGCCGCTCGATCGGCACGCGGTAGAGCACGATGCGGCGCTGCCGGCGGCTGACGCGCCAGCGGTCCAGGCCCTCCGGTCCGGCGTCGTCCGCGGGCAGGCCTGCGACCTCGAACGCGACCCCGGCGAGCTCCTCCGGCCAGATCTCGCGGCAGTGCTCGGCGGCGTCCGCCACGCACGAGTCGAAGAAGTCGAGGCGCGTGCGCAGCATCGGCAGGGCCGGACCCGTCGCGGATGACCGCAGGCCGCGCCCGTGGCGCTCGCGGTAGCCGCGGCGCGGGGAGGCGTCGCTCGCGGGCATGCCGTCAGTCTAGGACGGGCGCCGCGCTAGGCTGGCCCGCGAGATGACGGGCAGAGCGTGCAGCAGGGCCGCGTGCGAGCGCGAGGCCGTCGCCACCCTCACCTACGTCTACGCGGACTCGATGGCGGTGCTCGGCCCGCTCAGCATCCGGCACGAGCCGCACAGCTACGACCTGTGCACCGTGCACGCCGAGCGCCTCTCGGTGCCGCAGGGCTGGAGCGTCATCCGGCACGTGGTCGCCGAGGACCTCTGACGAAGGAGCAGCCCATGCCCCATGCCATCCGCCTCGCCGACTTCGTGAAGGCGTACGACGTGCGCGGGCTCGTCGGCTCCGAGCTCACCGAGGAGGTCGTGCAGGCCGTGGGCGCCGCGTTCGCCGATGAGCTCGGCTCGGCCGGCCGCATCATCGCGGTCGGCCACGACATGCGCGACTCGTCGCCGGGCTTCGCGGCGGCCTTCTCCCGCGGGGCGCGGCGGCGCGGCGCCGACGTCGTGCAGCTCGGGCTGTGCTCGACCGACGAGAGCTACTTCGCGTCGGGCGCGCTCGACCTGCCGACCGCCATGTTCACGGCCAGCCACAACCCCGCCACCTACAACGGCATCAAGCTCTGCCGCGCGGGAGCCCAGGCGATCTCCATCGACACCGGGCTCGGCGCCGTGCGCGATCGCGCGCAGGCCTACCTCGACGCCGGGCTCGCCGACGGACCCGAGCCGTCCGGCGCGGAGGGCGGCGAGTCGTCGCGCGACGTGCTGCCCGAGTACGCGGCGTACCTGCGCTCCCTCGTCGATCTCGCGGGCATCCGCCCCCTCAAGGTCGTCGTCGACGCCGGCAACGGCATGGGCGGACTCACCGTGCCGGCCGTGCTCGGCGAGGCGGCTGGGCTGCCGGCGCTGCCCCTCGAGCTCGTGCCGATGTACTTCGAGCTCGACGGGACGTTCCCGAACCACGAGGCGAACCCGCTCGACCCGGCGAACCTCGTCGACCTGCAGGCGGCGGTGCGCGAGCACGACGCCGACCTCGGCCTCGCCTTCGACGGCGACGCGGACCGCTGCTTCGTCGTCGACGAGCGCGGCGAGCCCGTCACCCCGAGCGCGGTCACCGCGATCGTCGCCCTCCGCGAGATCGGACGCGTGCGCGCCGCCGAGCCGGACGCCGAGATCGCGATCATCCACAACCTCCTCGTCTCCCGGGTCGTGCCGGAGACGGTCGAGGGCGCCGGCGCGACGCCCGTGCGCACGAAGGTCGGCCACTCCCTCATCAAGGACCGGATGCGCGAGACCGGCGCCGTCTTCGGCGGCGAGCACAGCGCGCACTACTACTTCCGCGACTTCTGGGGCGCGGACAACGGCATGCTCGCGGCGATGCACGTGCTCGCCGAGCTCGGCGGCCAGGACCGCCCGCTGTCGGAGCTCGGCGCCGAGTTCACCCCGTACTCGGCGAGCGGCGAGATCAACTCCGTGGTGGCGGACGTGCCCGCCGCCTACACGCGGCTGCTCGAGGGCTTCGCCGGCGCCGAGATCGACGAGCTCGACGGGCTGACCCTCCGCGGCGCCGACGACGAGGGCTGGTGGTGGCTCACGGTGCGCCCCTCCAACACCGAGCCCTACCTGCGGCTCAACCTCGAGGCCGAGACCCGCCCGGCGATGGAGCGGCTCCGCGACCGCGCGCTCCAGCTCATCCGCCAGGACTGACGCCGCCGGCCGGCCTGGGGCGGAGGCGGCCGGCCTGGGGCAGAATGGTCGCATGTCGATCGAGACCGCAACCGCCACGTCCGCCCCCGCGTCCTGGCGCGTCGCCGACCTCGCCCTCGCCGAGTCGGGGCGCCACCAGCTCCGCCTCGCCGAGAACGAGATGCCCGGCCTGATGGCCCTCCGCGCGGAGTTCGGCGCGTCGAAGCCGCTCGCCGGGGCCCGCATCGCCGGCAGCCTGCACATGACCGTGCAGACCGCCGTGCTCATCGAGACGCTCGTGGCCCTCGGCGCGCAGGTGCGCTGGGCGAGCTGCAACATCTTCTCCACGCAGGACGAGGCCGCCGCAGCCGTCGTCGTCGGCCCCGACGGCACCGTCGACTCGCCGCGCGGCGTGCCGGTGTTCGCCTGGAAGGGCGAGACGCTCGCCGAGTACTGGGAGTGCACCGAGGCGATCTTCGACTGGTCGGCCGAGGCGGCCGAGGCCGGCGCCGACTGGTCGGGCCCGAACATGATCCTCGACGACGGCGGCGACGCCACGATGCTCGTGCACAAGGGCCGCGAGTTCGAGCTCGCGGGCGCCGTGCCCGCCGACCAGCCCGGCGACGCCGAGGAATGGCGCGTCATCCTGGCCGTGCTGCGCCGCTCGCT
The DNA here is from genome assembly GCF_058809295.1 of Schumannella sp. GW821-FHT10F01. Classification (NCBI taxonomy): domain Bacteria; kingdom Bacillati; phylum Actinomycetota; class Actinomycetes; order Micrococcales; family Microbacteriaceae; genus Schumannella; species Schumannella sp. GW821-FHT10F01. The sequence continues at coordinate 6,376 of NZ_JBXASM010000023.1, forward strand.
CGCCTCGAGCACCGACCGCTTCACCCGCATCGCGGAGGGCATCCAGGGCGTCACCGAGGAGACCACCACGGGCGTGCACCGCCTGTACGAGCTCTCCCGCGCCGGCGAGCTCCTCTTCCCGGCGATCAACGTCAACGACTCCGTCACGAAGAGCAAGTTCGACAACAAGTACGGCATCCGCCACTCGCTGCCGGACGGCATCAACCGGGCCACCGACGTGCTCATCGGCGGCAAGGTCGCGTTCGTCGCGGGCTACGGCGACGTCGGCAAGGGCGCCGCGGAGGCGCTGCGCGGCCAGGGCGGCCGCGTCATCGTCAGCGAGGTCGACCCGATCAACGCCCTCCAGGCGGCGATGGACGGCTTCCAGGTGGCGCGCCTCGAGGACGTCATCGGCGACATCGACATCCTCATCACCGGCACCGGCAACAAGGACGTGGTCACGCTCGACCACCTCCTCGGCCTGAAGCACCTCGCGATCGTCGGCAACGTCGGCCACTTCGACAACGAGATCGACATGGCCGGCCTCGAGTCGCTCGCGGGGGCCGAGAAGGTGGAGATCAAGCCGCAGGTGCACGAGTGGCGCCTGCCGACCGGCCGCAGCATCCTCGTGCTCAGCGAGGGCCGCCTGATGAACCTCGGCAACGCGACCGGCCACCCGTCGTTCGTGATGTCGAACTCGTTCGCCAACCAGGTGCTCGCGCAGATCGAGCTGTACGCCTACCGCGACCGCTACCAGACCGAGGTCTACGTGCTGCCGAAGCACCTCGACGAGAAGGTCGCGCGCCTGCACCTCGACGCGCTCGGCGTGCAGCTCACCGAGCTCACCGCCGACCAGGCCTCCTACATCGGCGTGCCGGTCGACGGCCCGTACAAGCCGGACCACTACCGCTACTGAGCGACGCCGCGAGGGCCGGCCGGGCGGATGCCCGGCCGGCCCTCCGCGCGTCCGCGTCCGGACGCGGTTTCTCAAAATACTGGACGAAATCGGCCGTGACCCCTGTTCGGGGGCCATGGAACGCGCTACGGTCGGGACCCGTGCCGGACGTCGGGGTCCGGCCGGGATGCTCAAGGGGGAGCACCGTGCGGCTCACGCAGCTCGTTCCGTCCATCATCGGCATCGCCGCGCTCGCGGCCGCCGTGCTGTCGCCCGCGGTCGCGCAGGCCGCCGAGACGCCGCAGCCGCCCGGCGCGCTGCCGGCCTGGCAGGCCGTCGCCCCGGATGCCGCCGTCGTGCCGCTCACCGCCGCGGGCCGCGTCTGCACGATCACCTGCGACGGCGAGGCCGTCGTGCCGATCGCGGACGCGCTCCCGGTGCAGGCCGTCGACGTCGCGGGCCGGTCGCTGACCCTGCATGCGTCGCTGACGCAGGGCGTCGGCTGGGGTGCGCTGTCCGGCGCCGCGGCCGGCGACCGGCTCTGGGTCGAGCGCTCGTTCGACGCCGGCGCGACGCGAGAGCAGCCGCTCGCCCCGTCGTCCGCCTCGGCCGCGACCGCGCTCCAGACGCCGCCGGTCAACCTCGCCGATCCGTCGAACCACCGCCGCGGCATCGTGCGCGCCTGCGCCGCGGCCGACGGCACCACGGCCTGCACCGCCTGGGCGTACCGCGCGAGCGTGCGGGGCGCCGTCCGCGACGGATCCGCTCCGGCGACCGCGGGCGCGCAGCAGCCGGTCGCGGCCGCCACGAGCACGAACCGCGCCATCCGCCTGCACATCGGCGGGAACGGCGCCGCGTGGGCGACCGTCGAGGCGGCCACGGCCGGCGACACGGTCTGGGTCGAGCGCTCCTGGAACGCCGGCACCAGCGCCACGGGCGGACGGCTCGGCGCCGCGGTCGTGGCGGCCGGCTCGTCCACGGCCTCGACGACCGCCTTCGTCGCGGCCGAGCCGCGGCTGAAGCTCTACGGCGGCGCGGTGCGCGCGTGCGCCCAGGTGCTGCAGGCGCAGACGACGGCCTGCACGGCCTGGGCCCGGCCGGCGGGCGACCGACTCGCCGCGGCCGCCGACGCGCTCGCCTACGACTACGACCCGTACACGGCGTGGTGGCCATCGAGCTGGTGGAACTCCGCCGTCGCCATCACGACGGTCATCGACTACCAGCGCCAGACCGGCGACACGACCTACGCCTGGATGATCGACCGCACGTTCGAGGTCAACCGCCAGGCCTTCCCGGCCGGCGAGAAGAGCGGCGACGAGCTGCCCGGCAACTTCGTCAGCCGCGCCATCGACGACGGCGTGTGGTGGGGGCTCGCCTGGACGCGCGCCTACGACCTCACCGGCGACGCGAAGTACCTGCAGATGGCCGAGACGATCGGCGACTACACGTCCGGCTACTGGGACACCTCGACCTGCGGCGGCGGCGTCTGGTGGAACGGGGAGCGCACCTACAAGAACGCGGTCGTCAACGGCCAGTACATCCGCCTCGCCGCCGAGCTGCACAACCGCATCCCCGGCGACCACGACTGGCTGAACCGCGCCGTCGACGGCTGGAACTGGTACCAGGACGTCGGGATGGCGGGCCCCGACGACCTCGTGAACGACGGGCTCACCGACGACTGCGCGAACAACGGCCAGACGGTGTGGACCTACAACCAGGGCCTGCCGATCGGCGCGGGGGCCGAGCTGTTCCGGGCGACGGGCGACTCGGCGTACCTCGACCGCGCCGGCGAGCTCGCCGACGCCGCGACCGCCGACGGGCTGCTGACCGTCGACGGCATCCTCACCGAGTCGTGCGACAAGCCGGACGCGTCGAACGCGTGCGACGACAACCAAAAGCAGTTCAAGGGCATCTTCGCGCGCTACCTGCAGGACTTCTCGACGGCGGCCGACGGTCGCGAGTCCGGGTACCTCACGACGCAGGCGGACTCGGTGTGGACGAAGGACCGCGACGCGCTGAACCGGATCGGCGAGCGCTGGTCCGGTCGCGATGCGGCCGGATCGCCGAACGTGCGCGACTGGCGCACGCAGGCGAGCGGACTCAGCGCGCTGCTGGCGAGGAGCTGACTCGGCCCTGGTCGGGACTCAGCCCCGGTCGGGACTCGGCCCCGGTCGGGACTCGGCCCCGGTCGGGCTCAGTCCCGGTCGGGGCTCAGCCCCGGTCGGGGAAGGCGTGCGGCAGCTCGGTGAGCGCGGGCGCGAGGCGGCCGAGCCCCTCGCGCTCGCGCCGCAGCGCCTCCGTCTCGCGGTCACGGCGCAGCACGACGACCGCGGCGAGGAACAGCTCGGCGGGCGCGGGAGGCACGGGGGAGACCCAGCGCGCGGTCTCGTTCGCGAGGCTGCGGGCGAGCATCTCGCGGCGCTCCGGCAGCATCCTGGCGGCCTGGCCGAGGAACTGGCGCACGCGCCGGGCGAGCGGTGCGGGCAGGCGCGCAACATCGGCCGTGCGCGACCATTCGAGGAGCTGCGCGGGCACGCCGTAGACGGGCGGCAGCTCCTTCGGCACGCGCTCGTACTGGGCGTAGGTGCCGGCGAGCAGGTCGCCGACCCGCTTCGTGCGCCGGGTGAGGAACCCCGCGAGCGCGGCCGGTCCGCCGGCGAGCACCACGAACTCCGCGAAGCCGGCGACCGAGCGGATGAAGACGTGCCAGAACGTGATCGCGCCGCCGTCGTCGCGCACGATGCGGGCGCCGACCGCGAGCCGGCCGAGCGACCGGCCGCGCGACGCGAGCTCCACCACGAGCGGCGCGACGATGAACGCGATCACGAGCAGCGCCGTGATGAAGCCCGGCACGAGCTGCCCGGGGATGACCTCGAACAGCCGCGTGGTGCCGGCCGCGAAGAGCATGCCGAGGAACAGCAGCCACGACAGCAGGACGTCGATGGCGGCACTGGCGGCGCGGAGGGCGAATCCCGCCGGGCGCAGTGCGAGCGCGACCGCCTCGCCGGTGATCAGCTCGTCGTCGCCGATGCCGGGATCGGTGTCGAGCTCCGCGGAGGCCATGCGGGCATTCAACCAGACCATGAGCATCACTAGACTCGGCGCCAGATGGATCTCGACGCCTTCTCCGCAGCGCATCGCCCGGAGTGGGACCGGCTCGACGAGCTGGCCCGCCGGGCGCGGCTCAGCGGGCGCGACGCCGACGAGCTGATCGACCTGTATCAAGCGGGCGCGACGCAGCTCAGCGCCGTGACCTCGACCGCGGGCGACACCGTCGTCGGCGAGCGGCTCTCGCTCGCCCTGTCCCGCGCGCGGCTGCGGTTCACCGGGGTGCCGGCGGACCCGCTGCGCCAGCTGCAGACGTTCTTCGGCGCGCAGCTGCCGGCGGCGATGTACCGCGTGCGCTGGCTCACGCTCGCGATCGCGCTGATCACGATCCTCATCGGCATCGGGTACGGCACCTGGATCGCCCAGGACCCGCGGATGCTGGCCTCCCTCGGCGACGACGCGACGCTCCGGCGGTACGCCGAGCACGACTTCGTGGCGTACTACTCGGAGAGCTCCGAGTCGGTGTTCGCGGCGCAGGTCTGGTCGAACAACGCCTGGCTCGCGGCGCAGTGCATCGCGCTCGGCTGGACCGGCATCTGGCCCGTGAAGATGATCTTCGACAACGCGCAGGGCATCGGCATCGCGGGCGGCATCATGTCGGCGTACGGCCACGGCGACGACTTCGTGCTCTACATCGCACCGCACGGCCAGCTCGAGCTCTACTCGATCTTCCTGGCGGCGGCGGCCGGGCTGCTCACCTTCTGGTCGCTGCTCGTGCCCGGCGCGCGCACCCGCACCCAGGCGATCCGCGAGGACGGCCGCGCGTTCTTCACGCTCGTCGTCGCCTGCACGATCACGCTGCTCATGTCGGGCATCATCGAGGGCGCCGTGACGCGGCAGCCCTGGCCCTGGCCGGTGAAGATCGGCATCGGCACCATCGCCCTCGGCTCGGTGCTCTTCTACCAGTGGGTCGTCGGCGGCCGAGCCTGGCGGGCCGGGCAGACGGGAGACCTCGACGAGGTGGACGCCGGCGCGTCCCAGATCGTCGAGGGTTAGCCCCGACCGGGACCGCGCCGCCCGCGGACCGTCGAACGCCGGACCAGGCTGATCACCGCGGTGGCGAGGATCAGGACGATTCCGATGATCCCCAGCCAGATGAGTCCTTTGATGGCGAAGCCCACGATGGCGAGGATCAGCCACAGCACGAGCAGGACGATGACGAGGATGATCATGCCGCGACGGTACGCGCACCCGTCGTACCGGCCCGACACCTGCGGGCGCCGCTCAGGTTGCTGAGCCGCACCTCGGATCCCTGAGCCTGTCGAAGGGCTTCGACAGGCTCAGCCATCCGCGGACTAGAGCCGTCCGGCGGCCTTGAGCGCCAGGTAGAGGTCCGCGACGCGGGGCGGCAGCTCCTCGGGCGCACCGGTCACGACCTCGCCGCCGAGCCGGCGCACGGCGGCCGCGACGCGCTCCGCGTCGAGCAGGGCGCGCTCCGCCGCGGCCGCCCGGTAGACCTCCGTGCGGTCGCCGCGCTCGGCGGCCGCGGCCACGACATCCGGATCCGAGACGGACGCGACGGCGACGACGTGCCGCCGCGTGAGCTGCGGCAGGATCGACAGCAGGCCGGAGGCGGCGCCCGGGGCGTCGATCGAGGTGAGCAGCACGACGAGCGAGCGCTGGCTCGTCACCGAGCGGATGAGGCCCGGCACGGCGCTCCAGTCCGGCTCGAGCAGCTCCGGCTCGATCGGGGCCATCGCGTCGACCATCTTCGCGAGCAGGTCGGCGCCCGTCGCCCCCTGCACCCGCGCGCGCACCCGCCGGTCGGCGATGAGCAGGTCGACGCGGTCGCCCGCGCGGCTCGCGAGCGCCGCGAGCAGCAGCGACGCCTCGAAGCCGGTGTCGAGCCGCGGCTCGTCGGCGATGCGGGCGGCGGCGCTGCGTCCGGAGTCGACGAGGATCACGACGCGGCGGTCGCGCTCCGGCCGCCAGGTGCGCACGACGAGCTTCATCGCGGAGGGCACGAGCGGGTCGCGCCGTCGTGCCGTCGCCCGCCAGTCGATCGAGCGCACGTCGTCGCCGCGCACGTACTCGCGCAGGCTGTCGAACTCGGTGCCCTGGCCGCGGATGAGCAGACTCGTGCGGCCGTCGAGCTCGCGCAGCCGGGCGAGGCGCGACGGCAGGTGCTTGCGGGAGTTGAACGGGGGCAGCACCCGCACGGCGCCCGGCGCCGTGAGCGTCGCCTGCCGGGCGATGAGGCGCAGCGGGCCGTACGAGCGCACGGTCACGTGCAGCGCGCGGCGCTCGCCGCGGCGGAACGGCGTGAGGCTCTGGCGGATCGCGCGGCGCTCGCCGGCCGGCACGTCGAGGCGCTGCCGCTTCGGGGCGATGCGCGCCGACGGATGCCAGGCGTCGCGGATCACGCCGCGCACGCGCCGTCGTCCGCGGTTGCGCACCGTCAGCACGGCCGCCGCGGTCTCACCGAGCCGGAGGCGCGCCGGCAGCTCGCGCTCGAGGTCGAGCCGCCGCGGCGAGCCCGCGATGAGCGCGTCGAGCAGCCCGAGCACGAGGGCGCCGCCCGCCCAGGCGCCCACCACCCAGAGCTGCCCGGTCAGCACCGTGGGGACGGCGCCGAGCGCGAGCAGCAGCACGAACCAGCCGGAGATCGCCATGGGTCAGATCGGCACCCGCACCTGCTGCAGGATCGAGCGCAGGATCGAGTCCGCGCCGACGCCCTCCAGCTCCGCCTCCGGCCGCAGCTGCAGGCGGTGCCGCAGCACGGGCAGCGCCATCTGCTGGATGTGGTCCGGCGTCACTCCCGGCGCGCCGGTGAGCCAGGCCCAGGCGCGCGCCGCGGAGAGCAGGGCCGTCGTGCCGCGCGGGCTGACGCCGAGCCGCACGGACGGGCTCTGGCGGGTGGCGCGCGCGAGGTCGACGACGTAGCCGAGCACGTCGCGGCCGATGCCGACGGTCCGCACCTCGGCGCGGGCCGCGGCGAGCGAGCCCGCGTCGAGCACCGGCTGCACGCCCGCGGTCGCCAGGTTGCGCGGGTCGAAGCCGGCCGCGTGGCGGGCCAGCACCTCGACCTCCGTCTCGCGCTCCGGCAGGTCGAGCACGAGCTTGAGCAGGAAGCGGTCGAGCTGCGCCTCCGGCAGCGTGTAGGTGCCCTCGTACTCGACCGGGTTCTGGGTCGCGGCGACGAGGAACGGCACCGGCAGCTTCCGGGTGACGCCGTCGGCGGTCACCTGGCGCTCCTCCATGGCCTCGAGCAGCGCGGACTGGGTCTTCGGCGGCGTCCGGTTGATCTCGTCGGCGAGCAGCAGGTTCGTGAAGACGGGGCCCTCGCGGAACTCGAAGCGGCCCTCCTTCGCGTCGTAGACGAGCGAGCCCGTGATGTCGCCGGGCATGAGGTCCGGCGTGAACTGCACCCGCTTCGTGTCGAGCTGCAGGGTGCGGCTCAGGGTGCGCACGAGCAGGGTCTTCGCGACGCCGGGCACGCCCTCGAGCAGCACGTGGCCGTCCGCGAGCAGCGCGATGAGCAGCCCGGTGACGGCGCCGTCCTGTCCGACGACCGCCTTGCCGACCTCCTCGCGCACGCGCTGGAAGGCGCCGCGCAGGTCGGCCGGGGCGGGGGCGGGAGCGGGGATGTCGGTCATGATCCTCCTCGTGGGGATGCCGCATCGGGCGGCCGGACGGCGGCGGTGACGGCGCGCTCCAGCAGGAGCAGCTCGTCGGAGAGCCGGGTGAGATCGGCGTCGGTCTGGGGCACGGCGTCGACGAGCAGCGCGCCGATGTCGGCGCCGGGGCGGCCGGTCGTCGCGGCGGTGGCGGCGACGACCTCCGCCAGGCTCGCGGTGCGCGGGATGCCGAGGGTGCGCGAGAGCCGCCGCACGGTGCCGAGGCGGAGGGCGTCGAGCGCCCGGAGCCGCGACGACGAGCGCGCGTAGAGCCGTGCGCGCCCCTCCATCGTCTCGCTGGCCGGCACGACGACGGGCAGGTTCTCGACGGCGAGCGGCCCGAACCGGCGGCCGCGCCAGAGCAGCGCGCCGATCAGCACGACGAGCGCGAGCACGGCCACCGGCGTGTACCAGCCCGGGTAGAGGCTCGGCGCGGAATCGGTCGCCGGCACGTCGTCGATGCCGGGCAGGTACCAGACGAGCGTGGTCGTCTCGCCGAGCAGCCCGAGGGCGAACGCCGCGTTGCCGGCCGAGCCGACCTGGTCGTTGTGGAGCGCGTCGCGGGCGCCGAGCACGTCGATGCGCACGTCGCCGGGCACGCGGAGCAGGCCGTAGCCGTCCGTCCCGTTGCCGAGGCAGCCCTCCGCGTCGAGGTCGGGATCCGCCAGGTAGCGCGTGCCCTCGGCGAGCACCCGGTCCGCCGTCGTCAGTCCGCCGACCCGGCAGCCGGTCGCCGTGCCGTCGGCGACGCCGGCGGCGCGGACGCCCGGCACCAGGGAGCGCAGGGTCGGGAAGTCCGGCTGCACGAGCACGAGATGGTCGGCCATCCCGCGGAGGCGCTGCAGCTGCGCGTCGTCGAGGATGCCGCCGTCGTCGACGAGCACGATCGTCGTGTCCGCGGGGTCGGCGGCGGCGCGGCCGGCCTCGTCGAGCGACGCCGCCGCGGTGACGTCGACGCCCTGCTCGCGCAGCACCTGGGCGACGGCGCGCCCGCCGATCGGGCTGGGATCGTCCGGTCCGAGGTCGGTCGGCGCGGCGGGCAGGCCGGCGATGCCGGTCATGACGGCCGCGACGACGATCACGACGGCGCCGATGACGAGCGCGCCGATCCAGCGCCGCCCGACGGTGCGGGCGGTGGGAGTGAGCACCCGCGCGCCCGAGGCCTCGGACGCGGCCTCGGAGGGCGCGTCGGGCGTCGCCTCGGGCGGTGCGGAGCCGATCGGGGCGCTCATCGCGGCAGCAGCTCCGGGGCGGGGGTCGCGTCGAGCACCGGGCTCGCGGACTGCAGCGCGCGGTCGAGCTCGCGCAGCTCCCGCCAGCCGGCCTCGTCGCCCGGGGCGCCGAGGTAGCGCACGCCGTCGAACGCCGCCGCGCCGCCGCGGAGCCGCAGCGCGAGGTCGGGGAACGCGTCGCCGGCCCGCGCGGCGACGGCGCCGGAGGTGCTGCCCGGCAGCAGGGTCACGATCGTGCGCTCGCCGAGGCCGCGGGCGATCGCGCGGTACTGCTCGGCGATCGCGAGCGCCCAGTCCCCGGCGCGGGCGGCGCGCTGGGCGGCGGCACGGAGCTCGGCGGCGCTGCGCACGTCGTCCTCGCCGAACAGGGTGTCGCCGCCGAGCACGCGGCTGCGACGCCGCAGCCGCGGCGCACCCCAGACCAGGAACGCGATGACGGCGATGATCAGCACGATCACCACGAGGCCGACGACGCCGACCGGCGGCCCGCCCGGCGTCGCGGGCACCCGGAGGTCGTCGAGCCAGTCGAAGAAGCCCTGCGAGATGCGGTCGAGCAGCGTCGGCTTCGCCTGCTGGTACTCGGCCTTCGTGAGCTCCCGCCGCAGCAGCTCGCGCGCGGTCGGCGCGTCCGGGTCGACCGGCACATCCGCTCGGAGCAGGGCGGCGAGCGCCCCGGCAGCCGTCATCGCCACGGACCGGCCGTCGGCCAGGGCCCGCCGGCCGGCTCCGGTGCGGCGCCCGAGCGGGACGGATCCGGGATCCACGGGTCCGGCACGCTGTCGTCGCCGGCGGCGCGGGCGTCGACGTAGCGGATGAGCTCGAGGTCGAGTCCCTCCTTGCGCATCCGCAGGTCCGTGTAGAGCAGGGCCGTCGTCGAGGTGATCATCACGATGCCGAGCGCCGCGACGACGAACGAGACGACGAGGATCGCGCCGTAGATCACGAGGATCCAGGCATAGACCGCATCGAGGTCGGAGCCGTCGGCGCCGAACAGCGAGAACGAGAGCGCGCCGACGAACCAGATGGGCGTGATGATCACCTGCGCGGCGATGCCGTACATCGTCTGGACGAGCAGCAGGATGCCGAAGGTCTTCCAGAACGCGTTCTTGATGAGCTGGCGCGAGCGCCGCACCGCATCGCGGATGCGCAGCCGCTCCACCACGATCGCCGCGGGCACGTAGACGGTGAGCATGCCGAGCCAGACGGCGCCGACGGCGAACCCGGCGTAGAGGATGAGCGCGACCGGGATCGCGATCAGCGCACCTGCGGTGCCTCCGAGCCCGATCAGGGTCGGGATGCCGACCACCACGACGATGCCGACGACGTAGGCGGCGATGACGAGCCCCACCCAGCCGACGAGCCGCGGCAGGGTCGGCCTGAGCCGCGCCCAGATCGCACGGAGGCGGAGGCGCTCGCCGACCGTGGCGCGCGACACCTCGATCGTCACGGTGCCCTGCACGATCGACGCGACGACTGCCTGTAGCGCGATCGTCACCAGGCCGGTGAGGACGCTCGCGATGATGCCGCCGCTGAGGATCGCGTTCTGGTCGTCGCCGGTCGCGGTGAACGAGCGCGAGACGGTGAACCAGATGACGAGGCCGATCAGCGCGGCCGAGACGGCGCTCGAGGCCAGGGTCAGCAGCAGCGCGAGGCCGAAGGTGGGCAGCGGGTTGCGCCGCATCACCGTGAACATCGCGCCGAGGATCGTGCCGAGCGTCAGGGGCCGCAGCGGGATGAGCCCGGGCTTCGGCGGCGGCGTCCAGCCGGATGACGGGCCCGGCATCGCGCCGATCGGCACCGGTGCGGCGCCGGGGGGCGCGGCCCAGCCGCCGGACGGATCGCCCCACGGCTGCACCGGGGGAGCGGGCTCGACCCAGGGCTGCTGCACCGGGGGCTGCCCCCAGGGCTGCGCGGGTGCGGCGGGCTGCTGGCCCCATGCCTGCTGCTGGCCCCATGCCTGCTGCGGGCCCCATGCCTGCTGCTGCGGGGGCTGCTGCTGCCCCCAGGGCTGCTGGCCGGGTGCGGGCTGCTGCGGCCCCGTGCCGTAGCCCCACGGCTGCTGCTCGGCCGGGGCCGCCGGGGCGGACGGCGAGACCCAGGTCGGCGCGGCCGACGGCGCCGCGGGCGGTGCGTCCGGCGGGGCCGCGGGGAGGCCGTCGGCGGGGTCCGCCGGGGGCACGGCTGCGTCGTCCGACATGTCCGCCTCCCCGTCGCCGCGCACTTGTCGCGCAATCCTCAGCCATGTTTCCACACTCGGCTAATCTGGGGAGCGACAATCCGCACCGCGCCTCCGCGCGGACCCGAGCCCCGAGGCCCCGTGAACCCACGCATCCTGGTCGTCGACGATGACACCGCGCTCGCCGAGATGATCGGCATCGTCCTGCGAGCCGAGGAGTACGAGGTCGAGCACGTCGCCGACGGCACGAGCGCGCTCGACCGCTTCCGCGAGGTCAAGCCCGACCTCGTGCTGCTCGACGTGATGCTGCCGGGCATGGACGGCATCCAGGTCTGCTCGCAGATCCGCGCCGAGAGCGGCGTGCCGATCATCATGCTCACGGCCAAGAGCGACACGGCCGACGTCGTCCGCGGGCTCGAGAGCGGTGCCGACGACTACGTCGTCAAGCCCTTCAACCCGAAGGAGCTCGTGGCGCGCGTGCGCACCCGGCTCCGGCCGACGCTGCCGGCGACCTCCGACACGCTCGCGATCGGCGACCTGTCGATCGACGTCGCCGGGCACGAGGTGCGCCGCGACGGCACCCGGATCGCGCTCACGCCGCTGGAGTTCCAGCTGCTGCTCGCGCTCGCCGCGAAGCCGAAGCAGGTCTTCACCCGCGAGATGCTGCTCGAGCAGGTCTGGGGCTACCACTACAAGGCCGACACCCGGCTGGTGAACGTGCACGTGCAGCGGCTGCGCTCGAAGATCGAGCACGACCCCGACAACCCGCGGATCGTCACCACCGTCCGCGGCGTCGGCTACCGAGCCGGCTCCGGCGACTGACGTGGAGCGGGTGGCCTGGCGGGAGTGGCCGGCCCGGCTGCTGCACCTCTGGCGCGGCTCGCTCCAGCTCCGCGCCGTCGCCGCCACCGTGGTGCTCTCCACCGTCGCGGTGATCGCGATCGGCGGCTTCATCTCGACCACGGTGCGCGGCAACCTCTTCGACGCCCGCCGCGACCAGGTGGTCGCCGAGGCCTCGCGCGCGACGGCGAACGCGCAGAACGAGTTCGCGAGCGCGCAGCTCACGGAGCCGGAGGACTTCGAGGCCGCGCAGGGCCGCGCCTACGAGTCGATCCTCCGGTCGATCTCGAGCCCGGCCGGCACGACGCTCGTCGCGATCCTGTCGGTCGGCAACCAGACCGGCGCCGGCGGCATCCAGCCCTTCATCAGCAAGGGCTTCGACCAGTCGTCGATGGTCTCGACCGCGCTCGCCGCGTCGGTCGCGGACGACGACGGCAGCACCGTGTACTCGCAGCCGGTCGCCATCGCGCGGGAGGACGGCGGGCAGGATCCGGCGATCGTCACCGGCTCCGTGCTCGACGTGCCGGCGTCCGGCCGCTACGCGCTCTACCTCGTGTTCACCCTCCGCGACGTGCAGACGACCCTCGACTTCGTGCAGCAGACGATCGCCCTCGGCGGGGTCGCGCTCGTCGTGCTCATCGCGGCGGTCGCGTTCGTGGTGGTCCGGCTCGTCGTCGGCCCGGTGCGCGTCGCCGCGGAGGCGAGCCGCAAGCTGGCCCGCGGCGAGCTCGCGGAGCGGCTGCCGGAGCGCGGGGAGGACGTGCTCGCCACCCTCGCGAGGTCCTTCAACAGCATGGCCGACAGCCTGCAGAGCCAGATCCGGCAGCTCGCCGACCTGTCGCGCGTGCAGCAGCGGTTCGTCTCGGACGTCTCGCACGAGCTGCGCACGCCGCTGACCACCATCCGCCTGGCGGCCGACGTGCTCTACGAGCAGCGCGAGGGCTTCGCACCCGCGACGGCCCGCACCGCGGAGCTGCTGCGCACCCAGACCGAGCGCTTCGAGACGCTGCTCGGCGACCTGCTCGAGATGAGCCGGTTCGACGCGGGCGCCGTCGACCTCGAGACCGAGCCGACGAACCTCGTGCCGCTCGTCGAGGACGTGCTCGAGTCCATGGGCCCGCTCGCCGCCGAGCGCGGCACCGAGCTGCGGCTCAGCGCCCCGGGCGGCTACTTCGAGGCGGACGTCGACGCCCGCCGCATCCGCCGCGTCGTGCAGAACCTGCTGGCCAACGCGATCGACCACGGCGAGGGCCGCCCGATTGACGTCTGGGTCGACAGCGACCGGGAGGCGGTGGCGATCGCGGTGCGCGACCACGGCATCGGGATGACGGAGGCCGACGCCGCGCGCGTCTTCGACCGCTTCTGGCGCGCCGACCCCTCCCGCCAGCGCCGCACCGGCGGCACCGGCCTCGGCCTCGCGATCTCGCTCGAGGACGCCGCCCTGCACGACGGCGCGCTGGAGGTCTGGTCCCGGCCGGGGGAGGGCAGCTGCTTCCGCGTCACGCTGCCGCGCGAGCGCGGCGGCTCGATCGCCCGCTCGCCCATCCCGCTGCCGCCGGAGGACCTCGACCGCGCCGACGGGGGTGCGGCATGATCCGTGGGCCGGGCGCCGTGCGCCGCCTCGCCGCCGCGATCGCCGCCGGCGCGCTCGCGGCCGTGCTCGCGGGCTGCGTCACCATCCCGGTGTCCGGCCCGGTCGACGCCCGCCAGGTCGAGGGCGACTCCGGCGACACCGGCGTGCTGTTCCTGCCCGCGCGTCCGGAGAAGGACGCCAGCCAGGAGGAGATCCTCAACGGCTTCATCGCCGCCGGCACCGGCATCTCCAACCGCTTCGGCGTCGCGCGGGAGTACCTCACCACGAAGCTCGCCGCGAGCTGGAACCCGAACGGCTCCGTGCTCGTCACCGACGCGAGCCGCAACGACGCCGTGCGCACCGGCCCGCAGTCCTTCTCGCTCACCGTGCACGCGACCGCGCGCGTCGACGCCTCCGGGCTCTACACGCCGCTCGGCGAGACGACCTCGAGCACGCTGCAGTACCGCTTCGAGAAGGTCGGCGGGCAGTGGCGCATCTCGGAGGCGCCGGACGGCATCGTGCTGAGCCCGACGAGCTTCTCGACGATCTTCGGCGCATACCCGCTGTACTTCTTCGACCCGAGCTCCGACTACCTCGTGCCGGACCTCCGCTGGTTCCCGAGCGGCACCGGCGCGGCCGAGCGGATCGTGCGCGGGCTCATCGCGGGTCCATCGTCGTGGCTCGGCGGCGGCGTCGTCTCCGCGTTCCCGAAGGGCGAGCAGCTCGGCACCGACGGCGTCACCGTCGACGCCGGCACCGCGAGCGTCGACCTCAGCGACGACGTGCTCTCTCAGAACGACACCACGAAGTCGCGCATGCTCGCCCAGCTCAGCGCGAGCCTGCAGGCGCTCGGCACGGTCAGCCGCGTGGAGCTGACGGCGAAGGGCTTCCCGGTGACCGCGCCGGCCCCGGCCGTCGCCGACGCCGCCCCGCGCGTCGGCGCCTCGACGCTCGCGGTGCGGGATGGGGCCATCGGCGAGCTCGGCGGGTCGTCGCTCCAGGCGCTCGGCGGCTTCTCGGCCCTGGCTGGCGTGACGCCCTACTCGGCGACGCTCGACCACGCCCGCACCACCCTCGCCGCGCTCGGGGCGAAGGGCGTCTCGCGCGTGCCGTCGTCCGGCGCTGCGGTGCTGCTCGATCCGCGCACCGGGCTGCTGCGTCCCACCGTCGACGCGCAGGGGATGATCTGGTCGATGCAGACCGATCCCGGCTCGCTCCAGGTCTTCGACGTGAAGAACGCCGCGCACGCGGTCGTGTCGAGCTCGCCGGCCGATCCGGGCTCGATCGTCCGCTCGATGCTGCTCTCCCGCGACGGCAGCCGGCTCGTGCTCGGCGTCACGACGGCGCAGGGGCCGGTGCTCCGGGTCGCCGCGGTGCTCCGCGACGCCCAGCTGCAGCCGACCGGGCTCGGGCCCTGGCTCACCCTGCCGCTGCCCTCCGGCACCGAGGTGACCGACCTCGCCTGGATCGACGCGGTCACGGTGGGCGTGCTGCTGCAGGACGGCGACTCGGTCGCGGTGCGCTCGCAGCAGATCGGCGGTCGCGCCACCGACCTCCGCCGTCCGGTCGGCGGCGTGCAGCTGGTCGGCGGCAACGACGGGGCGGACGGGCTGCGCGTGCTCGCCGGCGACGGCGGCGTGCTGCAGCAGACGAACGCCGGCGGCTGGCAGCGCAGCGGACCCGACGTCTCCTTCCTGGTGCCCCAGCAGTAGCGGCCATCCACCGACCCGGCCGCAGTCGGCACGGACCGGCCGGACCGGACGACGATCGCGGGATGACGCCCGCCGCGGCCCCGCTCTCCCCGGCCCTGCGCGCGCTGCGGGAGGCCGCCCTCGACGCGCTCGCACTCGTGCTGCCGATCGACTGCGCCGGCTGCGGGCGCGCCGACCGGGCGCTGTGCCGGCGCTGCCGCGCGGCGCTCGAGCCGAGTCCGCTCCGACGCGAGATCGCCGGCGTCGGCACGGTGACGGCCGGGCTCGCGTACGACGGGGCGGCCCGGGCGGTGCTGCTCGCCGCGAAGGAGCACGGC
>NZ_JBXASM010000024.1:0-13627 GCF_058809295.1 Schumannella sp. GW821-FHT10F01
CGCTCCGGGTGCGCGACCCCCGCATCGGCGCCGCGTTCGCCGGAGCAGCCCTCGGCCTCGCCATCGTCGCGGGCGCCGGTGCCGCGATCGCCGCGGCGCTCGCGCAGCCGGAGCGGGCCATCGCCGCGCCGGTCGGCCTCGGCGCCGTGGTCGTGGTGCTCGGCCTCGCCCTCGCGATCGCCGGCGTCGTCCGTCGCCGGGCCCGCCTGCTGGCGGTGCTGGCCGTGGTCGCGCTGGTCGGCACGGCGGCGTCGCTGCCGCTGGCGGTGAACCGCACCGTCCTGCCGCCGTCCGGCGGCTACGGCATCGACACCACGCACGACGGCGACTACCTCCGCGCCGGCGGGAGCTCCGAGCTCTATGTGGTCGCGAGCGGCACCCGTCAGCCGGGAGCCGTCGTCCGACTCGAGCAGCGGTCGGGGAGCGTGCGCGTGGTCGTGTCGCCGCAGATGAGCGTGCGCCTCATCGCCGTCGCGCCGGACTCGCAGCTGTCGACCGAGCGCGTCCGCGGCGACGACTCGCGCGTCGCCACCGCGCCGATCGATCCGACGGGACGCGACGGCGGGCTCTACCGCTACGACGTGCACCTCGGCGCCGATCACGCGCCGGACGCCGTCATCCGGGTCCAGCTCGCCGACGGGACGCTCCGCGTCACCACCGACGCGCGGCTCGACGACGGACTCGTCGACGGATCCGGCTCGTCGACGGCGACCGCCACCCCGTCCCCGACCCCGACCACCCCGTGACCGCCAGGAGCGACCAGATGAACGACAGCACCCCGACCGCCCGGACCCCCGGGAACGCCGACCTCGCCGACTCGGCATCCATCGACGGAGAGCACACCACCGGCGCGGCATCGGCCGACGAGATCGCCGCCGCGCCGGCCGCGTCCGTCGACGTCGCGGCGGCGCCCCGTCCGCGCATCCGCGTCGCCGCCATCGTCTGGGGCGTCGTGCTCGCGGTACTGGGCTCGACGGCCGTCTGGCTGGTCTGGACCCCGGCGAGCGCCGACACCGCCGCCGAGTGGCTCGTCCGCGCGACCCCGGGATCGTGGCTGATCCTCGCGCTCGTCGGCGTGCTCGTGATCGGCGCCGTCATCCTGGTGGGCTCCCTGCTCGGCGCGGTCCGCCGGGCGCAGGAGCGCCCGCGCTGAGCCGCCGAGCGGCCGAGCCGCCGAGCGGCGCTCAGCATGACCCGGTGTTGCACGGCCCTCGACCCGGGCGGCGTCTGCGGCGAGCATGAAGGCATGGTGAGCCGGATCCGCTTCAACGCCTTCGACATGAACTGCGTCGCCCATCAGTCCTCCGGGCTGTGGCGGCACCCAGATGACCGCTCCTCGACGTACAACACGCTCGAGTACTGGACCGAGCTCGCGAAGCTGCTCGAGGGCGGCACGTTCGACGGCATCTTCATCGCCGACGTGCTCGGCACCTACGACGTGTACGGCGGCAGCAACGAGGCCGCGATCCGCAACGGCGCGCAGGTGCCCGTCAACGATCCGCTCATGCTCGTCAGCGCGATGGCGCTCGTGACCGAGCACCTCGGCTTCGGCGTCACGGCGGGCACCGCCTACGAGCACCCGTATCCGTTCGCCCGCCGCATGACGACGCTCGACCACCTCACGAAGGGCCGCGTCGGCTGGAACGTCGTCACGGGCTACCTGCCGAGCGCCGCCCGCAACCTCGGCCACGACGACCAGCTGCAGCACGACGACCGCTACGACCACGCCGACGAGTACCTCGAGGTGCTCTACAAGCTGTGGGAGGGGTCGTGGGAGGACGACGCGGTCGTCCGCGACCGCGAGCGCGGCGTCTTCACCGACCCGGCGAAGGTGCACGAGATCGGGCACCGCGGGAGGCACTTCACCGTGCCCGGCATCCACATCTCCGAGCCGTCGCCGCAGCGCACGCCGGTGATCTACCAGGCCGGCGCCTCGTCGCGGGGCGTCGCGTTCGCCGCCGGCAACGCGGAGGCCGTCTTCGTCGCCGCGCCGTCGAAAGAGGTGCTCGCCAGCTCGGTGACGAAGATCCGGGACGCGCTCGAGGCCGCCGGACGCCCGCGCGACGCCGCGCGGATCTACACCCTGCTCACGGTCATCACGGATGCCACCGAGGAGCTCGCCCGGGCCAAGTACGAGGACTACCTGTCCTACGCCAGCGAGGAGGGCGCGCTCGTCTTCATGTCCGGCTGGATGGGCGTCGACCTCGCGCAGTACGGGCTCGACGACCCGGTGAGCTCGGTCGAGTCGAACGCGATCCAGTCGGTCGCGACCCAGTTCGCCGAGGACGAGGAGCACGGTCGCGCCTGGACGGTCGGCGACCTCGCCCGCAACCGCGCCATCGGCGGGCTGGGACCCACCATCGTCGGCTCGGGCGAGCAGGTGGCGGACTTCCTGCAGGAGTGGGTCGAGGAGACGGGCGTCGACGGCTTCAACCTCGCCTACGCCGTCACGCCGGGCACCTGGGAGGACGTCATCGAGCACGTCATCCCGGTGCTGCGTGCGCGCGGCGCGTATCCGGACGCCTACGACGAGGGCACGCTGCGGCAGAAGCTGCACGGGCGCGGCGACCGCCTGCCGGCCGAGCATCGCGCGGCGTCGTTCCGCGGCGTCGGACGCTGAGCCGGCGATGAGCGAGGGGCGAGGCGACCGACCCGCGGCCGGGGCGACCCAGCTCGACGCGCCCGCGGCGCGACTCGTCGCCGCCGTCCGCTCGGCCGTGCCCGAGGCGGTCGAGTCGCGGAAGTGGAACGCGCCGAGCTTCGCGATCACGGACGACTTCGCGACGTTCAACGTCCGCCCCGGCGCGATCCGGGTCGTGCTCCACACCGGGGCGAGGGCGAAGCCGGACCATCCGGAGATCGTCGTCGCGGATCCGGGGCCCTGCGCGCGCTGGGCCGGCCGCAACCGGCTCGTGTTCTCGTTCGCGTCCGCCGCCGAGGTGGATGCGGCCCTGCCCGGGTTCTCGGCCGTCGTGCGGTCGTGGGCGGACCAGCTGGTCTGATCGGGACGGCGTCGGGCGTCGAGCCCGCCGGCGCGGACGGCGGAGGCCTCTGCGCCCCCTACGCTCGAAGCATGTCGAAGGTTCTCAGCAGCATCCCCGTCGGCGAGCGCGTCGGCATCGCCTTCTCCGGAGGGCTCGACACCTCGTGCGCCGTCGCCTGGATGCGCGAGAAGGGCGCGATCCCCTTCACCTACACGGCCGACATCGGCCAGTACGACGAGCCGGACATCGCCGCCGTGCCCGGCCGGGCCGCCGAGTACGGCGCCGAGCAGGGCCGCCTCGTCGACGCCCGCGCGGCGCTCGTCGAGGAGGGCCTGGCCGCGCTGCAGTGCGGCGCGTTCCACATCCGCTCCGGCGGCAAGACCTACTTCAACACGACGCCGCTCGGCCGCGTCGTGACCGGAACGCTCCTCGTGCGGGCGATGAAGGAGGACGGCGTCGACATCTGGGGCGACGGGTCCACCTACAAGGGCAACGACATCGAGCGGTTCTACCGCTACGGCCTCATGGCCAACCCGCGCCTGCGCATCTACAAGCCGTGGCTCGACTCGGCGTTCGTCACCGAGCTCGGCGGGCGCAAGGAGATGAGCGAGTGGCTCGTCGCGCGCGGCTTCCCCTACCGCGACGCCACGGAGAAGGCGTACTCGACCGACGCGAACATCTGGGGCGCCACCCACGAGGCGAAGAACCTCGAGGAGCTCTCCAGCGGCCTCGACATCGTCGAGCCGATCATGGGCGTCGCCTCCTGGCGCGAGGACGTGGAGGTCGCCACCGAGGAGGTGTCAGTCCGCTTCGAGGCCGGCCGCCCGGTCGCGATCAACGGTGCCGGCTTCGACGACCCGGTCGCGCTCGTGCTCGAGGCCAACGCGATCGGCGGTCGTCACGGCCTCGGCGTCTCCGACCAGATCGAGAACCGCATCATCGAGGCGAAGAGCCGCGGCATCTACGAGGCGCCGGGCATGGCGCTGCTGCACATCGCCTACGAGCGACTGCTCAACGCGATCCACAACGAGGACACCGTCGCGAACTACCATGCGGAGGGGCGGCGCCTCGGCCGCCTGATGTACGAGGGCCGCTGGCTCGACCCGCAGTCGCTCATGCTGCGCGAGTCGCTGCAGCGCTGGGTCGGCTCGGCGGTCACCGGCGAGGTCACCCTGCGCCTCCGCCGCGGCGACGACTACACGATCCTCGACACCACCGGCCCGGCGCTGAGCTACCAGCCGGAGAAGCTCTCGATGGAGCGCGTCGGCGACGCCGCGTTCGGCCCGGACGACCGGATCGGCCAGCTCACGATGCGCAACCTCGACATCGCGGACTCCCGGTCGCGCCTCGAGCAGTACGCGGCCTCCGGCCTCATAGGCGGCGCCACCGCCGAGCTCGTGGGCGAGCTGGAGCGCGGCGAGTCGGAGCAGATCCTCGGGGGCGGCGAGCACGAGAGCGGCATCGACGCGATCGACGCGGCCAACGAGGGCTCCGCGTTCGACCTCGGTACGGACTGAGCCGGGCGCGAGCCGGGCTCCGGGAGACCGGGAGCCCGGTCGGCGGTGATGGAGCCGCCTGTGGGAATCGAACCCACGACCTTCTCATTACGAGTGAGACGCTCTACCGACTGAGCTAAGGCGGCGCACCGGGCGAGCCCGGGCACGGCCGACAGCCTATCAGCGCTGCGGCGCCTCCCGGATCACGTCCACCAGCAGCCGGGCGGACGAGCGGATGCTGTCGCCGAGCGTCGCGGAGCCTCCGCCCTGCGCCCAGCCGAGCCAGGCGTGGCGGAGGACGCCCGAGGAGGCGAGCACGACGACGGACGCCCGGCTGCGCAGCGCCGCGGCAGCAGCCTGGCCGGTGCTGGCGGGCTCGCTCGCATCGGCGGCCTCGGCCTCCAGCCGGCGGACCACGACCTCGACGAGCTCGTCCTCGAAGTGGCGCATCCCGGCCATCCGCGCGACCGCGAGCTGCGGGTGCTTCTTGACCAGGCCCATCCGCAGCCGGGTGATCTCGCTGTCGGCATCCGACTCGTCGGCGGCGACCGCCAGCAGCTCGGCCAGGTCGTCGAGGAGCGGTCCGCGGGCGGCCGCGAACGCCTCGACCGGGCCGTCGCCGGGGAGGTGCGGCGCGGCGCCCGCCAGCACCTCGTCCTTCGACGCGAAGTAGTTGAAGAAGGTGCGGGGCGCGACGTCGGCGGCGCGACTGATCTCGTCGATCGTCGCGCCCTCGATGCCGCGCTCCTCCGCGATCCGCACGGCGGCGAGCACGATGGCCCGCCGGGTCTGGGCGCGCTTGCGCGCGCGGAGGCCCTGCACCTGGGTGTCGGTCACGGCGTCATCATCCCATCGGCGCCGGGACGCCGCCCGGGAGGGAGCCGTGACGACGTCCGCGCGCGGCCGTGCGCCGCCTTCCGCGCGTCAGCAGTCCGGGTCGGACTTCGGCACGGTGCCGTCGAGCAGGAAGGCGTCGACAGCATCGTCGACGCACGAGTTCGACTTGTTGTAGGCCGTGTGGCCCTCGCCGTGGTAGGTCACGAGGTGCCCGTTCTCGAGCTCCTTCGAGAGCGACTGCGCCCAGGCGTAGGGGGTGGCCGGGTCGTTCGTGGTGCCGACCACGAGGATCGGCGCCGAGCCCGCGGCCGAGATGGGCCCGCGGGTGCGCGTGGGCGCGTCCGGCCAGGTGGCGCAGGTCGTGCCGCCCCATGACATCTGCTTGCCGAACACCGGCGCGGCCGTCGCGAGCTCGGCCGCCTGCTGACGCATCACAGCCGGATCGTCGTCGGCCGTGTAGTCGAGGCAGTTGATGGCGAGGAACGCCTCGGTCGAGTTGTCGGCGTAGCCGCCGTCGGACCGCCGGCCGTTGTAGTCGTCGGCGAGCCGGAACGCGGTGGCCGGGTTGCCGCGGAAGACCTCGATGAACAGCTGGTTCAGCGACGGCCAGCTGGACTGGCTGTAGAGCGGGTAGATGATCGCGGTGAACATCGTCGAGCTGCCCAGCATCCGCCCGTCGCTGTTGCGCAGGGGCGTGCGGTCGAGCGAGTCGAGCAGCGCGCGCACCTCGGTCTGCGCGGCCTTCACCGATCCCGAGAACGGGCAGTCCTGGCTGCCGAGGCAGTTCTTCAGGTAGGCCCGGAAGGCGCTCTCGAAGCCCTTCGCCTGCGCGAGCGAGACGTCGAAGTCGCTCGTGGCCGGGTCGAGCGCGCCGTCGAGCACGAGGCGCCCGGTCTTGCCGGGGAAGAGGCCGGCGTAGGTGGCGCCGAGGAACGTGCCGTACGAGTAGCCGAGGTAGTTCAGCTTCCGGTCGCCCAGGGCGGCGCGGAGCATGTCGAGATCGCGGGCCGCGCTGTCGGTGTCGACGTGGCCGAGCAGCGGGCCGGTCAGCCGGGCGCACGAGGCGCCGAAGGCGGCGTTCGACTGCTCGACCTCGGAGATCCAGGCGTCGGAGCCCGCGGTGCCCGCCGGAATGCCGTAGAGGAAGTCGGTGAGCTGGTCGGGGTCGTCGACGCACTTCACCGGCGAGGAGTGCTGCACACCGCGCGGATCGAACCCGACGATGTCGTAGCCCTGCTGCAGCCGCTCGTCGACGGCGAAGTCGACGCTGTCGCGCACGAACTCGTAGCCGGAGGCGCCGGGGCCGCCCGGGTTCACCAGCAGCGAGCCCCTGCGGTCGCCGCCGGTCGCGGGCTGGCGGATGAGCGCCAGCTCGATCGAGTCGCCGCCCGGATCCGACCAGTCCAGCGGCGCCTTCGCGGTCGTGCACTGCATGCCGTTGTCGCAGCCGGACCACTTCAGCACCTGCCGGTAGTAGGGGCGCAGCTCGGCGGCGACCTTCTCGTTCGTCGGCGTGCTCGTCGAGGGTGCCGTCGGCGGCAGGAACGCGGACACGCATCCGGTGAGCAGCAGGGTGGCGGCGAGCGCGACCGCCAGGGCGGCGCGGCGGGTTCGGCGGGTCACGGGGCCTCTTCGAGGTCGGGGCGGGCGGAGGTCATCGGCGGGTCAGACCGGACGGCGGCGGACGGCCGTGATGAGGGCGGCCTCGAGCGCCAGCGCGGGCGCGACGTTGCCGGCGAGCCGCTCACGCGCCTCCGCGAGCGCGTCGAGGGTGCCGAGCGTCTCGGCCGGCGAGGCCTGCGCGGCGGACTGGCGGAGCCGGTCGCCGACGGCCTCGTTGACGAGGTCGACCCCGGCGCCGAGCTGCACGAGCAGGATGTCGCGGTACAGGGAGAGCAGGTCGATGAGGATGCGGTCCAGCCCGTCGCGGAGGCTGCGGGTCGCGCGGCGCTTCTGCTCCTCCTCGAGCGTCTTCAGCTGGCTGCGGAGCGCGGGCGGCACGGCGCCGCCGGCCTCGACCCCGAGCGAGCGCAGCACGTCCTCGCGCTCCTCGGCGTCCCGCTCGGCGGTGAGGGCCTTCGCGTCGTCGCCGGCGATCTCGACGAGCTCGGCCGCGGCGAGCACCGCCGCGGACACCGTGCGCAGGCCGAGCGCGAGGTCGAGCGTGCGCGATCGCCGCTGCCGCGCCTCCGGGCTCGTGGCGAGCCGGTGCGCCATGCCGATGTGGGACTGCGCCTCGCGCGCTGCCCGGGCGGCGAGCTCCGGCTCGACGCCGTCGCGGCGGGAGAGCAGGGCGGCGACGTCGTCGACGCCGGGCGTCGTGAGGCGCACGCTGCGCACGCGCGAGCGGATGGTCGGCAGCAGGTCGGCCTCGCTCGGGGCGCAGAGGATCCACACCGTGCGGGGCGGCGGCTCCTCGAGCGACTTCAGCAGCACGTTCGACGTGCGCTCCGTCATCCGGTCGGCGTCCTCGATGACGACCACGCGGTACGGGGCGACCGAGGGCGAGTACTGGCTGCGCTGCACGAGCTCGCGCACCTGCTGGATGGTGATGACGACCGCCTCGGTGCTGAGCACGGACAGGTCGGGATGCGTGCGCGCGTCCACCTGGTGCCGCGTCGCCTCCGCGTCGCGGCCGCCGCTCGCGAGCAGCGCGGTCGCGAAGGCGTAGGCGAGGGTGGACCGGCCGGAGCCGGGCGGGCCGGTGATGAGCCAGGAGTGGGTCATCCCCTCGCCGGTCTCGGCGGCGGCGCGCACGGTGGCGATCGCCGCCTCCTGCCCCGTGAGGTCGTCCCAGATCACAGCGTCAGCCTAGGCTCCGAGGTCCGACATCCGTCCGCGCAGCTCCTGCTGGAGCTCGTCGACGGGACGCGCGGCGTCGAGCACGAGGAACCGCTCGGGCTCCGCCGCCGCGAGCGCGAGGTAGCCGGCGCGCACCCGCTCGTGGAACTCCGCCTGCTCCGCCTCGAGCCGGTCGTAGCGGTCGCGGGCGGCGTCGAGCCGGCGGCGGCCGTCGGCCGGGTCGAGGTCGAGCAGCACGGTGAGGTCCGGCAGCAGGCCCTCGGCGGCCCAGAGGGAGAGGTCGCGCACCTGGCCGGCGTCGAGCACGCGGCCCGCGCCCTGGTAGGCGACGGAGGAGTCGAGGTAGCGGTCCTGCAGCACGACGGCGCCGCGCGCCAGGGCCGGGCGGACGACGGTCTCGATGTTGTGGGCGCGGTCGGCGGCGTAGAGCAGCGCCTCGGCCCGCGGGGCCATGTAGCCGCGCCGGTGCAGGATGATCTCCCGCAGCTCGACGCCGAGCTCGGTGCCGCCGGGCTCGCGCGCGGTCACGACCTCGCGGCCGCGCTCGGCGAGCCAGTCCGCGAGCAGCCGCGACTGCGTCGACTTGCCGGACCCGTCGCCGCCCTCGAGGGTGACGAACAGGCCGGCGGCGCGCCCGGCCGCGTGCGTCGGCTCGTCGGTCACTTCTTCTTGGCCGGGGTGCGGCGCGTCGTGGTCGCCTTGCGGGCCGGCTTCTTGGCCGGGCCCTTGGCGCGCTTGTCGGCGAGCAGCTGCACGGCGCGCTCGAAGTCGACGCCCTCGACATCCTCACCGCGCGGGATGGTCGCGTTGGTGGTGCCGTCGGTGACGTACGGGCCGAAGCGGCCGTCCTTGATCTTGATCGGCTTGCCGCTCTCGGGGTCGGCCTCGAACTCCTTCAGCGCGCTCGACGCGCTGCGGCCGCCGTACTTGGGCTGCGCGAACGCCTCCAGGGCGCCGGGCAGGTCGATCTCGAAGATGCGGTCCTCGCCGTCGAGCGACCGGGTGTCGGTGCCCTTCTTCAGGTACGGGCCGTAGCGGCCGTTCTGCGCGGTGATGTCCTCGCCGGACTCCGGGTCCTGGCCCACCACGCGCGGCAGCGCGAGCAGCTGCATCGCGGTCGTGAAGTCGATCGTCGCCGGGTCCATGGATTTGAAGAGCGAGGCGGTGCGCAGCTTCGGCGCGGCCTCCTTCTTCTTGCCGCGGGCGGGCTTCGCCGGCTCGGCGACCTCACCGGTCACGGGATCGGCGGCCACCTCCGGCTCGACCTCGGTGATGTAGGGACCGAACCGGCCGTCCTTCACCACGATGTCCTTGCCGGACCCCGGGTGCACGCCGAGCACGCGGTCGCCGATGACGGGCGCGTCGATGAGCTCGTGCGCCCGCTCGACCGTCAGCTCGTCGGGCGCCAGCTCCTGCGGGATGTTGACGCGGCGCGGCGTCGCGCCCTCCTCCGCCTCGGGGTCGACGACCTCGAGGTACGGGCCGTACTTGCCGATGCGGAGCGTGACGTCGTCGTCGATCCGGATCGAGTTGACCGAGCGCGCGTCGATCTCGCCGAGGTTGTCGATGACGGTGCGGAGGCCGCGGTGGCGGTCGCCGCCGAAGTAGAACTGGCGCAGCCAGTCGACGCGGTCCTCGTCGCCGCCGGCGATCTTGTCGAGGTCGTCCTCCATGCCGGCGGTGAAGTCGTACTGGACGAGGTCGGAGAAGTAGTCCTCGAGCAGGCGGACGACGCTGAATGCGATCCAGCTCGGCACGAGCGCGGTGCCGCGCGGCGTGACGTAGCCGCGGTCGACGATCGTGGAGATGATGCTCGCGAACGTCGACGGGCGTCCGATGCCGAGCTCCTCGAGCGCCTTGACCAGGCTGGCCTCCGTGTAGCGGGGCGGCGGGCTGGTCTCGTGGCCCTTCGCCTCGACCTCGGCGGCGGCCACCTGCTGGCCCTCGGCGAGCTCGGGGAGGCGGGCCTCCTGCGGCTCGGCGCTCTGCTCGCGATCCTCGTCGCGTCCCTCCTCGTAGGCAGCCAGGAAGCCGCGGAAGGTGATGACGGTGCCGGACGCGGTGAGCTCGGCCGTGCCGGCGTCCGCGGTCTTCGCGGTGATCGTGATCGTCGCCGTCGAGCCCTTGGCGTCGGCCATCTGCGAGGCGACGGTGCGCTTCCAGATCAGGTCGTAGAGCTTGCGCTCGTTCGCGTTGAGCTTGGCGGACACCTCGCTCGGCGTGCGGAACACCTCGCCGGACGGGCGGATCGCCTCGTGCGCCTCCTGCGCGTTCTTCGACTTGCCGCTGTACTGGCGCGGCTTCTCGGGGATCGAGTCGGCGCCGTAGAGCTTCGTGGCCTGCGACCGCGCGGCCGTGATGGCCTGCTGCGACAGGCTCGGCGAGTCCGTGCGCATGTAGGTGATGTAGCCGTTCTCGTACAGCGACTGCGCGACGCTCATGGTCTGCCGGGCGGAGAAGCGCAGCTTGCGGCCGGCCTCCTGCTGCAGCGTCGAGGTGGTGAACGGCGCGGCCGGGCGGCGCGAGTACGGCTTCGACTCGACGCTCGACACCCAGAGCCGGGTGGCGTCGGACTTCAGCGCCGTCGCGAGGGTGGTCGCGGCGGACTCGTCGAGCGCGAGCACGTCGCCCTTGAGGCGGCCCTCGTCGTCGAAGTCGCGACCGGAGGCGACGCGGCGCCCGTCGAGGCGGGCGAGCCGGGCGGCGAAGCGGGTCGCGTCCTCCGCCCCGCTCGTCGCGAGCTCGACGTCGAGGTCCCAGTAGACGGCGTGCACGAAGGCGAGACGCTCGCGCTCGCGGTCGACCACGAGCCGGGTCGCGGCGGACTGCACGCGACCGGCGGACAGCCCGGGCCCGATCTTGCGCCAGAGCACGGGCGAGACCTCGTAGCCGTACAGGCGGTCGAGGATGCGCCGCGTCTCCTGCGCGTCGACCAGCGCGGTGTCGAGCTCGCGGGTGTTCTGCTGCGCGGCCTGGATCGCGTCCTTGGTGATCTCGTGGAACACCATCCGCTTCACGGGCACCTTCGGCTTGAGCACCTCGAGCAGGTGCC
The DNA here is from genome assembly GCF_058809295.1 of Schumannella sp. GW821-FHT10F01. NCBI lineage: Bacteria > Bacillati > Actinomycetota > Actinomycetes > Micrococcales > Microbacteriaceae > Schumannella > Schumannella sp. GW821-FHT10F01. The sequence continues at coordinate 11,172 of NZ_JBXASM010000024.1, forward strand.
ACGCGATGGCCTCGCCCTCGCGGTCCTCATCCGTCGCGAGGTAGAGCTCGTCGGCGTCCTTGAGCGCCTTCTTGAGATCGGCGACCGTGCGCTTCTTCTCCTCGCTGACGACGTAGTACGGCGCGAAGCCGTTGTCGACGTCGATGGAGAACTTGCCGAGCGGCCCCTTCTTCAGCTCCGGCGGCAGGTTCTTCGGCTCGATCAGATCGCGGATGTGACCGACCGACGCCTGCACCTCGTAGCCGTCGCCGAGGTACTGGGCGATCGTCTTGGCCTTCGCCGGCGACTCGACGATGACCAGCTTCTTGGCGGTAGGCAACTGCACTCCTCGACGGACCGGGACGGATGGGAACCCCGCGGACGATGCGGGGAGGGGGTGCCGGGATCCGGCGCCTCATTCCGAGGGTCACCATACACACCGGCGACTCGGAACGGCTCCAGCCGGCGCTCAGCCCTCAGCGGACGCGCCGGCCGCGTCCGGCGGCGGACCCGCTCGGGCTCGAGCGGTGACGACGGCGCCGAGCACGGTGCCGGCGACGGCCACCTCGGCCGTCGCCCCGTCGACGGAGCAGGCCGTCAACCGCGCTCCCCCGGTCGTCGCGAGTCGCGACGCGAGCCCGCACGGCTCGCCGGGGACCGCACCGGATGCCGCGTCCGCTGCGGCGAGCGCCGCGGCATCCGCGGCCGACACGATGCGCTGCCGCGCGGTCAGCCCCGACCCGAGGGCGCCGGCGGTCAGCGCCGCCGTGACGGCGAGGCCGAGCAGGGCGACGGCGAGCACGGATCCGGAGCCGCGATCGTCGGCGAGCTCGCGCGGGCTCGCCGTCGTCGTCGTGGTCGTCGTTGTGGTCGTGGTCGTGGTCGCTGCCGTGGGGGTCGTCATCGCCGGCGTCGTCCTCATCGCGCTCGTCACCGCCCGCCGCCGAGCGCGCAGCCCTCGCCGGCGACGCGGAGCGCCGCGAGCGGACCCCGGCCGGCCGACGCCGTCACCGTCACGCACACGAGATCGCCGTCGTCGCGCCGCGCGAGCGTCGCCGTCGGCAGCCCGGCCGCGACCCGGGCGGCGGCCTGCGCGGGCGGATCGCCGCGCGCGAGGATCCGGGCCGCGTCGGCTGCGGCATCCTGCGCGCGGAGTCGCACGATGCCGAGCTGCACGCCGCCGAGCGCCATCGCGAGCACGACCAGCACGGCCGGGAGCGCGAGGGCGAGCTCGGCCGTGGCGCTGCCGTCGTCGTGCGACGCCGTCGGCCGCACGGTCAGCCGGCGATCGTCAGCGCGCGATGCACCAGATCGGTGAGGATCTGCTGCACCTCGCCGGACTTGAGGATCACCACGAGCAGTCCGGCGAAGCCGACGGCCGCCATGATCGTGATCGCGTACTCCGCGGTGGCCGCGCCGTCGTCCGCCTCGAGCCGGCGGAGCATCCGGGCCAGACGGCGGCCGGACGGATCCGGGCCGGGCGCCACGGGTCGGTGCGCCGGAGCGGAGCACGGCGGGAGGGGAGCGTCGGGACGGTCGGTGATGGTCATGTCGTACCTCTTATTAACAGCGGGCGCGGAGCGCGGTCGGGGCACGAGCTGGGACCAGCATGTCCGGCTGCAAGACGCGGCGCGGTGGCCGTCGGGGATCCGGGGAGGGCGCCCCGGATCACCGGTCTGTGGAGGAGCGGTGATCACAGCACGCCGAGCGTCGAGTCGAGCAGCGAGAGCAGGATCGGGGCGACCCCGAGGGCGAGGAACGCGGGCAGCACGCAGACGCCGAGCGGGATCAGGAGCCGCACCGCGAGCACGGCGGCGCGCCGCTGGGCCGCGGCGGCCTCCTCGCGGCGGGCCTCCTCGGCCTCGGCGCGGAGGAGCGCGGCCGCCGGCACCCCGGCCGCCCGGGCGAATGCGAGCACCTCGTCGGCGAGCGCCGCACCGCCCGCGGATCCGTCGGCCCGGCGCCGGGCGGTCCGCCCCGCCGAATCGCCGTTTCCGTGCGGACGCGCCCGCAGCGCTCGCGCGACGAGCTCGCGGGCGCCGTCCGCACCCAGCCCGCCGCCGAGCGCGACGGCGAGCAGTTCGAGCTCGAGTCCCGGGTCCGGTGGCGCGCGGCGCGCGGCCCGCACGAGCCGGGAGGTCCAGAGCGCGGCGAGCGACAGGCCGCCGAGCCCCGCGGCCAGGCACGCCCACCCCGGCGGGGTGGTCAGGAGGGTGCCGAGCGCATCGACGCCGATCACCGCCGCGAACAGCAGGCCCACGAGCGGGAGCAGCACGACGATCCGGGCGGTGGCGACCGGGCCGGCGAGCGACGTCTCGACCTCGCGTGCCGACTGCACGCGGGCGCGGAGCACGCCGGCGAGCCGCTCCAGCGTCGGGGCGAGCGGCGCGCCGGCGCCGCCGGCCACCTCGAGCGCGGCGGCCAGCGCCAGCCAGTCCGCCGCGCCGTCGGGATCCGCGTCGCGCACCGCGCGGCGC
>NZ_JBXASM010000025.1:0-9896 GCF_058809295.1 Schumannella sp. GW821-FHT10F01
GCCCGCGCCCATGCCGCCGAGGCCCATGCCGCCGAGGCCGCCGTTGGCCAGCCGGCTGCCGGCCGCCATGGCCGCGGCGCCGCCGGCGCCGAGCAGGCCGCCGGTGAGCGCGTTGGAGCCCGACCCGCCGGTGCCGCCCGTGGTGCCGGGGAAGGTCCCGGGGAGCTGGGTGGTGCCGGTCACGTTGCCGTCGATGATGAGCGGCGTCGGGCTGACGGGCGTCTCCGGCGGCATGGTCTCGATGATGTCGATCGGACCGGTCGGCGGATGACGCGGCGGCCAGTCGGTGATCGTCGGACCGTCGATGATGGTGCCCGTCGGGCCCTGCCACACGCCGCCCGTGTTCGAGCCGCCCTGACCGCCGCCGGTCGGGCCGGACGGGACGCGGGGGTAGGCCGGCTCCTGCGGCGGCTCCGGGTTCGGCGCCATGACGGGGACCGCGGGCGGGTTGTCGGCGATCTGCTCGAGCTCACCGGCGCGCTGCCGCAGCTTCTCGGCGAGGTCGTCCTTCGCGGTGCCGGCCTCCTCCTCGCGCTTCTTCGCGAGCTCGCCCTCGTACCAGCTCAGTCCGTAGTGCGACGCCGCGAGTCCCGCGATCCCGCCGAGCACGGTGCTGCCGGCGGTGATGGCCGCCGCCGTGCCGCCGTCGACCTCGGCCGACGGGAGGGCGTCGATCTTCGCCTGGGCGGTCGCCTTCGCCTCGTTCGCGAGCTGCACGTTGTCCTGGATGTCGCCCACCCAGCCGTGCACCTTCATCATCGAGTCCGCCATCGTGGAGAAGGCGCTCGAGGCGGCGTTGCCCGTCTCGCCCTTCAGCCCGGAGTCCTCGGCGAGCGTCTTGAACAGCGAGCTGACGGTCTGCAACGAGGTCTTGAAATCGTCGGCGCCGGTCAGGTTCCACTGAGCGGCGGCGTCGAGATCGTGGAGCTTCTGCTCGTTGGGTCCTCGGTCGGCCATGGCGTCCTCCTGGTCTTCGGTCGTGTGGGGTCGAGTGCGGTTCGCGGCGCCGGTCAGCCCGGCGTCGAGGTCTTCCTGCGGGTGGCGAGCACCACCGCGACGATGACGCCGGCGATGACGAGCAGGAGCAGGATGCCGCCGATCACGACCGGCAGCAGCCAGCCGGGGGCGGCGGATCCGGGCTCGTCGGCGGCGCCGGGCGTGCCGGACGCGGACGGCGACGGGTCGTCCGTCGGACCGCTGCCCGCGGCCTCGATCTCGGCGCGCGAGGGCGCGTCGAGCTTCGAGTCGGTGATGAGCGGGTTCGCGTCGTCGTACTGCGTCGGATCGACGCGGAGCATGTGGCCGAGCGAGACGATCCCGTAGCCGTAGCCGGTGTCGTCCCGCTGCAGCGGGTGGTCGATCGCGCTCGTGTTGCGGATGACGGTCTGCAGGATCTGGTCGCGCGTCGCGTCCGGGTACTTCTGCATGACGAGCGCCAGATAGCCGGCCACGATCGGGGTCGCGAAGGAGCTGCCCGAGCCGAGCCCGGTGGTCTTCCAGGTGGTCCCGTCGCCGAGCAGCGTGACGCCGACGCCCGGCGCGACGACATCCGTGCTGCCGTCGTCGATGGCCCGGCCGTCCGCCGTGGCGAGGGCGAGCTGCTGGTCGTGCCACCCGACGCCGAGCACGCCGTTCGCGCCGGACGGATAGCCGCGCAGCACGCTCTGCTGCTGCGTGTCCGCCGTGCCGCCGAGGACGATGACGCCGCGGTTGAGCGCGCGCGCCAGCGCGGTCTGCAGCGACGCCGTCAGGCTCCCCTGCAGGATCGAGACGCTGATGATGTCGGCACCGTCGGCGACGGCCGCGTCGACGGCAGCGCCCATGGTCTTGCCGGACGTCGTGCCGTTGCTGCAGGCGAGGCCCTTCAGGGGATCGCCCTGGTCGCCGACGGAGTAGAAGTCGAGCGAGGCCTTCGGCGCCGCGCCGCGCGTGCCGGCCGCGCCGTCGAACCAGGTTCCGTTGCCGATGATGTTCGCGACGACGTTCGTGGCGTGGAGGCCGAGCTGCGGGTCGGTGGTCGTGGACGTCGCACCGCCGCCGCAGAGCGAGTCGTGCACGGTGAGGTCGGCACCCTCGAACACCGGCACGTCCGGGTCGATGAGCCCGTCGATGACGGCGATCCGCACGCCCGTCCCGTCCAGGCCGGCGGCCTGCGCCGCCGGGACCCCGCCTGCGGACTCGCCGGCGTACCACCACGAGCCGGGTGCGTCCGCCGCCGACGCGGGGAGCGCGGGCGCGACGACGAGCGCGACGGCCAGGACTGCCGCCGCGCCGGAGGTCGCGGTGCGCTTCACGTCAGTTGCTGATCATGCCGCCGGGCTGGCGCACGACCGGGACCGGCGCCTCGGTCGACTGCGCCGTGACGGCGTCGTCGATCATGCCGATGAGCGTGTTCGCGTCCTGCGCCGAGAGCTCGTCGGTGCCGGAGAGCTGCGTCAGCGCCGCCTTGAGGGCGTCGGCGTTCTCGGCCATGGCGTGCTTGATGTCGGAGAGCGTGTTGGCGATCGTGATGCCGGCGTTGCCGAGGGCCTGGCCGTAGACCTGGCCGATGCCCTGCTTCGTGCCGTCGTAGTCCATGACGGTGCCGCCGGTGGGCATCTCGAGGGCCTGCTGCCGGATCTTCTCGATGTTGGCGAGCAGCGCGTCGGCCGAGACCATGATGTCGAGCATGCGGAGTCCTCTTTCATCGAAAACGCGAGTCGAGCACAGATTCTACCCGGCGTCGGCCGACTCGCAACGGGGGCCCGGGCCGGCCCGGGACAGCCCGGAGATGGGAACGGGCGGCCACCCCGGAGGGTGACCGCCCGTGCGCTCAGCGCGAGGTCAGATCGCGAAGCGGCCGGCCGACGACTTGTCGCTCGACACGTAGGTGTCGGCGATCTCGTCGGTCTTGCCGGCGATCTGCTCGAGCAGGGTCTGCAGCGCGGTGAGGGACTGGGTCCACTTGCGCTGGGCGTCGTCGTACGCGGCCTGCGCACCGCCGTCCCAGGCTCCGCGGAGCTTGTTGACCTCGGACTCGAGCGTGTCGAGCTGCGACTTGATGCCCGAGGCGCCGTTGCGGATCTGGCCGGCGAGGGCGTGGACCTGGGCCGGGGTGACCGACATGGACTGCATTGGAATGCTCCTCTTTGCTCTCTGGTCGACGGCCGCCGTCAGGCGCCCATCATCCCCTGCAGGTTGCCGATGGTCTGCTGGTGCGACTCCTCGGTCGCCGCCTGGTCGCGCTCGGTGCCGGAGAGGGCGTCGTGGAGCGTGTCCAGCACGTTGTTGAGCTTGCGGGTCTCCTCGTCCCAGCGGTTCAGGAGGCCGGTGAAGGCCGTGGCCGCGCCGCCCTTCCAGAAGCCGGAGACCTGCTCGATCTCGCCGCGCACGGTCTTGACCTGCTGGTCGATCCCGGCCTTCGCCTCGGACACAGCCTGCGCACCCCGCTTGAGGGCACCTTCCTCAGCAGAGATGAGGTCTGCCATGACAACTCCTTCACGTCGGAACCGGCCGACCGGACTGTCCGGTCCCGGCGAGACACCACGCTAAGCGCAAAGCGAGAATTCCGCAACATGTGTTCCGGGGCCCCCGCTCGCGGGGCATCCGCTGCGGACGCCGTGACTAGACTATGAGGGTCTGTCAGTCCCGTCGACCCCGGCGGGGAACCCATCCGGGAGGCCCGTGTGAGCCAGGCCGTCGCCGCTCCGGGAGCGCTGGTCCGCGTGACCGTGGTGAGCGAGGACCGCCGACTCGACGTGGGCATCCCCGCGCAGGTGCCGCTCGTCGAGCTGCTGCCGGGCTTCGCCCGCAGCCTCGGAGTCCTCGACCCCACCCTCGCCCACGCCGGCTACGCGCTGCGGCGGGCCGACGGGTCGACGCTCGACCCGAGCCGCGGCGCCGGCGCCCAGGGCGTGCGCGACGGCGACCTGCTCACGCTCGCGCGCGGCGGCCTCGTCGCCGAGCCGAAGGTCTACGACGACATCGTCGAGGCCGTGCTCGACGCCACCGCCGATCAGCACCGCACCTGGACCCCGAAGGACAACGCCCGCACGGCGCTGGCCGTGAGCCTCACCTTCCTCGGCCTCTGCGCCGTCGTGCTGTTCGCCGCCGGACCGGGGATCGGCATCGGCGCGATCATCGCCGGCGGCGGCGCGATCGTGCTCATCGCGGCGGCCGCCGTGCTCACCCGCGTCGGGCAGCCGGAGGCCGGCCACGCGCTCGGCCTGGCCGCGGCGCTCTTCGGCGGGCTCGCCGGCTTCCTCGCCGTGCCGCATCCGGGCTTCGAGGTGTGGGGCTGGCCGCTCGCCGCCGCCGGCCTCGGACTCGTCGTCGTCGGCGGCGCCGGGCTCGCGTTCACGCAGAACAAGCCCGAGATCCACCTCGTGCCGCTCGCGCTCGGCGCGGCCATCGGCGTCACCTCGCTCGTCGCGGCGCTCTTCGCCCCGGGCGGCGTCGCGCCGTACGCGATCATGACGGCGGTCGTCGCGACGCTCGCCAACGGCCTGCCGTGGCTGGCGCTGAGCTCCACCCGCATCCGCGTGATCTCGCCCCAGAGCGACGCCGACATGTTCGCCGACCCCGAGCCGATCGATGCCGCCGAGGTCACCCGGCGCGCGGAGGCCGGCCAGCGCGTGCTCATCTCGCTGCGGCTCGCGCTCGGCTTCTCGGTGCTGCTCGCGGCACCGCTCGTCGCCGGGTCCGGCACGGCCGGCGCCGCGCTCACCGCCCTCGCGTTCGTCGGGATGATGTTCCAGTCGCGGCAGACCTACGCGCGCAGCGGCGTGCTCGTGCTCATGGCGCTCGGCGCCGTCGGCCTCGCGGCCACCGGCCTCACGGTCGTCGCCGCCCAGCCCGGTATGCGGATCACGCTGCTCGTGCTGCTGCTCGCCGCGACCGCGGTGCTCGTGACCATGACGATCCTCAGCCCGCGCGCCCGCCTCCGCCTCGGCCGCGTGGCCGACGTCGTCGAGGTCGTGGCGATCGCCGCACTGCTGCCGCTCGGCGTCATCGCCGCCGGACTGAACGGCTGACCCGGGAGTGGCAACCAAGAAGGACCTCATCGACGCGCAGAGCTTCTCGCGTCGACGACTGCTCACCGCCTTCACCTCCGGCGCACCCGGCGGCAAGGAGCTCGAGCCGGCCCAGCCGCTCCGCGCCGTCGTCGCCGCCGTCGCGCTCACCGCGATGGTCGTACTCGGCGGGGTGTTCTGGGGGCTGTTCCAGCGCGGGCTGCCGAACGACTGGCAGAACGACCGTCTCATCCTCGCGAGCGATACCGGCGCGCGCTACGTGTCCGCGAACGGCGTGCTGCACCCGGTGATCAACACTGCGAGCGCGCGGCTGCTCATCTCGCCGAAGAACTTCAAGGTCATCACGACCGACTCCTCGACCCTCTCGAAGATCAAGATCGGCAGCACGGTCGGCATCCTCGGCGCCCCGGACACGCTCCCCCGCAGCACCGCCCTCGTCGGCGACGGCTGGACGGCCTGCGTCACCGCGGACGGCGCCACCTCGGTCGGCATCGGCACGAGCCGCAAGGCCGCCGCCACCACCGACGCGGCGGTCGTGCAGCGTGGCGACGACCTCTTCGTCGTCGCGGCGGGGCTTCGGTACGCCGTGGCGCAGGCCGACCGCGATCCGGTGCTCCGCGCCGTCGGCATGGACGCCTCCCCCGTCGTGGAGGTCGACGACGCGTGGCTCAACCTGTTCACGCCCGGCGGGGACTTCGAGCCGCTCACCGTGCAGGACGCCGGCAAGGCGGTCTCCGGTACGAAGCTCGAGGTCGGCCAGGTCGTGCACGCCGAGGGCAGCGCGGAGGACAACCGTCAGCTCGTCACGGCGGACGGCGAGCTCGCCCGCCTCTCGCCGCTCGCGTTCGCGCTCTACCAGCTCGGCACCGGCGCGATCATGGGCGCCCCGATCGACGGCGACCCGTCCGAGTGGGCGTCGCTCCCGACCGCGGCCGACCCCGCCGGCTCGGTCGACTGGCCGCGCGATCCGCTGAGCCCGTTCGACTCCGGCGAGACCGCCTGCGCGCTGCTCACGCACGACGGCGCCACACCGCACACCGTGCTGGCGACGACCACGACGCCCCCGGCCTCCGGCGGCGTCTCGGTCGCGGGCGCCGGCGGCGCGCTCGTGTCGGCCGAGGGCGCGGGCGCCGAGAGCGGATCGCTCCGCTACCTCGTCGACGGCTCGGGACGCGCGTACGCGATCCCCGGGTCGAGCGACGAGTCGACGCTGCGGCTCGGCTACGCAGCGGCGGACGTGTCGCGCATCGGCGCCGGCTGGATCCGCTTCCTCGACGCCGGACCCGCGCTGACGCAGAAGGCCGCGGGGTCGGCGCCCCGCGCCGGATCGTGACCGGCCGCACCCGTCGCCCGGTCGCGATCGCCGCGGCGGTCGCCGGCCTGCTCGCGCTCGCCCCGCTCTCGCCGCTGTCGCCGTTCTCGCTCACGGCGCCGCCGACCGTCGCGAGCGCCGCCGAGCAGTGCAAGGCCGGCGAGTTCTCGTGGATCGCCCAGCGGCCGCCCGCGCTCGACACCCTGCAGACCGACCTCGCGTGGCCCGTCACCAGGGGCGCCGGCGTGCTCGTCGCGGTCGTCGACTCGGGCATCGACGCCGGCAACGCCCACCTCACCGGCGCGGTCGCCGGCGGCGTCGACCTCGTCGGCGACGGCTTCGGAGCCAACGGCCTCGCGGATCCGAACGGCCACGGCACGATCATCGCCACGCAGATCGCCGGGCGCGCTGCGCCGGAGAGCGGCGTCATCGGGCTCGCGCCCGAGGCGCGCCTGCTCTCCGTCCGCGTGTTCCAGAGCGACGACGAGGAGGCCATCAAGGCGGGCTTCGGGCCGACGCAGGAGCGTCTCGCCGCCGGCATCCGCTACGCCGCCGATGCGGGCGCGCAGGTCATCAACGTCTCGCTGAGCACGACCTCCGACGACGAGCGCGTGCGCAGCGCGGTCGAGTACGCGCAGTCGAAGGGCGCGCTCATCGTCGCGAGCGCCGGCAACCGCCTGTCGGCCCAGAAGACCGAGGGGGCCTCCACGGCCGACGGAGAGCGCTACCCGGCCGGGAACCCCGGCGTGCTCGGCGTCACCGCGATCGCCGCCGACGGCACCGTGAACGACGACAGCATCCACGGGCCGCAGGTCTCCATCTCGGCACCCGGCCAGAACGTGCTCAGCGCGCAGACCGGCGGCGGCGACTGCCTGTTCCAGGCCGAGGCCGCCTCGCCGAGCTTCGCGACCGCGTACGTGTCCGGTGCCGCGGCGCTCGTCGCCGCCGCCCACCCGGAGGAGACGCCGGCGCAGTGGCGCTACCGGCTCGAGGCGAGCGCGCTCCGTGCGGATGCCGACGCGCGCGACGACGTCGACGGCTGGGGCTCGGTGCAGCCGTACGACGCGATCGCGCTGCAGCCCGGCCCCGGCATCCGCGGACCGGAGAGCCCGTTCGCCGACACGGAGGGATCCGCCCCGGCGGCCTCCGGCGGCGTCGTGCGGCCGGACCACGCGCCTCCGGCCTCGGCCCTGACGAACGCGACGGCCGTGCTCATCGGCGTGATCGGCGCGACCTTGCTCGGCACCGTCGGCGTGCTCACGGTGCTGCTGCGCCGGCGCCGCGGCGAGGACGCCGCCGCCCGCTGAGCCCGCTGCGGCGCGCTCAGCCGCCGAAGACCAGGATGCCCACGAGCACGAGGCCGGCGACCGACACGACGCACGCGACCGCGGCGAGCAGCAGCGCCGTGCGGCCGGCGCTGCGGGAGCGGCGGGAGACGGACGGCATGGCCGGCGCCGGCGCGCGGGTCGCCTCGGGTCCGGTCTCGAGCTGCACCGGCGCGGGCGGGGGCGCGGGCAGCTCCCGCGGCTGATACCGCTCGACGGCGTTCGGGCCGACCGCGTCGACCGCCGTGCGGGTCTCCGTGCCCGCGGGCGGGAGCGTGATCGCGGTGCGCTTCGCGCGTCGGGTGGACGGAGCCCGAACGACGAGCGCGGACGGCCCCTCGGTGGTGGACGAGACGGGGGTGCCGGGCCTCGGGACGACGACCGTGCCGTCGTCGGGGTCGTCGGCCTGGCCGGCGGGGGCCGGTGCGGCGGCGGGCGTCGCGCGCTCGACGACGACGGTGCCGTCGTCCGGATCGGCATCGTCGGCCCGCGGGGCGGGCGCCGGACGCTCCACCACGACGGTGCCGTCGTCCGGGTCTGCGTCCTCTGCCGTCGGGGCGGGCGCAGGACGCTCGACGACCACGGTGCCGTCGTCCGGGTCCGCGTCCTCTGCCGTCGGGGCGGGCGCCGGACGCTCGACGACCACAGTGCCGTCATCCGGCTCGACGTCCTCTGCCCTCGGGGCCGGCGCAGGACGCTCGACGACCACGGTGCCGTCATCCGGGTCCGCGTCCTCTGCCGGCGCGGCGGGCGCAGGACGCTCGACGACCACGGTGCCGTCATCCGGCTCTGCGTCCTCTGCCGTCGGGGCCGGCGCAGGACGCTCGACGACGATCGTGCCGTCGTCGGGCTCCGCGTCCTGGGTCCGGGGGCCGGTCACGATCGTGCGGTCGTCGTCGTCGTCGCGGTCGGTCACGCGCGCACCTGCACGGTGGTGTCGTCGGCGGACGGGTCGAGCCCCTCGAGGTCGACGAGGTCGGTGCCGCCCTCGTGCGCCGCGTCGCCGCCACCGGACAGGACGTCGAGCACGATGACGGTGATGTTGTCGCGGCCGCCCTCGCGCTTCGCGAGCTCGACGAGCGCCGTCGCCGCGGAGGCCGGCCGGCCGCTCATCGTCAGGGTCGCGCGGATGGCCTCGTCGGCGACCTCGGAGTGGAGGCCGTCGGAGCAGACGAGCAGCCGCTCGCCGTTCGTGACCGGCATGAGCCAGCTGTCGGCGGTGCTGTCGGCGGCGCCGATCGCGCGCGTGATGACGTTGCGCTCGGAGAACGTGCGCATCTGCTCGGGACGCAGCTCGCCGCGGTCCACGAGCTCCTGGCCGAGCGAGTGGTCGACGGTGAGCTGCTCGAGCTCGCTGCCGACGTGGCGGTAGACGCGGGAGTCGCCGACGTTGAAGACGAGCCAGTGCGGCGCGCCGGCGTGCTCGACGAGCACCACCCCGGTCGCGGTGCTGCCGGCGCCGCGCCGCGTGCCCGCGGCCACGTCGGCCACCGCGGCGTCCGCCGCCGTCAGCGCCTCGCGGATGTGGGACAGCTGCGGCCACTCCGGTCCGTGCACGTGGATGCGGAACGCCTCGACCACCGCGGCGCTCGCGCGATCGCCGGCCTCGTAGCCGCCCATCCCGTCGGCCACGATGAAGACCGGCGACTCGGCGAGCATCGAGTCCTCGTTGGCGGTGCGCTTCAGGCCGGTGTCGGTGACGGCGGACACCGCGAGCTCGACGGCGGCGACCCCGGTCATCCGGCGTCCTCCGCGGCGTGCTCCTCGTAGGCGATGCGCATGCCGACCTTGCCGAGCACGAACGGGCGGTCGGCCGAGGCCGAGCTGCCGGCGTCGAGCAGCCGCTCGCCGCCGTCGGCCTCCGCGACGAGCACGCCGTTGGTGGAGTGCAGGTCGGTGATGACCCAGGCGCCGTCGACCAGGTCGACGCGCGCGTGCACCTTCGACAGCGTGCGGGTCGTGTCGACGAGCGCGACGTACTGCACGTCCGCCTCGCCGCCGGACGGCTTGCGGCCGAGCACGGCGCTCGCGCCGGTGAGCGCGATGATCTGCCCGTCGTCGGTCAGCAGCCGCCACGGGATGCGCGGCGTGCGGTCGACGACGACGGTGCTGTCGAGGTCGTCGTCGTCCTCGTCCGCGGCGGGGACCGGCACCGGGGCGGTCGCGGCGGGTGCCGGGGCCGGCTCGGCGGGCGGCGGTGCGATGGGCGGCGCCGCGATGGGCGGCGCGGGCGGCGCGACGATCGGC
>NZ_JBXASM010000026.1:0-6962 GCF_058809295.1 Schumannella sp. GW821-FHT10F01
GAGCCGGGGCGGGCGCGGCCGGGACGGCGGGCGCGGCGACGACGGGCTCCGCGGCCGGAGCCGGGAACGCCGCGGCCGGCACGGGGGCCGGGACCTCGAGGTCGACGACGCGGGCGGCCGGGGCCGGGGCGTCGAGGTCGAAGACGGCGGACGACGCGACGGGGGCGTCGAGGTCGAAGACGGCCGACGACGGGGCCGGCGCGGCGTGCGAGGGCGCGGCGTGCGAGGGCAGCGGGGCGTCGAGGTCGATCACGTGGCTCGCCGGGGCGGGCGCGTCGAGGTCGTAGGCCTGCGCGCCGAACTCGGGCACGCCGAAGTCCTGCGCCGCGAAGTCGGGCGCCGGGAAGTCCTGCGCCGCGAAGTCGGGCGCCGGGAAGTCGGCGGGCGCGAACTCGGGCACGAAGACCGGCTCCGCCGGCGCGCTCGAGGCGGGCACGGGCGGCGCGGCGGCCATCGTCGGCGCCGACGTGGGCGGCGGCATGGTCGGCAGAACCGTCTCGGGTGCGGCGGGCGACGCGGTGAACGCGGCGGAGGGGGTGCCGGCCCCACCCGAGACGGGGTCTCCATCCGGCGTCAACGTCGGCGGCGGGGACGTGAAGAGCCCCCGGTCCGTCGGCGGCGCCGGTGCCGGAGCGCCGAACGGCACCCCGGAAGCATCGGACATCGGAATGTCGTAAACAGGCTTGTCCATCAGATTTCCCCCCAGTACTGCACGGCCGCCTAGGCGACGACGCGCAGGATCTCCTCGATCGACGTCAGGCCGGCGACGGCCTTCGCCCATCCGTCCATGCGCAGGGTGGTCATGCCCTGCGAGATCGCGACCTTGCTGATCTCCGCGCTCGAGGCGCGGGCGACCGTGAGCCGCTCGATCTCCTCGGAGACGCTCATGATCTCGTGCAGCGCGAGACGGCCGCGGTAGCCCGTGTTCGAGCAGGTGGAGCAGCCGACCGGCTGGTACAGCTCCGGCGCGGGCTGCGACGGGTCGACGACGAAGCCGAGCCGGTGCAGGTCCTCCGGGTCGTGCGCGTACGGCTGGCGGCAGCGGTCGCAGAGACGGCGCGCGAGTCGCTGGGCGACGACCGAGTCGAGCGCGGACCCGACGAGGAAGGGCTCGATGCCCATCTCGGTGAGTCGCGTCACGGCGCTCGGCGCGTCGTTCGTGTGCAGCGTCGAGAGCACGAGGTGGCCGGTCAGCGACGCCTCGATCGCGATCTGCGCGGTCTCGTGGTCGCGGATCTCGCCGATGAGGACCACATCCGGGTCCGATCGGAGGATCGAGCGCAGCGCGCTGGCGAAGGTCAGGCCGGCCTTGTTGTTGACCTGCACCTGGTTGATGCCCGCCATGCGGAACTCGACCGGGTCCTCGACCGTGATCACGTTGATCTCGGGGCGGACGACGGCGTTGAGCGTCGTGTACAGCGTGGTCGACTTGCCGGAGCCGGTCGGGCCGGTGACGAGGATCATGCCGTACGGCTTCGTGTACGACCGGCGGTAGGCCTCCGCGTTGCGCGGGGTCAGGCCGAGCTGGTCCATCGACACCTTGGTGGCGTTGTTGTCGAGGATTCGCATGACGACCTTCTCGCCCCACACCGTGGGGAGGGTCGCGACGCGGAGGTCGATCTGGCGGCCGCCGTGGCGCACCGAGAGACGGCCGTCCTGCGGCTTGCGGCGCTCGGCGATGTCGATGTCCGACATGATCTTCAGGCGCGAGATGACGCCGTTCTGGATGTTCTTGGGCGCGCGCTGCATGACGTGCAGCACGCCGTCGATGCGGTAGCGCACGGTGAGCTCGAGCTCGCCCGGCTCCAGGTGGATGTCGGACGCGTGGTCCTGGATGCCCTGGCTGATGAGCAGGTTCACGAAGCGCACGATGGGCGCGTCGTCCTCGAAGCCGTCGGCGATGGCGACGTCGGCCGACGGTGCGGCCTCCTCCTCGAGCACGCTGGTCAGCGAGTCGAGCTCGCCGTCCATGCGGTGGAACTTGTCGACCGCCGTGAGCAGGTCGGCGCGCTCGGCGACGACCGGCTTGATGCGCATGCGGGATGCGGCGCGCACGTCGTCGATCGCGAGCACGTTGCCCGGGTCGGCCATGGCGAGCGTGAGCTGGTCGCCCTGCACGCTGAGCGGCAGCACCTCGTAGCGGCGGCAGATCGCCGCCGGCACGAGCGAGACGGCGGTCGAGTCGACCGGGTAGTCGAGCAGCTCGACGAAGGCCAGGCCCAGCTGGGCTGCGCGGGCGGATGCCAGCGACGCGGGCGTCAGGACGCCCTCGTCGAGCAGCTTCTGCACGACCGCGTTCTCGTCGTAGTCCGGCGAGTACACGGCGTCGATGCTGGTGATCGGCATGAGGCCGCGGATGATGAGGATCTCGGCAAGGGAGGTCATGTCACCCCCCTCAGAATGACGAACCATCTGCGTCGCCGACCCCCCGCCGGTGCGCAGTGCGAGGTGAGCCTTTCGGGTGCTCTCCCCTGCGATCACGACACTAGACGCGCGTGTCGTTTCGCCCCATACCCGCTTCAGGGGGGTAAGGGTCCGCCGGCGCTACTGGAACTGCGGGGGCACGTAGGCGAGCTGCGCGCTGATGAGGCCGCGGTCGCGCGACACGATCTGCGCGCGGCCGGCAACCGCGGGCTGCGGCTTGACCTTGCCGATCAGCGCGCCCTCCTCCGGGTTGCCGGACAGCAGGATGCCGGTGGTGCCGAGGTCGGTCATCCGCTGGATGATCGGGTCGTACGCCGCGCGGCTCGCGCCGCCCGCGCGCCGGGTCAGGATCACGTGCAGGCCGAGGTCGGACGCCTGCGCGAGCAGCGGCGCCATCGCGGCGAGCGGGTTGCCCTGCGAGGTCGCGACCAGGTCGTAGTCGTCGACGAGGATGAAGCCCTCGGCGCCCTTCCACCACGACCGCGAGCGCAGCTGGTCGGGAGTGACGTCCGGCCCCGGGATCCGGCTGGCGAAGAAGGCCGACAGCTCGCCGATCCCGGACATGGCCATGTCGTGCGAGGTGAGGTACGCGCCGAGGTACTCCTGCGGGATCTCGCCGAGCAGCGCGCGCCGGTAGTCGATCGCGAAGATCTTCGCCTCCGCGGGCGTGTAGAGCCGCATGATCTCGTGCACGACGCCGCGCAGCATCGACGACTTGCCGGAGTCGGCGTCGCCGTAGAGGAACAGGTGCGGCTCGGCCTGCGGGTCGATCGCGAACGGCGCGAGCTGCGCCTCGTCGACGCCGAGCAGGATGCTCCGGGTCTCCCCCGCCTGGGCGCGGAGCTGGTCGAGCGGGAGCAGCTCCGGGAGCAGGCGCAGCTTCGGCCCGGGCTGCCCGGTGTACGCGGCGCTCACCTTCGCGACGAGGTCCTCGATGCCGTCCGACAGCGACGACGCGTCGCCGGAGCCGTCGATGCGCGGCAGGGTGGTGAGCATCTGCAGCCGGCGCGGGCTCAGGCCGCGTCCCGGGTGCCCGGCGTTCACGTTGGCCGCGGCCTTGCGGTCGATCTCGGAGTCGGCCGGATCGCCGAGCCGCAGCTCGAGGCGGGAGCCGATGAGGTCCTTGAGGTTGGCGCGGATCTCGAGCCAGCGGGCCGCGGTCACGATCACGTGCACGCCGAACGTGAGGCCTCGGGCCGCGATCGTCTGCACCTGCTGCTCGAGCTGCTCGAACTCGCCGCGCATGGTCGCC
This sequence comes from Schumannella sp. GW821-FHT10F01, assembly GCF_058809295.1. Classification (NCBI taxonomy): domain Bacteria; kingdom Bacillati; phylum Actinomycetota; class Actinomycetes; order Micrococcales; family Microbacteriaceae; genus Schumannella; species Schumannella sp. GW821-FHT10F01. The sequence continues at coordinate 3,677 of NZ_JBXASM010000026.1, forward strand.
CAGCCGTCGACGACGAGGAAGACGTCGCCCCAGCCGTCGTCGACCTGGCCGCGCGCGCGGCGCTGCCGGTAGGTGTCGATGGAGTCGATGCCCTGCTGCCGGAAGAACACCTCGCGGGCGTCGATGATGCTCGACACCTCGGAGACGGTGCGGCGCACCACGTCCGGCTCGGAGCGGGTCGCGATGCCGGCGATGTGCGGGAACGAGTGCATGCCCGCGAACGAGCCGCCGCCGAAGTCGATGACGTAGAACTGCACCTCGCGCGGGGTGTTCGTCAGCGAGAGCGCGACGACCGTGCTGCGGGCGAGCGTCGACTTGCCGCTGAGCGGACCGCCGACGATCGCGAGGTGACCGGCCGCGCCGCCGAGGGAGACGGTGAGGCTCTCGCGGCGCTGCTCGAGCGGCACGTCGACGATGCCGAGCGGCACCGTCAGCGATCCGGCGTCGCGCCAGCGGCGGGAGATGAGGCCGAGCTCCGGGTCCGGCGCGAGATCCGGCATGAGCTGGTCGAGGGAGGCCGGCAGGTCGAGCGGCGGGAGCCAGACCTGGTGGGCGGCGGGGCCCTGCCCCTCCATCCGGTCGACCGCGATCTGGAAGGTGGAGCGCTTCTCCTCCGGCTCCGCGGCCACCGCGGCGGCCGGGGTCGGCGCCTCCTGCTCCTCGTCGGCCTCGTCGCGGCGCACGCGCGCGGCCGTGAACAGCTCGACGTCGGCCAGCGGGTCGATCGTGACGCCGTCGCCGCCGGCGGCGCGCGCGGCGGAGCGGCGGCGGCGCTTCGGCGCCCCCGACACGTACGCGGCGCGGAACTGGGTCATGGTCTCGGTGTCGGCCTTGAGATAGCCGACGCCCGGCTCCTGGGGCAGCGTGTACGCGTCCGGCACGCCGAGCACCGCGCGCGACTCCGCCGCGGAGAACGTGCGGAGGCCGATCCGGTAGGAGAGGTAGGTGTCGAGGCCGCGGAGCTTGCCCTCCTCGAGCCGCTGCGAGGCGAGCAGCAGGTGCACCTGCAGGGAGCGGCCGACGCGGCCGATGTTGATGAAGCTGTCGACGAACTCGGGCTTCGCCGAGAGCAGCTCGCTGAACTCGTCCGCGACGATGAGCAGCGCCGGCAGCGGTGCGAGATCGGGACGGTCGGTGCGGCGGGCCTTCTCGTAGTCGGACACGTTCGCGAAGTTGCCGGAGGCCCGCAGCAGCTCCTGCCGTCGCACCACCTCGCCCTGCAGCGCGTCCTGGAAGCGGTCGACGAGCGAGATCTCGTCGCCGAGGTTCGTGATGATCGCGGACACGTGCGGCATGCCCGCCATGCCGGCGAACGTCGCGCCGCCCTTGAAGTCGACGAGCACGAAGTTGAGCTGCTCGGACGAGTGCGTCATCGCGAGCGCGAGCACGAGGGTGCGGAGCACCTCCGACTTGCCCGAGCCGGTCGCGCCGATGAGCACGCCGTGCGGGCCCATGCCCTGCTGGGCCGACTCCTTGATGTCGAGCACGATCGGCGCGCCCGTCGTGTCCTGGCCGATCGGCACGCGGAGGCGGTCGCGCTCGAGCCGTCCGCTCCACGACTGGGAGAAGTCGACGTCGCGCACGTCCGGCAGCCCGAGCAGGTCGACGAGCTCCATCTGGCGCTGGGTCGCCGCTCCGCCGCCCGCGGCGGCGGCCGTCGGCGAGTACAGCGGCAGCAGGCGGCGGGCGGTGGCCTCCGCCTCGGTGATGCTGGCGTAGTCCGGCGTGACGCGCTCGGACTGGGTGCGCACCTGCAGCAGCTCGGCGGTGCCCTCGACGCCGGCGGCCCCGCCGAACGCGACGCGGAGCACGCCCGGGTTCAGCAGCTCGCCCCAGCGGCTCGGCAGGTCGATGACGGTGACGCCCTGCATGCCCTCCTCGCTGACCACCGGATTGCCGGCCGGCAGCGGCACGCCGTCGGACACGATCACCACGTGCGGCAGCGTGCCCGCCGCGGCGCCGAACCGGGAGCGCTCGCGCAGGTCCGCCGGCAGCAGCTCCTCGAGCTCGTCGATCGAGCCGGCGATCATCCGCGCGGGGCCGATGGCGTCGGAGACCCGGCGCGAGTGGGTGTGCGGCAGCCACTTCGCCCACTCCCACTGCGGCAGCGCGCCGTCCTCCGCGAGCACCGCGATCTGGAGGGTGTCCGGGTCGTGCAGGGTCGCGAGTCCGAGCAGCATCGAGCGCACGAGGCCGCGCACCTCGTCCTCATCGTCGCCGGTGATCTCCACCTTCGAGACGTCGCGGAGCGAGCGGGCGAGCGGCAGGTTGTGCTGCACCTCGTGCGTGAGCATGAAGCGGTGCGCCGCGGAGGCGGCGACCGGGTCGAGCTGCGCGAGCGGCGGCAGCTCCGGAGCCTCGAGGCTGACGCAGAGCGGCTGGTCGCTGACGCCGAGGCGCACGGTGAGGAAGTCCTCGTCGGATGCCGCCCGCTCGAATACGCGGGTGCGCTCCTCGGCGAGGTAGGTGAGCGCCTGCGGGGCGGGGTTCACCCAGTTCGCCGCGCGGCGCTGCTGGCGTGCGGCGGTGCGCACGGTCGTCCGCAGCTCGCCGAGGTAGGCGAGGTACTCGCGCCGCGCGCCGAGCACCTGCGAGTTGCGCTGCGAGCGCTGGCGCCAGCCGTTGACGGCGACGAAGCCGAGCGAGGAGAGCAGGAACATGCCGCCCGTGACGAAGCCTGTCGGGCCGCTGTTCGAGACGGTGACCATGACGATCGAGCCGATGCTGCCGAGCATCGGGAGCATCGAGCTGAGCAGGCCGGAGCCGCCCTCGGAGGCCTGGAGCTCGGGCGGCGGCTGCACCGCGATCTTGCCGGAGGGCACGCGGGGCGGGGCGAGACGGGATCCGGTCATGCTGTCCTCTGTCCCCCGACGAGGAGGCTCACGGTGAAGGCGCGGTTGCCGACGCGCACGCGGGTGCCCTCCTCGAGCACCGTGCGGTCGCCCGGGGCGAGGCGGACGGCGCCGCCGTCCTCGTCGAGCAGCTCGGTGCCGTTGGTCGACCCGGTGTCGGTGACCCAGGTGCGGCCGCGCGCGTGCTCGAGTCGCAGGTGCGTCTTGGAGACGGTCGACTCGGGGTCGGCGACGACGATGAGCCGGTCGGAGGCCTCCGTCGCGGCGGGCGAGCGGCCGAGGTTGACCGCGACCGGGGTCGGGAGCTGCTCGCGCTGGCCGGTGTCGAAGACGAGGAGGAGCTCGGGCTCGGGCGCCGGCGCGGAGGGTGCCGCGGGCTGCGCGGGGGCGGCGGCGGCCGCCGGCTCGGCCTGCGCCGGCGCGGGGCGCTCGGC
>NZ_JBXASM010000027.1:0-3729 GCF_058809295.1 Schumannella sp. GW821-FHT10F01
GGACGGCTCCGGCGCGATCGGCTGGAGGGCGACCGGCTGCGGTGCCGGCGGCTGCACCCCCGGCTGCTCCACGATCGGGCCGGCGGCCTGCGGAGCGGGCGACGGCTGCGCGGGCGGGGTCGCGGCCGGCGTCGCGTGCGGGTCCGGCACGCCGGTCTGCTCTCCCGGCGCCGTCACGGCGGCGCCCGGGATCGGCACGCCCGCTGCCGGAGCCGCGGGCTGGATGACCGGCTGGGGATATGCGTTCGGCCGGGCACCGGGCGGGGCGGCGACCGGGCGGGCGACGGGCTGCTGACTCGTCGGCGGCGCGAGCGGCTGCGAGGCGAGCGCACCGGGCGCGATCGGCACGCCGGGGGCCGCCGCGGCCGGGGCTCGGTCCGCGCGCGGCATCCGCTCGCGGCGGGGCACGCGCACGACCAGGGTGCGCGCGGCGCGGTCGGCCCAGCTGCGTCCGAGCCCGCCGCGGTCGAACGCGGACGACGCGATGACGACCCAGGCGCCGACGACGGCGACGAGCCCGCCGACGCCGACGATGAGGATCCGGACGGCGCCGCGGCCGACGCCGGGCGAGTACGGCGCATCGGCGCGCGCGGTGCGGAGCCGGAAGAGCGCGTTGCCCGGCGTCGCGCCGGTGCGCGCCTGGAGCACCCAGAGGAACAGGGCGGACTCGAGCAGTCCGAGCGCGCCGAAGATCCAGTTCGCGCCGAGCAGGCCCGCCGCGGCGGCGACCGCCGCGATGACGAGCACGTCGACGGTGAACGCGCCGAGCCGCGCGCCGGCGCGGGCCGGGGTGCCGGCGAACCCGGCGGGCAGGGTCGGGTCGGTGCGGCGGATGGCGGCGCGGCTCACCGGGAGCGCCGCATTCGGCATCCCGCCCGGCATCCGGCCCTGGGTGCCAGGCTGCGCGGCGCCGGGCTGCGCGGTGCCGGGCTGCGCGGCGCCGTCCGGCCTGCCGCCGAAGCCGTGCTGCGCGGCGAAGCCCTGCTGCTGCCCGGCCAGACCTTGGGGCTGACCCGAGAAGCCCGGCGGCGGACCCGCGAAGCCCTGCTGCGAGGCGCCGGGCATGCCGGGCGCCGGAGGTGCGCCGAAGCCCGGCGGCGGTCCGGGCTGTCCGCCGGAGCCGGGGCCCGGCGGCACCGGCGGCACGCCGCCCGCCGTCGCGGGTGCCGTGGCGACGCCGCGCTGGGGCACGCCGCACCAGATGCAGCGCGGGCTGCCGGCGGGGATGGTCTGCCGGCAGTTCCAGCACAGCCCGGGAGGGCCGGCCTGGGCGTTCGGGGCCGGCGCGCTCATCCGGCCATCATTCCACGAAGAAGACTCAGGGCATCCGCCGCGAGCAGCCCGGCGGGCAGGGCCAGCGCCACCGCGAAGGCCTCGGCGATGTCCGCGGTGCGCGACCAGCCGAGCGAGTTCGCGCCCCGCGCGACCGGCACCACGATGAACGCGCCGACGATCCCGGCGAGCAGGAGCCCGCCCGCGGTGAGCAGGTCGACCGGCGACGGCAGCACCTGCATGGCGCCGATCGCGCCGATCGCGAGCACGAGGCCGGCCGAGGCGCGCGGGATCCAGCGCAGCAGGGGCGACGCCGAGCGGCGCGGCACGAGCAGCAGCGCCAGGGCGAGCAGCGCGATGAGCGCGATCTCACCGCCGAGCACGAACGGATCGCGCACGTCGGCCGCGAGCACGATCGGCACGCACACCACGGGGATCGCGCTGAGCAGCGCGGTGCCGACGGCGAGCCGCGCGCTCGAGGCCTCGACCACGTCGCGCACGTAGGCCATCCGCACCCGTCCCGGGTCGTCCGGGATCGTGCCGCGCACCGTCCACCGGCTCGACATGAAGCGCGAGTAGTCGATGAAGTAGCCCTCGGACACGTTGAGCAGCGTCGAGGGCAGCGCGCGGAGCATCGGCGCGACGGCACCGGCCGACACGGCGGCGGCGGCAGCCGGGCCCCAGCCCATGAGCAGCGCCAGCCCCCACACGGCGACGAGGCCGAGCAGGATCGCCGTGGCGGTGCCGGCGGCCGCACGCAGCCGCGCGCCGCGCATGGTCACGACGAGCAGGGCGGAGAGCACGGCCGCGGCGAGCAGCCCGGTCACCGCCGCGAGGTGCGCGGCCGACGCCAGGTCCGGCGGCACGGCGACGACCCCGGACGCGAACGCGAGGGCGAGCGGACCGGTCATCGCCACGGACCCGACGGCGCCGCCACCGCCGGACTGCCGCGACCACACGACGGCGGAGGCCGCGGCGGCCGCCCCGAGCACGGTCGCGACGGCGATCCGGATGATCGGCTCCGCGAACGGACCGCCGAGCGGGGCGCCGAACTCGATCGCGACGACGACCGCGGCGAGCGCCGTGAGCAGCCACCACGGGCTGCCGAAGTCGACGCGGCCGGCCGCGCCGGCGCCGCGCCGTCGTCGCGGGGCCTCCGGCCGGACCGTCAGGTCGACGACCGCGAAGAGCGCGCCCTCGGCGAGATCCGCGCCGGTGACGCTGAGCTCCGCCTCGCGGCCGCTGCGCTCGAGCACGACGTGCCGGCCCGGCTCGAGGCGGATGCCGAGCAGCTGGAACGCCTCGGCGAGGGAGTCGTCGAACGGGAGCGCGAGGTCGAGCCGGCGGTCGCCGTCGAGCACGGCGATGCGCCGACGGTCCGGGACCGGATTCGACACGGCGTCAGACCTCCCCCGCGCTCACGACGACCATTCTGCCGGGGTCGCGGTCGAGGCGCCTCCGGCGAGCCGAGATGCTCAGGCCTTGAAGCCCGCGGCCGCGGCCGCGTCGGACTTGGCGAACGCGTCGGCTGTCACGTCGGCGCCGGCCGCGATCCGCACGAGCACCGCGTTCATGTGGTTCAGCGTCGCGGTCCACTCGGCGTTCGCGGCGTCGTACTGCGTCTGCGCCGAGCCGGACCATGCGGCGCGCAGCGACGACATCTCGGCGCACAGCTCGCCCATGGCCGCCTCGATCTTCGCCGACTCGGAGCGGAGGTCGGCGGCGAGCGCGTGGAGTCGCGCCGGTCCGACGCTGAGGTCGCCGGTCATGCTCCGCCGCCCATCATCGAGCCGAGGCCCTTGATGACGGCCGTCTGGTGCTCGTCCACCGCGTGCTGGTCGCGCTCGGTCGCGGCGAGGGCGCCGCGGAGCCCGGCGAGCACGGCCTGCAGGTGGCGCACGTCCTCATCCCACTGCGCGATGAGCGCGCCGTAGGAGACGCCGGCCTCGCCCTTCCAGACGCCGGCCAGCTCGCCGAACGACGACTGCACCCGCGCGGCGCCGCCGGCGATGCTGGCGCCCGCGGCGTCGAGCGCCGCGGTGCCGCGCGCGAGCGCGCCCTCCTCGGCGGAGATGCGGTCGGTCATCGGGCCTGGCCCTTCGGGAGAACTGCGGAGGTCGCGCCACGACGGGATCCGGGTGGCGCGGCCTCCACGCTAGACGGGAAGCGAGGAATCCGCAATCTCGCGGGCGCGCCGTTCAGGGCGCACCCGGAGAGCGGGATCAGTCGTCGTCGCGGCCGCCGGCCGCGGCGCCGTTCGACAGCGGGCCGAGCTCCTCGTCGTCCTCGAGCCGGGGAGCGAGCGGGCCGCCGAGGCCGCGGCGCTTGCGCTTCTCGGATGCGCCGCCCGCGCCGGCACCGCCGGCGCCGCCGCCCATCATGCCGCCCGCGCCGCCGCGGCCGGTCGCACCGGAGGCGCTGCGCGCCGCCGCATCCTCGGCCGACATGCCGCCGAGC
>NZ_JBXASM010000028.1:0-1425 GCF_058809295.1 Schumannella sp. GW821-FHT10F01
CCGCGGCGCCCAGTCGGCGCCCGCGCCGCCCGCGAGCACGTGCGACTCGCGGTCGGGCATCCCGAGCAGCAGCCGCGCGTCGACGAGCTGGAGCAGGCCGCCGGCTCCGCTCGGCGCGCGGGCGGCGCCGAGCAGCACCGCACCGCCGCGGGCCGGCAGCGCGCGCCCGAGCGCCGCCAGCATCGCGGCGAGCTCGAGGCGGTCCTCATCGTCGGCCGAGGCGAGCAGCGCGTCCACGTCGTCGACGACGAGCACGGTCTCCGACGGCGGCGCGGCGACGAGGTCGGCCAGCACGCCCCAGGCGTCCGCGACCCGGGCGGGGGCGACGACCACGGCGCGACCGGAGGCGGCGGCCAGCGCCGCGAGCGCGCTGGAGACCCCGGCACGCCGGCCGCCCACCACGAGCACGTTGCCGTCGGACTCCGGGCGGTAGCGGGCGGGCGCCGTGCGCTGCCGCTCCGGCTCGTCCGCCATGCCGAACGCGCCCGGCTCCCCCGACACCGCGTCCCACGCGATGCGGTCGGGCGGCGGGTCCGCCCAGGGCCGCCACGGCGCCGATCTGCCCGGCCAGCGCCGCGCCGCCTCCTCGACGTCCGACGGGGCGGTCCGCGCGAGCTGCGCCACCCTGACCACCCCCTCGGCGTCCGCGACGGCGACGAGTCCGCGCCGCGACGGCGGCAGTCGGGCCGCGTCGTCCCGACCGAGCACCGCGCGGCTGTCGGCCGCGTTGTTCACCCGCAGCGACAGCCGGAGCGCGGCGTTGGCGAGCACCCCGTCCCGCACGATGCCCGCGGGCCGCTGCGTGCAGAGCACGAGGTGCACGCCGAGCGAGCGGCCGCGGGCGGCGAGGTCGGCCACGATGTCGTGCAGCTCCGGGTGGTCGGCGACGAGCGCGGCGAACTCGTCGATCACCACGACGAGCCGCGGGACGGCCTCCGGCGGCAGCTCGTCGATCGATCGGACGCCCCGGTCGGCCAGCTCGCGCTCGCGCCGTCGCAGCTCGGCGCCGAGGCTCCGGGCCGCGCGACGGGTCACGCCGGGGTCGAGGTCGGTGATGATGCCGACCACGTGCGGCAGCCCGTCGAGCGGCGCGAACGCGGCGCCGCCCTTGAAATCGACGAGCAGGAACGACACGGCCTCGGGCGGCCGGAGCCGTGCGAGCTGGACGACCCAGGTCGTCAGCAGCTCGCTCTTGCCGGAGCCGGTCGTGCCGCCCACGACGGCGTGCGGGCCGTCGGCCGCGAGATCGAGCCAGAGCGGGCCTGCCGCAGTGAGCCCGACGGGTGCCGCGAGCGGGCCTCGGCCGGCGGCGCCGCCCGCGTCGGAGTCGGCCGCCGCCCGGAGATCGGCGGCGGTGACCGCCGCCGGAGGCTCCCCGGCCCCGCCCGCCGCGGCCGCGGCGCGCGCGAGGCGACGGGCCGCACC